>JAGUWJ010000121.1 GCA_020062425.1 Actinomycetota bacterium
ACCGGCTTCTCTGTCGCGCTTCGCGCCGATTGGCAGCCGGCGCCGCACGACATCACCATTATGGCGTCGGCATTCTCGACCTCGTCCTTGTGCGCCCTGAACTCTTTCTTGATGTCTAGCTCGTGGCAGCCGGTCTCAGGGATCACCGAGCCGGTTACATTTTTGCCCTCGGCGGTGAGCTTCTCGGTCATCTCCTTGACCTGGTCCTCGCCGCCCGTCTCGCATACGGTCGCACAGTCTCCGCATCCGACGAGGAATACGCTCTTGGCGTCCTCCAGCTCTTTGAGGATAGCCTCAAAGGCTTTCTGTCTCGTAATGATCATGTGTTCCTCCTGCAATTCCCTTGTTTTGCCTCGCACGCCTTACGACGCGGACCAGTTACGCAGGTAAGCGGAGATGTCCGCCGCCTCGCGCGGGCCGATCAGCACTTCCCAGTTGGTAAGCTCTTCGTCGAGCTCGCCTGATATCTGCGCCACATACCCGGGGATGACCAGCTTGCGGTGGTTCACCTTGTCAGCTATCCCCGAGGTGTTTATGAACTTGGCTATGATGTCCGGCACGAACTTTCCGGCCGCCCACGCGGTCAGGACCGACTGACCCTCGGAGTCGACGATGCCGAGCCAGGAGTCCACCTTGCTGGCCTCTATCTCGCCCGAGACGATGAAGTAGGTCAGCGAGAAGTTGGTGGTGACCAGCACCGGGGAATCGGGGCCGGGGGTGCCGATCTCGTAGAACTTTGCATCGACTGCCATAGGCTTCTGGGGATCGGTGTATATGTTCTGTATCTCGACCTGGAGCGGGTACTGCATCCAGGCGTCCGCCTCGGAGGTCACCACGATATCGGCGTACTTCGCGATGTAGATGCCGGACAGCGCGCCTTCGAAGTAGACGTCATCCGTCTCCTCACAGGGGAAAGCGATGGTCGGGAAACCGAAAGGCTTGAACTTGCTGTTCAGCGCCCCGCGTCTGATCGCTATCAGGGCCTCCAATGTCTCCTTCAGGTTCCTGGTGCCCGGGTCGAGCACCAGGTTCTTGAGCTCCATGCCCGTGGCTTTCTCCGAGACCTCAGCCAGGGAGTCCAGGCCGTCGCCCCTCACCACCAGCGGCAGGTTCTTCTCCTTGGCGATGGCACCCATTGCCTCGAGGTTGGCAGCCGTCGCGCAGTAGAGCAGCGGGTTCTTGTCCCCCACTGCCTCCACCGCCGCCTTCATGACCTCCGGGTCCTCTGTCATCGGCATCAGGGCCAGTTCTGTCATCCCGTTGACCTTGGTGAGGAGGTCCTTGAACTTTCCGGCGTCGCCCGATTCGCACTTGACCGCCAGCATCTTTACCTCGAGGTGCTGGCCCACGCGCTCCCAGGCATCCTTGTCGGCCTGCTCGACCTTGGCCTTCACCTCGTCGTCCGACATGGCGTCCGAGATCAGGACCGCCATACCTGTCGGGTTCACGAATCTCTTCTCGTGGCGGAACAGGACCAGCTCGGCGCCGGTCTTGAACTCCTTGGCCCCCTGTCCGATTATCACCTCGGCGATGGGGGGAGCCGCGGCGTCGGCCAGTGCCGCCTTCGCCTCGTCGGAGACGTGTGGACACTCCTCGAGCTTGGCCTGCCCTCCCGCCAGCTTCATGGCGAAGGCAAGGCAGGTCGGCAGCTTGCACTCACCACAGTTGGTCTTTGGGAGCAGCTTGAATATGTCCAGACCGCTCAGTGCCATCTCCCTACTCCTTTCCTCATATCTACGGGTTCGTATCTATCTCTCTTCTGTTATCCAATTAGGTCAGCATCGGGTCCATGGTAAGGGCGGGATGTCCCTTTTCCTCCAGGAACGGGAGTATCTCCTCCTCGGTGACGCCGACCGTCTCGTCCGCTATCTTGTCAATGAAGTCGGGGGTCCCCACTTCCTCCGCCCTCTTCTCAAGCTGGTCACGCAAGGTCTCCTTGAGCTCCTTCGGCATCCAGACGATGCGGTGGAACCCGCCGTCCGCGCTGATGAACTTCTTGGAGGTTATGTAGACCTTCCCGATTCCGACGAAGCCCGGAGTGACGTTACCACCGCCGACCGAGCCCGCAAGCGTGGAGAAAGACATCCCGCAGGGGGTCTCCTTGCCGGTGAACTCGCGGTTGACGATCATCACGCCGTTGCAGATCGGGAGGAATGCCACTATGCACTCGAAGCACCCGCACGAGGTCATGGGGTCTTCCATCATGGTGTAGGCGTTGAACTTATCCAGCTTCTGGCCGGAGTTGTTCCACACGAACTCGTTGACGTTCTTCCACTGCCCCTTCTCTTCGTCGATCACATCGCCCTTGGGTATGGGCTGGTTCGGGCCGGTGGGGTCTATCTCATATGCGGCCTTGCAGTCGAGCCAGTTGTACGCTCCGCACAGGCCGAGGCGCTCGGGCGTCACCACGCAGACGTGGGTCGGGGCGAACGACTGGCACAGCGTGCAGGAGTAGAAGATGTCGGTGGTCTCGTCTATCATGCCGGCGGTGCGCTCGTCGCGGAAGGCGTACTTCTTGCGAGCCTTGGCGAGCCACTGATCACAGTCCTCGGGGTTCGTGTAGATGGTGACCTCCACCTTATCGACAATGGCCGGGAACTCGCCCAGCAGCTTGGCGTGGAGTATCTCGCCGTAGTCGCGTATCTTGAAACCTTTTTCTTTCGCCTTGTTGCTGATCCGGGTCCAGACGATGTCGCGCTGGCCCATGTGCCAGATTCCCTCGGCGCCGTTTATCAGGTGGTGGCACTGGCGCTCGAGGATGGACTCGAAGTCCTCCTGCATCTTGCGGCCCGCCACCTGTACCACTATTCCCAGTGGCAGCGCGCTGCCCTGCTCGACGTCGTCTATCTCTGGGCCGACGACCGTTATCTTGCCGTCTTCGACCTCGTCCATCTCTTTCATCTCGACGAACTCGAACGCGGGGGTTATGTTGCCGCCGAACTGGACGTACATATCCTCTTTCCGGATGCGCTCACCCTCGAATGCGGGGCCGTACGCCATGGGGATCGGTACCTTGGTGACCTGAATCTTGAGCCCTCTCACCTCGATGGCCTTCTGGACTATCTGGTCGTGCGGGATGTTCGACACGACGTGCTCGTACGTGCAGACGCCGGTCGGCAGAATCTCAGGTATGGGCGTGTCGGCGATGGTCGGGAAGCCGTAGCTTATGGCGCCTGCCGCGTTGGCGTACCATTCGTCGGTGACCTCGCCCAGCGCCAGCACGAATGCGAAGATGCGGTTCTTGTTGTAGAGCAGCACCTTGCGGAAGTCGCCGGGCTGCGCCCCGCCGAAGCTCATTGCGGCGCGGGCGGCGAAGCCGAGCGAGTAGACCGCCGAGCCGATCTCACGGCCGTACGGCACGATGCGGGTCTCCCAGCCGAGCTGGACCCCGATGCTGTCGAGCTGCTCGGCTACGGTGGTCCCGTTGAAGTTCCCGCTGGTCCAGACATAGAGGTTCTTTTCCTGCAGTTCCTTGACGATGCTCTCGGCGATCTCCGGGGTGGGCGCGGAACCTATGAGCGCACAGAATCCTGGGGCCGAGCCGTCAACGAACTCGACGCCTCTCTCGCGCATTATGACGTCATCCGCCGCTCCCAGCCAGATGCCGTCCACCGGGTTGGGGCCGTCAATGTATTTGATGGCCTCCTCTATCTCTTCCAGGAAGAGGGTCGCCATGCCTGCGTCCAGAGCAGGCCCCAGGTAGGGCGTCCAGAGGTCCTCCGCGGGAACCGGGGGAAGCAGGTCTTCCGCTATCTTCATGACTTTGCCGCAGTCGCCGAGCTTCTCGACCTTCTCACCCGTCATACCGTAGATGATGGGCAGGTAATATGCGGTGTTGGGAAAGCCTGTCTCCTGACCCTCCCCGTGTTTCTGAAGCGCTTCATCGAGCCTCGCGGCCACTCTGTCGTGAATGGCATGCGCGCCCCGGATCGCTGCGCTTGCGATTATCTTAGACATCCAAACTCCTCCTTGAGTCGGTCCGTTCTTAAAGGCCTTTACGGCGCTTCATGCGCCTGCTAGATCTCCAACTCGCGCCGCATGGCCATGTCGTAGAGCACACGCTCGCGCTTTCCGAGGATCCCTAGCGCCTCACGTTTCATGTCGATGAGGCTCAAAAGCTTGCCGACCATCTTCTCGGGGTCGGACTCGAAGTGCCAGGAGTTCCCGTACAGCTCGAAGATCCCATCGAAGAGGTAGTCGGTCAGCGTCTGGCTGCCGGTGGTGGGCCAGCTCGCACCGAAAACCACGGCCGCGCCGGAGGCCACGAAGTACTGGCCGATGGCGATGGCCTTCTCGCTCATCCACTCGGGCGCGCACCCGACAGCCGGGAGGTCCGATATGTCGTCTCCCAGGCCGCCTTCCTTGACCATCGCGGTAAGGGCGATGAGGATGCGGCTGTTGTCGACGCATGAGCCTACGTGCAGGACAGGCGGGATCCCTACCGCCTCGCAGATCTCGCGTAGTCCCTGAGGCATGACGCCTTCCTGGTAGGCCACCTCGGGTGTCATAAGGCCGGTCTTCGCCACTTCCTGCGCGGCGCACCCTGTCATGACCACCAGGCAACCGTTGGCCACAAGTTCCTGCACCACGCGGACATGGTTGCCTCCCCCGGTGACCCTAGGGTTTGAACAGCCTACCACGCCCACGACACCGCGTATTCGGCCGTCGATTATGCCGTCGTTCAGGGGCCGGTACGACGAGCGGAAGCGCCCGCCCAGCATGTAATTGACATACTCGTGGTCGTAGCCCGCTATGAAATCGCTGGTCTTCTCGGGGATGTCGACGGCGCCCCTGTTGGGATAGTTGTCGATCGCCATCTCCACTATCTTCTTGGCGGTGGAAAGGCCGGTCTCCTCATGGAACTCGACGTACTCGGCGCTCGGCATCTTCGCCTTGGAGCTGGTGGTTATTATCTTTGTATGGAAGCAGTTGGAGAGCTCCCCGATCGCCTGATAGACGCACTGCACGTCCACCACCATGGCGTCGACCGCTCCGGTGATTATGGCAAGTTCCTGCTGGACAACGTTCCCCGCGACGGGGATGCCGTGTCGGGAGAGTATCTCGTTAGCCGTGCAGCAGATGCCGGCTATGTTTATGCCCTTGGCGCCTTTCTCCTCGGCCTTCTTGAGCATCTCCTCGCTCTGGCTGGCGAGCAGTATCATCTCGGAGAGGAGCGGCTCATGGCCGTGGACGATAATGTTCACCTGGTCCTTTTCGAGGACACCCAGGTTTATCTTCGCCTTGAGAGGGGTCGGCGTGCCGAACATGATGTCCTGCAGCTCGGTGCCTATCATAGAGCCCCCCCAACCGTCGGCCAGCGCGCACCGCGAACCCTGGAGCATTATGTTCTCCATGTCCTGGTCCACGCCGATGGAGGTCCGGTGCATGGTCTCGACAACCTCGCGGTCGATGCCGCGCGGGAAGATGCCCAGCTTGCGCCAGATCTCCTTGCGTTTCTCGGGGGCTCTCCAACCGAAGGTCAGCTCACCCTCCTGCTGGCCGAACATGGCGAAGCACTTCTCTCCTACCTCGAGGGCTATCTCCTCGACCGGCCTGTCCCCCACCTCTATGCCGAGGTCGGTGGCGACCTCCAGCAGTTTGATGCGGTCCTTTATCTGGTACCCTTCGGCCTCGCCCTTGGCGGCCATTATGAAGGTGTGTGCCACGGCCCTGCCGTGGTCGGAGTGCGCGGAAGACCCCGCCGCTATCATCCTTGCGAAGTTGCGCGCGGCGACGACCTCGGCGGTGGCGCCGCAGATGCCGCGCTTCTCCGGCTCCCCCTCCTTCTTGGGCGGGGTAAGCCTGCACGGTCCCATGTTGCAGGTCTTGCAGCAGATGCCGCTCGCGCCGATGGTGCACGCTTTCATCGTTTCAGTCCGGCTGAAAGCGGTCTCGTACTGCTCCGCGTCAGCTTTCTTGAGCATCTCTATGGATGCTTCACACGCTGTCCTTTCTTCATAATCCAACTGTCCTCAACTCCTCGTCTCTTTCCGGGCTCCCGGAAACCGGCCTTCAGACCGGCATTAAGCGCGTTGCTACTGAGCTATCAGAGTGTCTATCACCTTGCGTACGGTCCTTATCGCATCGGGGTGGCGCATCAGCAATATGTCCGCCCCCGCTATCAGGAGTGTGGTCGCGGTCAGTATCTCCCAGATCACTCCTCTTTTCATCTCATCTCCCCATTGGGGCTCGTCGGCCGCGGGAGCTTTCGCCTCCTTCGCTTTCCATGACTCTATCCCGGCGTCTGCCAGCAGGGGCATCTGGGTCATGGCATCGTCCTGGCGGAGCGCCGCTATCTTGAACCGCTCCATGACCGAGTAGGTATACTCGAGGCCATACCCCAGGGCGCCCGTTGTCGGGTCGGCGACTATGGTGCCGACGTCCACGCCCAGGTTGGAGAGCAGGATGTTTAACTGCTTCGCAAGGTTTACGTCGATGGGCGTCTTCGCGGCGACCGTGTGCTTGTAGCCAAGCGCCGCTGCGCCGATGGTCTTGTAATTGTCCTCCAGGGCAGGTCCCAGGATAAGGTTCTTACCCTCACCCGCCGCCGCGACGGCCTTCAGGACCTCACCGTCCTTCTCCACATCCTCGGAACCGTACACCATGACCGGGATGCCGACGGCTTCCGCCACAGCCTTGGCGGTCTTGGCAGCCTCTTCCGGAGTATTGTCGTCACCTTTCGGGTCAGTGCTCTTCAGGCGGAGCGCAATAAGGTCTGCACCCCACTCGTCCTGAGCCTTCTTTGCCCAGGCCACGGGATCTGCGAGGACGTCCTTGAGAGGCTCTGCTACTGCCGCAGGCCATTCGGTCGGATTATCGTCGTACACCTCGACCGCTATCAGCGGCCGGTTCGGCATCTCTCCCTCGAAGAGGTAGAACGGCAGGACGTTCTCTCCGCCGACCTTCACCGAGCCGTCACCCAGGGGGACTTCCCGTATCCGTGATTCGGATGTCTCCTTTGGTATCTCAAACGCCATTTGGTCCCACATCCTTTCTAACTGTTCTTCTCACAAACCGCATTGATTTCGGTCAAGCGGGTCGGTTCCCCCTACTCTCAGTCAAGGCCGGCCTGCATCTTTGCTGCTGTCAGCGCGTTCTTGAGCAGCATCATGTTGGTCACAGCCCCGACACCACCGGGTACCGGCGTGATGGCCTTGGCCTTCTCCTTCACATTGTCGAAGTCGACGTCTCCGACGGTCTTGGTCTTGGGTTTGCCCTTATCGTTGAGGATCGGGTTCCCTTCGTCGTCCAGGACCTTCACCCTGTTTATCCCAACGTCAATCACGATGGCGCCGTCCTTCACCAGTTCGGGCGTAATGAGGTTTGCCTTGCCCGCCGCTACGATGAGGATGTCAGCACCGGTAGTGTGCTTCTCCAGGTTGCCTGCCTGTGAGGTGAAGATATGGGTCACGCTGGTGGTGGCGTTGCGGTTGAGAGCCAGCAGGGCTACAGGCTTCCCGACGATGTTGGAGTGACCGACCACCACTATCTCGGCGCCCTCGAACTCCACTCCGACGCGCTCCATCAGTTCGACGCATGCGGACGGGGTGCATGGCGCGAGGGTAGGCTCACCCAGGGTCAGGCGGCCCATGTTGGCCGGGTGGAAGCAGTCGATGTCCTTGTCCTCGCGGATGTTCCTGATTACTGCCGAGTCCGATATGTGCTCAGGGAAAGGTCTCAAGGGAAGGATGCCGCTGACCGCAGGATCGGCGTTCAGCTCCTTCACCACCTCTATGACCTGTTCCTCGGTCGTCTCGGCCGGAAGCGTCTTCTCGATGTAGTTGAAGCCAACCGATTCGCAATTCTTCTCTACCTGTCCACGGTACATCTTCGAGCCGAAGTCGTCACCGACGAGCAGCGTCGCTATGCCGGGCGTGATGCCCTTGGCCTCGAGTTTCTCTTTCTCGGCGAGTATCTCGGTCTTGATCTCGTCTGCTATCGCGTTTCCGTCTATTATCTCCGCCATTGCAACCTCCTACCCGAGCTTCTTGTACGTGACTTCGACGACTTTTTCTTTCAGTTCGGCCGTACGGGTAAGTATATCCGTAACGGCTGACCATTTCTCTTCGTTGAACGCCTGGTCTTTTATGGTGGTCAGGTTGATCTTCACGTTGAGCGCTGCCGACTGGGCCGCGGCGTCCGCAATGAGAGCGGCAACCCCCGCGTCGCTGACGGCTCCCACGTTGCCGATATCGGCCGCGATCTCGCTCAAGCGCGCAACCTCCAGACACTGCTCCGCTATGGCGAACGGCACCATGGTGGCATCACGGCAAGCACTCTGAATGGCCTCGTCGCGAGCGGCCCCCTCCTCATCGGTCTCCCGCGGCATCTTGAACGCGGCGGCCAGCACCGCATACACCTCCGTGTCTTCCTGCA
>JAGUWJ010000043.1 GCA_020062425.1 Actinomycetota bacterium
CATATTCGAGAGGAGGGACTGATATGGGCCTCGAACAGATCAACACGCTCATGGAGGTCTTTACGGCTGAGGACCCGATGGCCTTCCAGCATCCCGACGGCGATCCCTGGAAGGATTTCCGCGAGGTGATGCGTCTCGAGTGGAAGATGGACTTCACCTACAAGCACGTCCTGGGTAAATATTCCAGGTTCTTCATAGAGCTCGCAAACAAGAAGTTCGTCACCACCGAGTGCCCGGGCTGCGGAAAGGTCTGGGGGATTCCCCGACCGGTCTGCGCGGACTGCCTGAGCATCACGAAGTGGAAAGAGCTCCCCGGGACGGGGACACTGGTGGGGTACTCAGTCTCACAGTTCGTTCCGGCTTTCATGAAAGTGGAGATCCCTTACGTGCTGTCAGTGGTCAAGCTCGACGGGGCGGACACACCTTTCACACACCAGCTCAGGGATTACGGCGACTCTACAGATGCCATCAAGGTCGGGATGCCGGTAAGAGTGGCTTACACTGACGAGAAAGTCGACCACCCACTTCTGCTGATGCACTTCGAGCCTGCGTAGAAAACTGGCGCCATCGAACCATCCGGGCGGGCCGTGCGGTGCGGCCCGCCCTTTCTTCAGCGCCGAGCGGCGGCTTCGCCTTGCGAGCAGGTGCCACCACGGCGGCCGTTCCAGTACACCGCCCGCTCGCAGACGACCGGCTCGTCCGCCGTCACGCGCACGGATAGGTTCCCCTCGAAGTAGTCGTTTAACCTGAGGGTCCGCCCTTCCCGCGGGGCAAGCTCCAGTCCATCCAACCGGCGCTGGCCCTCCCCCGTCATAGCGTAGACCTTGACACGGGCGGTGCGCTCACCCGGGTTCTGTACCGTCAGCCACGTCTCGAAACCGTGAGCCGTGCAACCCTCGGTGAGGAACATCTCGCGCTCCGGTGAAGCGGTACCGGAAGCTGAATGGCCCGCCCTGCCCCCCGGGACAGCCCAGAGCATGGAACGCTCCGCCACCACGGGCGCGCTCGAGCGGACCGTGGTCGAAACGTCCGCATCCGGCAGCACATCATTGACCTTGACGGTCACCCTGTGTCCCGCTGGGACCGCAACGGCTTTGGAGCCGGCCCTCCCCGCCTGCACGCCCCGCGCCGCGAACTGGAGGGTCACTTCCGCCTCAGCGGGCCCGTGGTTCAAAAGAAGAATGTAGGTCTCGAATCCGTGCGCGGTGCATCCTTCCGCGAAGTGCCAGTCCACGGAGGGTTCCTCGACCCCCATGGAACCGGAGCCCCCTCCTTTGCCGTTCCAGTACATGGAGCGCTCCGCGACCACCGGGGCGTCGGATTCCACCACGGCCGAGACATCGCTGTCCTTGACGGTATCCGCGACGAAGATCGTCCTCCGGGAGTATGCTGGAACCGACACAATGGGACCGGGCACCGTGCCGCCCGGGGTCATGTATGTGAGCCGGGCTTCCGTCTCGGCCGCAGCGGGGTTCAGTATCTCTATCCAGGTCTCGAAGCCGCCCGCCGTGTGACCGTCGGCGAGGTACCACCTCTTCGCGCCGCCTATCGCGGCATGTGAGACGTGGCCTTCCGTGCGCTCTCCCCAGTACATCGCCCTCTCCACGTGGACGGGGCGGTCACAGCCAACCCTTATCCCGGCGTCCGTCGACCAGAGATCGCTCGACGCGTTGAGGGTCACGCGGGAGCCCGGGGGCACCACCAGCGGCTCCCTGTTCCTGCACCCTCCGCCGGTCAGGTACGAGACGTAGACCGTCGCCTCTTCATCACCCGGGTTCGCAACCAGTATCCAGGTCTCGAAGCCGTGCGCGGTGGAGCCCTCGGCGAGCAGGTACTCATATGCCGTCGCCGGCGGCGGCTGGGGAGTCCACCCCGTGTAGACGTTCATCCTGGCCGGATCGCTGGTGACCCGCTTTCCCCCCGCCGCCAGCACGCTGGATGAGCTCGTGAGCATCTGCCTGAACGCGTTGGTGGCTCCGTCAGGGTTATCAGGGTCGTGCCTCGCGTTCCCGCTAAGGGGAAGGAGTACGTTCTTCGCGCAGTAGTAGTCGAGCGCGATTGGGTCGGTGCTCGCAAGCAGCTTGTCGACCCTCACGGCCCGCTCGTAAGGGGCGCTCGGCCCTCCCGCCGGCGTCACCCAGATCGCGTCAACAACGTTCAGGTCCGGGTACCGTGCTGCCAGCATCAGCCTGGCAAGGATGCCCTCGGATATCATCGGGGTATGCGGCGCCTCACTCGTCCCGCGCCAGAGGTCCTGCACACCCATGAAATGCTTTACGCAGCAGGTCACCCCGGCCAGGGCGTGGTCCTTGAGCACCGGCACGTTGATGAGCTTGACGTTCCCGTTGTCGTAGGCCGAGCCGTTCCAGAGCCCGTGACGGAGGCTGATGCGGGTGCCGTAGATCGTGGTGAACTTGGGGTATCCCAGCTCTATCTCGGGCATGTAGACGTACCCGTCGCTCGTGTCGCCCGAGGCGAACTCCGCTACCGACCTCGTCTGGATCGCAGTCCAGTCATAGACGGAGACGCGGTGCCGGCCGGCGAAGACGAGGGCGACGTCGTTGAACGACTGGGTCACATCCTCAGCGTTGCAGCCGTCGGGGTTGCGGTTGTCGGCCCTGTTGTCCATGTAGGAATCCCACTGGCCGTTCTCGACTATCACCACCTCTCCGGTGAACCCGTCGGGGTGGTGGACTATGCCGTTCACCAGCCCCTTCACCACGTCAGTGTTGGTCCCGCCCCTCCCGCGCCATTCGCCGTTGACCTTTATGAGGACCGTGTCGTCAGCCCCGATGACTCCGTCCGGGCCGGCGGCCTTCCCCGCGCCCGCCGCCTCGAAAAAGTCGAGCCCGTTCGCGTCCATCACGTTGATGAGCGCGTCGACCCCCTCTTCTGAAGCCCTGGGCACACCTTCCGCCACGTAGATACTGGAGGCGTTATCATCGTCGGACCTCAGTACCGGTGCAGCGAGGCCGGACGCGACGCTCCTCATGGCCTCCAGGGACCTCCCGTGAGGCTGCCCGCCCCGTCCGGCGAATATCACAGCGACAGCCAGCAGCGCCACAGCAGTGAACTGTAGGGCTGTAGAGACCTTCCTGCCGAGCGGCAGCTCCAGGTGATCCCCGAAAATCCTTCGGGGTAGCCTCGCCGCCGCCGGTAGCGCGGTGCCGGCGAAGAGGAGGGCAGCGTAAGAACGGGCGGCCCTCTGGCACGGGTAGTTCAGCCTGGAGGGCTTCCTGCCGGAGCGCAGGGCGAGCCAGACCAGCGAGAGGGCGCCAAGCAGTTTCAGGTGGCGGCACAGGAAACGCTCGAGACGGGTGCGGCGCGGTGGTTCCGAGGCACGCCAGAACGCCGCCGGTCGTCCGTTTGTTCCTTTCATCGCGTTATTCCCCGCCGGAGCTCAGCAGGCGGCAGATAGCGCCGGGATCGTTGACAGATACCACGTACGGCTTCTTCGCTCCGTCGATGGTGAGCTTGACGCCCGGACCGTTCCTGGTGTTGTAAGCGATGGTCCGGTCCAAGCCCAGCCTTATCCCGTAGCCCAGGTAGTTCCGGAACTCCAGCGTGTAAGGTTCACATGACTCTATATCGGAACGCCTGAACCTCTTCTTCACCAGCCCGAACCCGAACACGACCTCGTTCTCTGTCACGATGAAGGTCAATTTCCAGAAGTTCGCGAGGAGCGCCAGGAGGAAGACGGTGACAACGGCCATTCCAACGGCCATGCCGGTCTTCCGCTTGGCGATAGCACCGACCAGCACGACCAGGTAAAGAACGATGAGTCCCCCGATGAGCAGCCACATCACCGTGCCGTAGTAGACGTTCTCCTTGTATATTACCGGTTCCGCTCCGGGTGTCATTTCTTCGTTCACGCTCCGCCTCCATCCTCGGTGCAGCGGTCCGGACCAGCCGTGTCAACTCTGGCCCATTCCCCCCAGCTTCTTGTGCCTGTCGACGGGCCTGTCGAGTTCTTCGACCGGCTTGGCTACGTCGTGAAAGCACGAGCCCGGCTTCTCGGCTTCCTTCACCTTGGGGTAGATGACGGTCTTAAGAAACTCCATGGCCGAGGCGGGATCCTCGTCCATGATCACCCGCTCCAGCTCCATTCTCTCTTTTTCGCCGAACGATACGGCCCAGGTCTTTGCCACTTCGATCTCCGTCCATTCTACGGCCGGCCCCGCCGGCCGGCCTCCCCTGATACTCTACACGTTCGAGCGCGCGGCCGTACTCCCTCCCGCTCAGTAGAAGCTCAGGCCCACGATGCCCGGGCCGGTGTGCCTGCCCATGACCGGTGTGAAGTCGGATGTGAACGACTCCAGATGCGGGACCGCCGCCAGGATACGCCGAGAGAACTCCTCAGCCTCCTCCGGCGCGGCGGCGTGGAAGAACGCCAGGTGGAGTTGTCCCCGCACGTAAGAGGCGGCCTCGACCTCGCGCACCATCCTGTCCAGCGCCCTTTTCTTGGAGAACGACTTGGAGACGGGCTTCAGGTCGCCCGCGGCGATCCTGAAGACCGGCTTGATGTTGAGGGCGTCGGCGATAAGGGCCGCTGCCGGCCCCAGCCTGCCGCTCTTCCTCAGGTACTCGAACGTCTCCA
>JAGUWJ010000061.1 GCA_020062425.1 Actinomycetota bacterium
ATAGCTTCACATATCGACGAGGCCGGGCTCGAGGACTCCCGCGCCGAGGCGCTGGCGGCCCTGGCGCTGATGGTCGGTGGGCTGACCCTGGCGCGAGCCACGAAGGACGCGGGGCTGTCCGACGAGATTCTCCTAGCTTGCCGGGAGCACGCCGAGCGCTGCCTGGGATAGCGGAGCGGGCTTCCCGCAGGCGACCGATCTTCATTTGTTGTTGAAACGGGCGAGCCAGAGAGCTTCTACGAGCAGAAGGTTTCAGAGGTATTGCATTCTTCGGTTCGTGGTATATAATGATACCAGATAATAACATTATGGGGTTATTATATGGCAATGAAAAAAACTAGCCTTACCCGAAGGGAATTATCGATTCTAGAGGAGATAATCTCCGAACTTGGTTACGTCGCTTACGCTAGTGATATCAATAAGCTCCTGGAGAAGAATTACTCTCTCCAGGAGATAAGGCGTCAGATAAGCCTTTTAACCGAGCGTGGCTGGTTGGTGAGAATAAAGCGAGGCGTCTTTGCCGTAGCCAGTCTTGAGTCTCACAGCTTTGCCAATATCTCGCCTCTGGTAGTTTCACAAATCCTTGTTCCCATATCATACGTTTCGTTTGAATTCGCGCTTGCTCGTCATGGACTGTTTGATCAACTGCCCTCGAAGATTACCGCGATTACGTCGGTCAAGCCCAGGAAGTTCACATTCCAGGGGATGACATATGAATATAAAAGCATCAAGCCCGGACTCTTTTTCGGGTACGAAGAAATAACCGAGAGCGGCGGAAAGGCCAGCGTGGCCGAGCTTGAGAAGGCATTCCTTGATTTCCTCTATTTCGAGATCGACACCTACAGCATTGACCTGGTGCTTGAGAAACTAAGAGACGGTAAAAGCGATCTTGATCTGGCCAGGCTTTTCGATTATTCCTCAAAATATCCTGTATCAGTCAAACGCCGCCTGGGCTATCTACTCGATCTTGCGGGCGCTTCAACCGACGGACTGCATGAAGAAATCAGGTCAAGACGGGATTATTCGAAGTTGACCAATACGTCAGAGATATTCAATGCCAAGTGGCGCATCTACTATGAAGATCGATTTTCTCTCTAGAGCCCAGCTTTCAATCATCAACAAGAACAATCACCGCTATCCGTTAGCAGAGGCTGAGAAGGATTGTTTCCTGGCTGTCGTTCTTGAAATACATCGAGCTCTACTACAACACGAGGAGGATGCATTCATACCTTGGCTACAAGAGCCCTGATGATTACGAGCATCAGGCAGTCTAAGAAACCATATCTTGGTGTCAACAAAAACTGGACTTCTAATATGTCTCATTCAAGGGTGTCAACGAAAGCGGGTCAACTCCAACTCCAACTCAACAAGGTGATGCAGAAAGGGATAAGGGAACTGCTAGAGGACGAGTACCCCAAATGTACAGGAGCCAAGTGGTTCTGTGAGGGAGTTGATGAATACCAGAAATGGAGTAAGTTGTATTTTCAACGGAACGACATAGCCCACAGCCTCCACAAGAAGGGTCGGCTGTCCAAGGAAGAGGTGGTGTCGATGCTGGATGATTTCAACGATGTTTTTCAATACCTTTTTGGAATGAAGGCATCGTTTCGATAGCCTACCTTTCGCTCTCCAGTTGCATCACCGGACTATATCTCCGGTGAGCCTCGGCCAGGTCCCTCCCGACCAAAATACCTGTTAGGGTCCATCCATCCTACCCGTTGAGACGGTACAGTTTCGCCAAAAGGGACGGGTCCGGATGGAAGAGGTCAAATGCAGCCTCTTCGGGGCCTACTGTGGGACAAGTGAGAGGGGGTGACATCCAGTTATTGGCTTGGCGAAGCCTTCTCCCTCGATAGCGGGACTGTTGTGGTGGGCGTTGAGGGATTTGAACCCACGACCTCTGCCGTGTGAAGGCAGCGCTCTCCCGCTGAGCTAAACGCCCGTCCGTGAAGTGAGTGGTATTTTAGCATAAACTCCGACGCCCCAGGCTGTTCGGCAGCGGCTCACCTGGCCAGGTGGGAGAGGACAAACGACAGGAGGAATCCGCCCACGACTGCCAGCGCCTCTATCTTATCGCCGATCTTGAACCTGGTGCCGCGTTTGCGGCTCCTGTACTCCCAGACCCCCTGAAACGCCTCGGGTATCATCGTATGCGAGACCATCGCCAGGATGGAGCCTGCCGCGAAAGCGAGCATGAACGCCATCCAGCTCGGGCTCGCGTCACCGAACAGCGCATACCCCGCCAGTGTCGACAGGGCGCAGATGGCGGTCACTGACCCCCACATCGCGAGCGCCGAGCGGGGAGTGTAGGTCTTCTCCCTGGTTCCCTTCTGGCCCAGCATGTCCCGCGTTCCGGAGAAGCCCTCCGGGAAGTTGCTTATGAACACCGCTATCATCATCACCAGGCCCAGGCCTTGTTGGGCGAGCAATCCGATGCCCACGACAGCGGACTCGGGTATCCCGTCGAGCAGAGCGCCCAGCATCAGTTCCATCCCGGAGCCCAGGCGGTCGAGCCACAGATCGATAATGATGAAAACAAGAGCTCCCGTCAGGAATCCCAGGGTGGTCTGGTCGAAGCCTCCCATCTGATAGGCGTCCTCTATGAGATCGAAGGAGAGGGTGCAGAGCAGGACCCCGGCGCCGAAGGCCATCACGGCTCGCGTGGCGCGATCGATCACCATCTCGCGCCTTTCGGCCGAAAGCCTCCCACCGCGCCCGGGCTTTCCGAGGATGACAGCCAATACCGCTCCTATGAAGAGCGAACTGCTGGCTATCAAACCGTAGACCAGAGCCTTTAACATGCGCCGCGTCTCCTCATCGGGATCGGGTTTTCAGTGCGTCTTTCTGGCCCGGGCTATTGCCGCTTCCTGGGCTTTGAGTTCGAGCGTGTCGTCGAGCCTGCGTATGGATGTCAGGTGCCCCCGCCGGGACAGCGCCTTCTCGATGAGGAAGTCGGCTATCCCGGGGTTCTTGGGGAGAAGGGAGCCGTGCAGGTACGTGCCCACCGCCCCCTTGAAGATTGCGCCCTCGGTCCGGTCCTCGGCGTTGTTCCCGTAACCGACCGTTACCCTGCCCAGAGGCGTGCAGCCATCGCCGAGGAACGTCTTTCCGCTGTGGTTCTCGAAGCCCACCAGGAGTCCTGAGCGGCCGCCCAGGGCTGACTTCGCAACGACGTTGCCTATGCATCGCTTCTTACCCGCGACGGTGTGGGCGTCGAACACGCCGATTCCGGGCAGTTCTTCCCCCTCGAAGGGACGGTAATACCTGCCAAAGAGCTGGTAGGCGCCGCAGATGACCAGCGCCGCGGCTCCGCCGTCTATCTCTCTCTTGATCGCCTCGCCCTTTACCTCCAGCAGGTCGCCGCATACCATGACCTGCTCGCGGTCCTGGCCCCCGCCCATGAAGAAGATGTCGTGGCGGCCTGGTGGTACGGGGTCCCCGAGGCCCAGCTCGTCCACCTCGACAGCGATGCCCCGCCAGCGGCAGCGCTGCACCAGGGTGAGCACGTTCCCCCTGTCGCCGTATATGTTCATGAGGTCCGGGTACAGGTACCCGATGCGGACGTTCATCGGTCCTCCCAGAAAGGTGTCACCAGGCCTCGTTCCGACATTATCTTCCTGAGATCGAGCATGGCGGTGTAAGTGGGCACGATATGAAGGGTCTGACCGGGCGAAGTGAGTGCGAGCGCGCCGTCAAGCGCGGACTCCAGCTCCGGCTCCACGGTCAAGGTCAGCTCCTCCAGGCCGGCATACTTCAGGCGCAGCGCCATGTCCCAGGCCCTCACGCCCGAACAGACCACTTTATCCAGCTTTCCGTTCAGCATCTCGAAGTCGACGTCCCAGATCCAGGAGACGTCGCGTCCGTCGGCGATGTTGTCGTTGAGGGCGAGCAATACGTCACGCCTGCCGGGCTCGCTGGTGAGGGTGCGTATGACCTCGTTGCACCCGGCGGGATTCTTGGCCAGCACCATCAGTACCTGGCGGCCGTCGGCCTCCACCCTCTCGACGCGACCGAACGCGGCCTTGAATCCCTCGATGCCGCTCATGGCCGTCTCGATACTGACGTTGAGCGCGAAACCGGCGGTGGTCGCCGCCAGCACGTTGTAGACGTTGTAGAGACCGGGAAGGGGGATCCTGATGCGGTTGCCCCCGCCGGGGTACTTCAAAGTGCAGAGCGTACTCTCCATCCCGGACATCTCGATGTCGTCGGCCGAGACTATGGGCTCGGGGCGGCTCCACCCGCAGTTATCGCAGGAGTACCTGCCCATGTGGCCGAACAGGTAGTACTCGTATGTGAGGGGGGCTCCGCAGGAGGCGCAGTGGATGCTGTCGGCCGCGTGCTGGGCGGTGCGGTTCGCCTGCCTGGTCTCTCCGATGCCATAGTAGAGGACCCTCTGCTCGAGGCCGTCCCCGATGGAGGCGACCAGGGGATCGTCGGCGTTCAGAACCACTATGGTCGAGCGGTCCATTGCGGCAATCGCCTTCTTCATCTTGGCGGCGAGGGTATCCAGCTCCCCGTAGCGGTCGAGCTGGTCCCTGAAGAGGTTGTTGACCAGAACCAGGCGGGGTGAGGTCTCGGCGGCGGCCGACGGCAGGGCGGCTTCGTCCACCTCGAAGACGCCGATAAGGCCGGCCGGGCGGCCCCGCAGGTCCGATTCCCTTATGAGGGCCGAGGCGATGCCGGCCATCAGGTTCGCCCCGGTCCTGTTGTGTACCGGTGTCATGCCCGCGCGGTCCAGCAGCTCGGCCAGCAGGGTAGCGGTGGTGGTCTTGCCGTTAGTCCCCGTCACCAGGGCACACCCAAGCGGCAGGCTCTGGACCATGTCGGGGACGAAATGGGAGGACAGCTTACGGGCGACCCTTCCCGGCAGGGTCGAACCACCGCCGAACCGCATCAGGCGGCTCGCCGCGCCGACCGCTTTTCCGGTTGATAGCGCGAGTCTGGTCCTCAATCGCATGCACAAAGTCTACCAAACTTGATGTTAGGCACTGCAATTTTCATCGGGACTTCCGTTGGTGTCAGGCACTTACGGAAGTCTTATGAGGTCTGTGGGATTCGCTGGCAGCAAGCTTCCGTAAGTGCCTGACACCAACGGAAGTCGGTCTATGCGCGTGAGTTATGATATGAATAGAGCGTCATGGATGAGAAGCTTCTGAAGAAATGTCCTATCTGCGGTCTTGAACTCGAAGGCGTGCGCAAGGGCGTGACCGGCGAGTTCACCTGCGGGCGATGCCGCACCACGGGCCGCTACGAGGGCGAGTCGCTCACGGCCATCGACATCCCCGGTTATCATTCCCGGCTTTCAGAGCTCGAAGCGCGCAACAGGGAACTGATCGGGGAGATAGAACTCGAGGGCATCAAGGGGCAGCAGCGCGACATGAGGTACCTGCAGAGGAAGCACCTCGAGCGGCAGGACGTCCTCTGCGAGTACGCCTTCCTCAGCCATTTCGAAGAGTTCGTCCGCAAGTGGTGATGCGCGGGAGGTGATCGGCTGTGGGTAACTTCTACCTGAAGAGCGTCGAGGAACAGAAGGATGCTTCGTTCCGCAGGCTCTCGAACTACATCCGGAAGGTGATCTATCCGTATCACCCTTACTACCGCAAGCTGTTCGACGAAGCGGGCCTGGACGCGAACCAGATAAGGAAACCGGCGGACCTCGCGCGCATACCCGTCACCCACAAGGAGGATTACAATCAGGATCCACTCGCTTTTATCCTCCAACCGACGTTCCCCGGCGTGGAGCCCCGTTACGACACCGCGCGCATCGGGGGCGGTTTCATCGCGAAGTACCTTGCGCAGGCCTTGACAAACATCCCACGGGACTACGCCTCCGTCTATCGTGCCAACTACAAGGAGGGTTTCAAATACAAGGGAATAGGGCGCCGGGCCGCGATGGAGTGGAACCCGATACATTTCCACGTTTCAGCCGGCTCCACGGGAGACCCCACGCCCGCCGTCTATACTTACAGGGATATCCACAAGAACGTGAAGGAGGTCGCTTCCGCTTTCTGGGCCGGCCGCGAGCTGGAGTGGACCACCCGCGCGCTGAACATCTTCCCCGGAGCGCCGCACCTCGCGTTCTTCCAGGTCGTGATGGGTAAGTGGCTCGCTGCCGCCAGCGGGTTCGACACTTTCGGGGGGAACGTCGTGCCCACCGAGAAGCAGATAGAGCTTTTTGCCCGTGTCGGGTTCGACGGTATAATCGCCATCCCGTCGTACCTGGTCTACTGGCTGAGAAGAGCGGTCGAAATGGTGAGGGCCGGAGAGGTGGAGCCCCTGAAGACCCTGTTCATCGCGATGGTCGCCGCCGAGCCGCTCACAGACTCCCTGCGCGACTATATCCGAGGACTTGTCAGGGACGCGGGTGGTCGAGAGGACTTCAAACTCGTTCAAGGTTACGGCATGACGGAGATGCGGATAGCCTTCTACGAATGCGCGGAGAACATGAACATACACCTGAACCCCAAGCACTTCTACTGGGAGGTGCTCGATCCGGCAACGCTGGAGCCGGTGGAGGAGGGCGAGCCGGGGGTGCTGGTCTTCAGTCACATAGACTGGAGGGGCTCGGTCTTCCTGAGGTACTACACGGGTGACCTTATCGGAGGCGGTGTCCGGTGGGGGAGGTGCCCCGAGTGCGGGCTGACGTTCCCAGTGATGATCCCTCCCATTATGAGGGCCAAGAAGGATTTCACCAAACTCAAGGGAACGAGGGTGGCCCTGGTGGAACTGGTCTCGGCGGTACGTGATACGCCCGGCGTCTACCAGTTCCAGGCCCTGCTGGAAAAGGAGGTGCCGGGGGACGAGTTCTCCCGCGACAAGCTGGTGATCCGGCTCGCGATTCAGGACGGTTTCCAGTTCGAGCAGGTGGCGGAGGATGTGAAGAAGGCCGTCAAGGCCACAACGGAGGTCACCCCAGACGAGATACGGTTCGAGCCCGACCGGAAGAAGCTCGAGGACGAGCTGTTCGAGCGCACCGGCATCAAAGCCGACTACTTGGTGGAGAACCGTCCCATCCACCTCTGAATTCCCGTTGGTTCCGTTGGTGTCAGGCACTAACGGAAATTTCCCTTTGGGGACGGATCCTTAACCGGAAATCCTGCCAGGACCTGGCATTATTCACATCTGGTGCCTGTCCCCATCTGGGAAATCCCACCTCAGCGGTACCAAGCGTTCGCGGATTTTTGCTTTTTGAGAATCGAATAATATGGTATTAATTATGGGCGTATGGTAAGGACGTTTTAACAGTACGGTCATTTCAGGTATCTGAGAAAGGGAGGCGAGATGGATTTCAGTCTCACCGAGGAGCAGGAACTATTCAAGCAGTCTGTGATCGAATTCGCGACGAAGGAGATCCGTCCGGGGGCCGCTGAGCGTGACGAGGAAGCGCGCTTCGACCGCGACCTTTGGGACAAGGCGGCAGAGTTCGGCCTCATGGGCCTGCCTTACCCCGAGGAGTACGGCGGCAGCGGCGCCAGCGTGATGGACACCACCCTTGCCGGCGAGGCTATGGGCTACGGCGGTTGCGACGCGGGATTCTCACTCTCCTGGGGAGCGCACGTGGTCATAGGAGGCGTACCCATCTGGCAGTTAGGCACGGAAGAGCAGAAGAAGAAGTACCTGCCGAAGATAGCGAGCGGAGAGTGGATATCCGGGCTCGGCCTAACCGAACCCGAGGCGGGGAGCGACGCCGCCGGCATACTCACAACCGCGGAGAAGAAAGACGGCTACTACGTCTTGAACGGAACCAAGACCTTCATCACCAACGGCCCGTTGGGCAGCGTATTCGTAGTGCTGGCGAAGACGGACAAAGAGAAGGGCTCCGCAGGCATCACGGGTTTCATAGTCGAGAAGGACTTCCCCGGCTTCTCGGTCGGCAAGGAGATCCACAAGATGGGCAACCGCTCGTCACCCACCTCCGAACTCGTATTCGACAACTGCGAAGTCCCCGCCGAGAACCTGCTGGGCGAAGAGAACAAGGGGTTCATGCAGGTGGCGCTGGCTACCCTCGAGTGGGAGCGCTCGGTCATGCTGGGGCCGGCCATCGGCGGCATGGAGATTCAGCTCGAAGAGTGCATCAACTACGCCAAGCAGCGCCACCAGTTCGGGCGCCCCATCGCCAAGTTCCAGGCGGTCCAGTTTATGCTGGCCGACATGAAGATGTGGCTGGAGACAGCCCGCTTCGTGCTTTACAAGGTGGCCTGGAACAAGGACCAGGGCATAATGGATCCGTTGATGGCCTCGCTCTCCAAGCTCTACATCACCGAGGTCTGCTGCAAGGCCGCCCGCAACGCAGTGCAGATACACGGCGGCTACGGCTATACCAAGGAGTACGACGTCGAGCGCTCTATCAGGGATGCGCAGCTGGGCGTCCTCGGCGGTGGGACCTCCGAGATACAGCGCTGGATAATCGGGCGCCTCCTGGTCGGCGGCCAGAGCGGCCTCTAGTCGCAAAGATTTCCGTTGGAGTCAGGCACTTAACCGTAAGTTCTGCCAGGACTTAACAAAATTCACCTTTTGGGATCAGACCCCAGAAGGTGAATTTTCAATTAAGTGCATGATACCAGGGTAGATTCGGGGGGGGGTGGACTGGCGCGGTCGGCCCCTTTATCATTTGTCTCGACGTCGACCGTCAGACAGCCCCTCGTGGCACGAACGGACTCTTCCATGGATAAGATCGAACGGCTCATCAACCTCACGGCACATCTCCTCGACACCAGCAGGCCGGTGACGTTCGACGAACTCTCGAATACCGTTTACGCCGACCAGCCGCGCGGTACCCGATCCGAGAAGAACGCCCTCCACAAGATGTTCGAGCGCGACAAGGAGGAGCTCCGCGACATGGGAGTGGAGATCGCGGTGGAAAAATCCGCGCTCGGGGGTGAGGAGGGCTATTCCATCCCGCACGACAGGTATTACCTCCCCCGGCTCGACCTGGAACCCGAGGAGAAGGTGGCTCTCACCATGGTCTCCCGCCTGTTCCTCGGCTCGGGCACCCCGTTCAGCGGGCCCGCCAGGAGCGCGCTCCTCAAGCTGACCTTCGACGGGGACGCGGTGGAGGAGGTTCCCCGGGTCCACTGGGTCGCTTCGCGCGCCGGCAGCCAGGCCTTGTCGGTGATACTGGACGCCATGAACCGCCGCAAGACGGTGACCTTCGCCTACCGGGCGCTCGACGCCGCCGAACCCCTGGAGCGCGAGGTTGAGCCGTACGGCCTCTTCAATCGCGGGGGGTCCTGGTACCTGGTGGGGAGGTGCCTGTTCCGGGGAGCGGCGCGATGCTTCAAGCTCGAGCGCGTCGTCTCGGAAGTCGCGGTGAACCCGCGAAGACCCCGCACGCCCGATTTCGAGATTCCCGAGGAGTTCGACCTGCGGGAGGAGATCCCATGGGAGTGGCCGTCCGGCGCCCCCGCGGGGGGCTTCCGCGCCCGCGTGGAGTTCAGCCCCAGGCTTTCCTTCGCGCGCGACACGGGCCCTGCCCGTATCATCGCGGAGCGGGTGATGGAAGAAGGCGGCCACGAGGTCGAATACGAGGCGGTCGACCCCGAGCAGTTGCTGGACTGGGTCCTCGGCTTCGGGGAGGACGCGAGGATCAAAGCCCCCGACGAGCTGAGGGAGATGGCCAGGGATCGCCTCGTCGGCCTGCTCGAGGCCATGGAGGGCCGGTGATGAGCAGGATAGCGAGCCGCCTGGAGAGGATACTGCTCATGGTCCCGTTCATGACGGGCGAAGAGGGCGCATCCCTGTCCGACCTATGCCTGAAATTCGACGTCGACAGGGACGTGCTCATGGAGGACCTCCAGACCCTGCAGATGTGCGGTCTCCCCGACTACGGTCCGTACGACCTCATTGACTACTGGGTCGAGGGCGACCGGGTGCACCTGATGATGGCCGATTTCTTCGAGCGGCCCCTGAACCTCACCAGGGACGAGGCGCTCGCCCTGGCCGTCGCCGGCCGCTCGCTCATCCGCTCGGGGCTGTTCGAGGACGAAGGCCCTCTCTCCACCTCGCTGGACAAGGTGGAAAGCGTCCTTACCGAAGAGGAGAAAGACGATATGCTCGACCTCGCCGGTCGCATCGACGTTGAGATGAACGAGTACACCGGCAGGTGGGGCTACACTATCGAGCAGGGTCTCGAGGGGGGACGCTGTCTGAAGATCGAATATTTCAGCGCCTCGCGGGACGAGCTGGGCGCCCGAGTGGTCGAGCCTATCTCTCTCCTCTGGTCGAGGGGGAACTGGTACCTGCTCGCCTGGTGCCGCGAGGCGGAAGACAGACGACTCTTCCGCGTGGACAGGATAAAGAGCGCGGCGCTCACCGACAGCCCGGTATCCAGCGGCGCTTCGAGCACTTTATCCGTGCAGCCGACGGTCGGTGAGTTCAAGCCCGGCCGGAAGGCTCACCACGTGAAGCTCAGGTTCTCCGGCAGGGAGGGAAGGCGCGTGGTTGAGGGGTGGCCCGGGGTGAAGGTCACCGAGGGCGAAGACGGCGCGCTCACCGTGGAGCTGCGCACCCGGAACCTGGAGTGGCTGCCGAACTACCTGCTCAAGTTCGGCGACAGGGTGAGCGTGCTCTCACCAAAGGAGCTCAGAGAGATGGTCCGCGAGCGGGCGAGTACGCTGCTGAAGGAATATGAGTGAGGAGTAAAGCTTGGCGGTAAAGATAATCTCGGACATACATGGGGCGTACGAGGCGCTGACCAGGCAGTTGAACAAGGACGACACAGCGGTCCTGCTGGGCGACTACGTCAACCTCATCGATTTCCGCACCATGAAGGGCATCCTTTCCCAGGTCTATTCGCTGGAGGAGATAGTCAAGGTGCTGACCGCTCTGGCGGAGGGAAAGGGAGGTGAGGTCCGCATCAGGATACGAGACGTCGCCGGCGCTGACCCGGAGAGGTACGCGCGCCTCGCGGAGCTGGTGAGAGAGAGTTACCACGTTTTCTTCTCCAGCATCCCCTGCCGGTGCTACATACTCTACGGCAACACCGACGACCCGGAGCTGATGAGGGAGATAGCCGGGGAAAGGGTTGAGATAGTCGAGTCAGGGATTGTGGAGATAGAGGGAACACGTTTCGGGTTTGTGTCCGGCTCACCCGAAGGTCCGTGGACCGTGGGGCTTCCCGGCGAGATGGAGCCGGAGGAGTACGCCCGGCTGGTCGAGTCCGTGGGACCGGCCGACGTGCTCTGCACCCATTATCCACCGGCGGTGCCGGAGCTCACCTGGGACAGGCTCGCCAACCGAGACGAGGCTGGCAGCGAAGCGCTCCTCGACTACATCGACAGGTACGCGCCGCGCATGCATTACTTCGGGCACGTGCACAACCCCCGCACCTGGGAGGTGCGGCGGGGCTTCACCCGCATGGTCAACGCCGGCTTCTTCAAGGAGCACCAGAGAGCGATACTGCACTCGGACGAGGACGAGGGTTGAATTTCCATTGGGGACGGACCCTTAACCGAAAACTTCCGTTGGTGTCAGGCACCAACGGAAGTTTTGCTAAGACCTGGCAAGATTTCCGGTTAAGGGTCCGTCCCCAATGGAAACTTTGCGGGCTCGGACGCTAGAGGACCTTGAAGCTCTTCCCCCAGGAGGTGCCGCCTGCCGTTTTCACCACTACGTATACAGTACCCCTGGCGTTCTGCGGCACCCTGGCCTGGATCTTCCTCTTGGTCCACATGGGGTAAGAGATGGACCGCACTCCCCCGAAGTAGACCACGGTGTAGCCCGAGCTGAACGAGCCGAATCCGTACCCGGTGATGGTGACAATCGAGCCGCACCTCCCCGAGGTAGGATTGACGGTGCTGATTATCGGCTGCACCTTATAGTAGAGCCCATTCGAGGTACCTGCGCCCGTCCGCACGGTGATTTGGCACCTCCCGAACGCGTCGACCGGCGTCTTGACCACCACCTGGGTGTCGCTCCACGACACGTAGTCACCTGAGGCGCAGGCGACCGAGCCGAACCTCACGCTGGACGAGCCCCTGATGGACCCGAAGTGGGTACCGGTTACGGTAACTTTTGTGCCCTTGCGGCCGCCGGCGGGGGAGATGCCCGCCACGGTGGGCATGCCCACCGTGAAATCGACCCCGTTGCTCGAGGTGCCCTCCCAGTCGTAGACCCTTACCTGTCCTGTGGTCGCGCCCGCGGGTACGGTCGCGGTGACCTTGGCGTCGGTGAATGAGACCACGCTGGCGCTGGTCCCGTTGAAGCGGACGTCCGCCGAGCGCCGGTCCGCGCCGAAATTCTTCCCCCGTATCTCTATCTGCTGCCCGACCAGCCCGGCGTTGGAGCTCAGACTGCTTATGGACGGCCCGTCCGGGCCGAGGTCGCCCATCCACCACGCCTCCCAGACGTACCTTTTCACGAAGTCGTAGCTCAGGTAGACGGTGCCGTCGCCGTTCCAGGACGGCCCCCACGAGTTGACCATCTTGAAGCCGCCCCTGTGGTCTGCATCGGCACCGGAGGGGTTCGCGTTGTCGTCGTAGCCGACTATAGCCACGCCGTGACCGCTATTGGAGAAGCCGGACGAACCATCGTAGTCGTAGTACGGGGTATCATCAAAGAAATCCCAGTAGATCGGTATCGCCATGACCAGCATCTCGCCGCTATTCAGCCAGGCTTTCAGGGTTGATATGTCGTTGGGGGACGAATAAGGCCCGTTGGTCGAGCGGAGGAAGAAGTAACCCCACCCGGGCTGGCTGTAAGCCGGGATGCGGTAAGGTTTCGCGGCCTCGAGCTGTGCGGTGGTAGGTTGTGTGGTGTAATCGTTCTGGTCGTACGGCATCTCGGCGATGTCAACGTCGCCTTTCGTCTCGAGGAGGCTGAATGCGTCGTAGAACGACGCGCCATCATCGACCCCCCCGTTTATCTGGTTGTACATAAAGGAGGGGCTGAACTGGTACATGGGGTTGTCCAGATCCCAGGCCGCGTGTTCCTGCTTCTCCGACCATGTCTTGTAGTAGTAACTTGTCGCCCAGGCGGCGCAGCTTCCCTGTATTCCCTGGTCACCCACCGGCGGGAGGTCCCCCGAGAGGTCCACCGACGCGGCCAGCGGCAGGCTCTCAGACAGCCCGTACGTGAGATCTCTCTCCCCGGACTCGCCGGGGGGCGAGAGCGTGAGTCCCATGCCGTGTCCGTCCGGTGTTTTTACATTAGCGTTCCTCTCCAGCAATGTCCGGAGGTCCGGGCCGGGGGCCGGGGCCGCCCCGGCGGGCAGGGGC
>JAGUWJ010000006.1 GCA_020062425.1 Actinomycetota bacterium
AAGCCGCATGGAGGATCGCCAGGCCCGCTCAGGGAAAGCGAGATCGAGGAAGAAACAGCGCTACCAGGGGACACATAGGGCCAAGAAGAGCTGATGCGGGTCGGCATGCGCCGTCAGGGCGCGACCACGGTCACTACGCCGTTCGAGAACTGCTCCAGCACTGTCACATTGGACCGGGCGGTGCCGTCAGCGCCGACCCGGACGACATCGGGGACCCTGACACGGACCGTCACCGAGCTGGAGTCTGCAAAGCATGGGGAGACTGTCATTAATACTGTCGCGAGGAGCGCGGCACAGATGATAAAAATACAAAAGCGGCGACGCATCTTACTTCACCTTTACTACCACCAGCCAATAATAGTAACGGCAATATTCTACACCACGAAGATAGATCATGTGGGTGATTCGGAAATCACTCCGATCGGTGATGACAGGAGATCGCTGCTTGTCGGGTCGGGCGCAGCGCAACGGGACTCATGAAACGAAGTGTCAGTAAGAGAGTGATTTTGTACTTTTCCGCGCTCGCGCTGGTGCTTGCGCTCGCCTGGTCTCCCGTGGCGGGCGCGGCGAATCCGGACGAACCCGGATATACCTGGGTCTGGCAGAACCCCCTCCCGAAGAGCCATAACATGTTCGCCGCAACCACAGCGGGCGCGGGAAGGGTCTGGTCGGTGGGTGAATACGGTTGTATCACCTACTTCAACGGCTCCGTGTTGAGCGAACAGAAGAGCAACACCACCGCGAACCTCTACGGGGCTCATGCCCTGGACGCCAGCAATGTCTGGGCCGTCGGCGAGGGGGGGACCATATTGAGGACCACCAACGGCGGCTCCAGCTGGACCAGGGAGACCCCCCCTTCAACCGGCTACAGCTATGACCTCTGGGGGATCTCCGCGACCAGCAACACCAACGTCTACGCGGTGGGTGGACACGACGGGTTCACCAACGCCCTGGTCCTTCACAGGGACGCGGGTGGCTGGAACGTGGAGCTGGAGTACGCGGAAGGAGGGTTCACAGATGTCCTTGCCTTGAACGCGAGCGCGGTGTGGGTGGTCGGGCAAGCGCCGCCACCCGCGGCAGGGAGGACCCTGTTCTGGAACGGTTCCACCTGGGCGCTTCGAGATACGACGAGAGCCCCGATGTGCATCTCGGCGTACAATGCGAACAACCTGTGGGCGGTGGACTGGGACGGCACGGTGCTGCGCTCGTCGGACGGCGGTGTGACGTACGGAGCCGCCATGAGCGGCCAGGACTGGCCTGCCTCCGTGGCGGCGCTCGACTCCACCCACGTCTGGGTGGCGGGGTGGGAAGGTAAGATCTCCTTCAGCTCCAACAACGGCTCCAGCTGGACCGCGCAGACCAGCCCCACCACCACCGATCTGTGCGATATCTGCGCCGCTAACGCCAGCAACATCTACTGTGCCGGGTACGAGGCATTCATGACCAACAGCGGCGGCAGCGCCTGGACACTGAGGACCGGCGGCAGCCAGTCCACGCAGTACGCCGTGTGCGGGCTTGACGCGAGCAGGGTGTGGTCCTTCGGTGCGAACGACGCCAGCCTGGGCAACCTGTTGAACAGCACCGACGGCGGAAAAGTATGGAGCCAGCAGTCGAGCGGACAGACCACCACACTCATCTCGGCAACGGCCGCGGACGCGTCCAACATGTGGGCTCTAGGTGACAACGGCTACATCCTCTACTACAACGGAAGCGCCTGGAGCAGGCAGTACACCTACTGGAGCATCTGGGGCTACAAGCTCAAAGGGATTTCGGCCGCCAGCGCCTCTCGGGTTTGGGCGGTGGGAACTGGAGGCACAATCCTCAGATTCAATGGGAGAAACTGGTCGACGCAGTTGAGCTGGACCACCACCGCTTTCAACGCGGTCTCCGCGCTCGATTCCAACAACGTGTGGGTGGTAGGGGCGGGTGGCGCTGTGAGGCGCACCACAGACGGGGGTTCATGGTGGTCCAGCGAGGCCAGCCTGGGCACTGACCTCTACGCGGTCCACGCCCTCGACGATCACCACGTCTGGGCGGTGGGCGCAGGGGGCAACATCTACTTCTATAACGGCTCCTCCTGGGCGAGGCAGACTTCGGGCGGATCGACCTTGAGGGGCGTCTGGGCCGCAGACGCGAGCCACGTCTGGGCCGTTGGCGACAGCGGTACCATACGTTTCTTCGACGGCTCGACCTGGACCCAGCAGGCTGCGGGGATGACCACCAACGCTTTGAACGGTGTCTACGCTCCCGACGCCTCGAATGCGTGGGCCGTGGGCGAGGGAGGGACCATCCTCTACGCCGATCCCCCGTTCATCAAGATGTGCGCTCCGGGGTACGGGGACCCCGGCGACACCGTGCCCATCGAGATAATCGGAGGGTACACCGGCTTCGACCAGGACGGTAGCGAGATAGACCTGGGCCCCGGCGTGACCATGGTCGGCGGCACGCTCAACGTCATCGACAGCACCCACCTCTACGCCGAGGTCAGCATCGATCCCGGCGCCTCCCTCGGCCCGCGACGGGTGAACGTCTTGACCGGAGACGAGACCCCGGTGCCGCTGGAGGGCGGGTTCGTGGTGGGGGCGCAGCCGGCGATCGCGAGTGTGACTCCAACGACTGCTGCCAGGGGGTGGACGGGCGACGTCGAGATAACCGGAAGCCTGACCAGGTTCACCGCGTCCAGCAGAGCGAGCCTGGGAGAAGGGGTGACGGTCAACTCGCTCAGGCGCCTGGATCCGCAGCTGGTAAGGGTCAACGTGACTGTGAGCCCGACCGCCCGCCCCGGCAAGAGGAGCGTGAACGTGGTCACCGGGGCGGAGAGACCCAGGCCGCTCACCGGCGTGCTCAGGGTCGTCGCGCCTCCGGTCCTGAACAGCCTCTCGCGGGACTCCGGACCACCCGGCGTCACCGTGACGCTGACGGGTGCCGGGTTCGGGCCGATGCGGGGCACGGGCGGAGGCAACGTGGTCTCGCAAGTGGAGTTCGCAGGGGTGCCGGCAGCGGTTTACAGCCGGTGGTCGGACAGGACAATAGTCTGTACGGTCCCCGCGGGAGCGCGCAAGGGGCCTGTCGTGGTCAAGACGCCCGGCGGCGTCTCCGGCTCCGCCAGGTCGTTCACGCCCACTGTGCCGACCTCGTTGCTGGCGGAGGGTTCGACGGCCTGGGGCTTCGACACCGAGATAGCGGTGATGAACCCCGACGACCGGGCGGTGACCGTCAGACCCACCATGCTCACGAGTGAAGGGCCGCTCAGCTGCCCGGATCTCGTCATGGAGGCACGCAGCACCCGGACCGTGGATCCCCGCGCCGAGTACGGTCTCAAAGGTGATTTCTCAGTGAGGTTGGAATGCCTCGACGGCAGGTCCATTGCCGCGGACAGGACCATGAGCTGGAACGGCGCCGCGGGGACTGCGGGAATGGAAGGGCACTCCTCATCAGGTGTCGGCGCGCCGGCCGTTACCTGGTACCTCCCCGAGGGTTCGACGGCCTGGGGCTTCCAGACCTGGCTGCTGCTCGAGAATCCCAACGACTCTCCCGCGACCGGCAGGGTCACTTACATGGTCGAAGGCCGGGGCCCGATCGTCGAGACCAATACCCTGCCCGCGGACTCTCGCGTCACCGTGAACGTCGCTGATGATATCGGCGCGGAAGACGCGTCCATCATGGTCCAGTCGGACCTGCCCGTGGTTGCCGAGCGCTCCATGTACAGGGACGGCTCCGCTGTGGGGCACTGCTCCACTGGGGTTACAGCGCCCGCCAGGGAATGGTACCTGGGAGAGGGTTCAACCGCCTGGGGGTTCGAGACCTGGCTGCTGCTCCAGAACCCCGGTTCGGAACCGGCGAGGGTCCGGGTGACCTACATGACGACCGGCGGCCCCATCTCAACCGAGCCTTTCGACGTCCCGGCGAGCTCTCGCAAGACGGTGAGGGTCAACGACGCGGTTTCCGATAAAGACCTCTCGATAAAAGTCAGCGGCTCGCGTGAGATCGTGGCGGAGAGGGCCATGTACTGGGATTCGGGCGGCGGCACGGCCGGGCACGACTCGGTAGGGGCGGACTCGCCTCACCGGATCTTCCACATGCCCGGCGGCCGTTCGGGTGAAGCTGCCGGCATCAGCTACGAGACGTGGACGCTGGTCCAGAACCCCGGGGACGCGGACGTCGAGGTCCAGGTCGCTTACCTCACCGGTAACTCCGAGAAGAGCGTGGCCTTCACGGAAGTGGTGCCCGTGAACTCCCGCAGGACCTTTCGCATGTCAGAGCGTCTGGCGGAAGGAAGGGCCGGTATCGAGGTGCGGTGCCTGACGCCAGGTCACGGGGTGATAGCAGAGCGCGCCACATACTGGGGTCCCACCAAGGGGGATCGAGCCGCGGGAGTCTGCGCCGCGGGAGCGTTCGCGGACTAGGCACGGGCCCTCATGCGTCGCTAGACTTCGGCACGGAGTCCGGCTTCTCCCTCGCGAAGTAGTCCCTCACTCTCTCCTTCTTGTCGCCCAGTGGTACCACCGATACCGAGGCTATGAGCACGCCGGCTACGAAGAGAGCGACCGAGATGCCGTAGACCGTATACGATATGCCGAAGACGTTCAGAGTGTGCACGTCGAAGATCCCTGCGATGGCGCCCGCGACGCCCGCTCCGACCACCAGGAATATCCTCGAGACCACATGGAACGCCGCGAAAGCCTTGCCACGGTCGGCGTCCTCCACGCGCTCCTGCATCATGGTGACGGCGATCACGAAGAGGATGCCGAAAGCGGCGCCGAAGAACCCGGCCAGGACGTACGCCAGAGCCGCCACGTGCACGAAGCTCATGCCGATCATGATGCCTCCCAGCACCAGGAGCGACATCCGGAGCATCCACGGTTTCTCCTCGCGGTGCACCAGGACCTGGAGCGCGACGACGCCAGCTATCATCCCCAGGCCGAACAGGGCCATGAGCAGCCCGAACGCCGCGTCGCTCTGGGCGCCGATGACCTCCTTCACGTAACCTATGCCGACGGCGTAAAGGCTTCCGCCACCCATGCAGCCGACGGCGACCCCCAGCATCAGTGACCGTGTGAAGGGGTGCCTGATCGCGTACGTCAGGGACTCCGCGAACTTCGGGGTCTGTTCCATGTCGAGGTGGTCCTTGGGAGAGAGGAGATGCATGCGGTAGAAGAACACTGCGGCTATGAAGAATGTAAGGGCGTCTATGAAGAAGGCCAGAGCGGTGGGATGCTCGGCGAAGAACCCCCCATCGATGAATAGCTTCGTCAGTGGCGAGGGCACCGTGATGAGCGAGAACAGAATAGCCGCAAGAGGTATCACGCCATACGTCGTCGCCATGGAGAGCGAGTTTGCCATGGTGAGCTGCTCTTTATCGACGAGGTTGGGGATGCTGGCGTCGCGGGCGGCGAGCCAGACTATGGAGATCCCCTCGAGGAAGAAGACCAGCACATAGACCGCCCACACCCTGGTCATGAACGGGGCCAGGAGTATTACAATCCCTCGTGAGATGTCACAGCCTATCATCAGCTTGCGGCGGTCCACCCGGTCTGTGATGTGGGCGGCGATAGGCCCCGAGAACAGTGCGGGCACCACCCGGAAAGCGACCATGCCTCCTACCGCCAGTGACGATCCGGTCAGGCCGTACACCAGCGAGATCAGCGCGAGGGTGGTCAGCCAGTCGCCGGAGCTGGATATGAGCTGGCCCCAGAACAGCTTCATGAAATTGCCGTTTCGGACGAGCAGCTTGAACTCCGACTTCACATCATCGATGTTGTCCGAGAAGCCCCCCAGTCCCGCGTCTTCCGACACCTGCTCCCTCCAGTCGCGCACGGATCAGCTCACGGTAGTATTCTAGTCGAAGGCGATGCTCGGTGCCGGGTGCGGCTTACTGCATTCAGCGCCTTGGGTGCTTGGGGATCGCAGGCTTTGAGGCACGAGCATAGAACTACAATTCCTGGGGAAGGCAGAGACCGCGCTCTCGCGCGGGGTCGTCGGGAGGAAGATACGCATGATCGATCCTGAAAAACTCACGGTCAAGGCCCAGCAGGCTCTCGGTCAGGCCCAGGCCCTGGCGCAGTCGATGGAGCACCAGGAGATAGACGTAGAGCACCTACTGCTCGCGCTGGTGGGCCAGCGGGATGGTGTGACCCTTCCGCTCCTGCAGAAGCTGGGGGTCAACGTGACGGGGCTCGAGCAGAGATTGAGAGAAGAGCTCGCGGCGAGGCCCAGGGTCGCAGGGGCCGTCCAGCAGTACGCCTCGCAGATGCTCGGAAAGGTAATGGACGCGGCGTGGGACCTCGCGCAGGGGTTCAAGGACGACTACGTGAGCACTGAGCACATGCTTCTTGCTGTCCTGGAGGCGGGCGGGCACGGTGCCCAGGCGCTGAAAGACAGCGGCGTGACCTCGGAGGACATGCTGAAGGCGCTGGCCGACATAAGGGGTTCGCAGAGGGTTACCGACCAGAGCCCGGAGGAGAAGTACCAGGCGCTGGAGAGGTTCGCCCGCGACCTCACCGGTGAGGCGAGGAAGGGAAAGCTCGACCCTGTGATAGGCCGTGACGACGAGATACGCAGGGTCATACAGGTGCTCTCCCGCAGGACCAAGAACAACCCCGTCCTCATCGGCGACCCCGGGGTCGGAAAGACCGCCATCGCGGAGGGGCTCGCCCGCCGCATCGTCGACGGCGACGTGCCCGAAGGCCTCAAGGACAAGCGACTGCTGGCGCTCGACATCGGCTCGCTGGTCGCGGGCTCGAAGTACAGGGGCGAGTTCGAGGACCGGCTCAAGGCTGTGCTGAAAGAGGTAGAGCAGGCCGCCGGCGAGGTGATACTCTTTATCGACGAGATGCACACCCTAGTCGGGGCGGGCGCGGCCGAGGGGGCGGTCGACGCCTCGAACATGCTGAAGCCAGCGCTTGCCCGCGGTGAGCTCCACGCCATAGGCGCTACCACGCTGGACGAGTACCGGAAGCACGTCGAGAAGGACGCGGCGCTGGAGCGCAGGTTCCAGCCAATAATGGTGAGCGAGCCCTCCGTGGAGGATACCATCTCCATCCTTCGCGGCTTGAAGGAGCGCTACGAGGTGCACCATGGCGTGCGCATACAGGACTCGGCACTGGTTGCCGCGGCCGTCCTCTCGGACCGTTACATCTCGGACAGGTTCCTCCCGGACAAGGCCATCGACCTCATAGACGAGGCGGCCAGCAGGTTGAGGATAGAGATCGACAGCATGCCCACCGAGGTTGACGAGGTGGAACGCCGCATGAAACAGCTGGAAATAGAGAGGGAGGCGCTCAAGAAGGAGACGGACGCGGCCTCGCAAGAGAGGCTGGAGAGGCTGGAGAAAGAGCTCCAGGACCTGAAGGAGGACTCCGACGAGCTCCTCGCGCACTGGCAGAACGAGAAGGATTCCATAACCAGGCTGCGCCAGTTGAACGAACACATCGAGGAGCTCAAGAACGAGGAGCAGATCGCGGAGCGTACAGGCGACCTGGGGAAGGCCGCCGAGATACGGTACGGGACATTAGTGGATACCCAGAAGCAGCTCGAGGAGGAGAACGCGAGGCTTGCCGAACTGCAGAGAGAGCGCAAGATGCTGAAAGAGGAGGTCGACGAAGAGGACGTGGCCGAGGTCGTCGCCAAGTGGACCGGCATCCCCGTGTCGCGACTCATGGAGGGCGAGGTCCAGAAGCTGGTCACCATGGAGGAGAGGCTCGGGCAGAGGGTGGTCGGTCAGGACAGGGCGATCGAGACGGTGTCCAACACCATCCGCCGCGCGCGCGCGGGACTGCAGGACCCCCAGAGGCCTATCGGTTCCTTTATATTCCTCGGGCCCACCGGTGTGGGCAAGACGGAGCTCGCACGCTCTCTCGCGGAGTTCCTCTTCGACGACGAGCGCGCCATGGTGCGCCTGGACATGAGCGAGTACATGGAGAAGCACACGGTTTCGCGCCTGGTGGGCGCGCCGCCCGGCTACGTCGGTTACGAGGAGGGAGGCCAGCTGACCGAGGCGGTACGGCGTAAGCCCTATACCGTGCTGTTGCTGGATGAGATAGAGAAGGCGCACGACGACGTATTCAACATCCTGTTGCAGATACTCGACGAGGGCCGCCTCACCGACGGGCACGGCAGGACTGTGGATTTCCGGAACACCGTTGTGATAATGACCTCCAACCTGGGCAGCCAGTCGCTGCAGGCGGCCGAGCCGGGCGCGAGCGAGAAGGCCGAGATGGTGGTGATGGAAGCGCTCAGGAACCGCTTCCGGCCGGAGTTCCTGAACAGGGTCGACGAGATACTGGTGTTCAACGCGCTAACCAGGGACGACATCAGGAAGATAGTGGACATCCAGGTGGCGCTGCTGTCGGAGAGGCTCGCCGACCGCAAGATAGAGCTGGAGCTGGACGACGACACCAGGGACCTGCTGGCGGAAAAGGGTTTCGATCCCGTCTATGGAGCGCGGCCGCTGAAGCGGGTAATGCAGCGTGAGCTGCAGGACAAGCTGGCGCTGATGGTACTGAACGGCGAGGTCCGCGAAGGCGACGCGGTGAGGACTTCCGTGAAGGATGGAACGATCGGTTTCGAGGTGACGAAGCGGGTGCCCTAGTGGTGCCTGTCGTAGTGCGGAATGAGTATGACCAGACTCACGTATAGCGCGAGCAGCAGCAGCATCGCTACGTGAACGGGTATTATCCAGCGCAGCGCCGGGACGAGCGAGCAGATGCCGGTCGCGAGCGTGACGATCAGCAGAAGAGCGATTATCCTGTTTCGCCTCGTCTCCATCTCGGCGCGGACCTTGTTGCTCGGGTAAGGCACGAACGTGTCGTCGCGTTCGACTTCATGATCGTCGTCCTCGCTGAAGTAGTTGCGCCTAACGTACGGCTCCGGGTCACTCCTCCCTACTGACATGTAATAGTGACCCCCAGAAGGCTTGAAGTTGTATGTGCTAACCGCAAGTGCGGCCATGCCCCTTCTCCAGTCGGAGACAGTGTCAAGCGGCGAGTCTATGACCCGCTCCCTGAGGATGTCCGGCAGAATCAGCGCCCCCGCCCCCACTAACAGCAGTAGAAGCAGTACAAACTCCAAAGCTACCCCTCAGTGCATAGTCGAGGTACAAGATGTTGATACTGTCGGAATCGTAGCACACAACATAGGGCCAGACAAGAGGCAAAACGGGACTTTTTCGCATTGTTACGCGTTTTCCGGCGAACGAAAACACCGGAAAATGGCTTGTTAATAGGATAAATTAGAGTTAATCATGTTCAACATGGGGCTAAAAATTCTTAAAAGAAATTATTGATTTTGTTGTGATTTATATATGTTTTTGTGGCGTATGGGCAAATTTCGACCGAGGCGTTCCGCCGCACGACAGGAAGGCACTGGCGGGACCTGACAGAACCCATACAACCTGTCAGCCGTCTTAGCTACCGACCTCGGGGGTGGCCAGCGATGACCCCCTTCAAGAGGAGAGATCGGTAATGACGGATATGACGCCGAAGGAAGTTGTAGGGTTGCGGTCTAACGATTACCATATAGTGGCGTTTTGAAGGACCCTCGACCGTATTCAACAGCATGGGAAAGCATTCCAGCCAGCAAATATCATACTGGGAGGCCAGGAGGAGGCGGCGGGACCTCAGGAACAGGGCCAAGGCCAGGCAGCCCGGCAGGTGGCAATCGTACACCTGGCCGAAGTTCGTCACGTTCTTCCTCATCGGTATTATCGCGGGCTGTGCCGTAGGGTACCACGCCAAGGCCATCGCCAAGTTCGGTGCTGAAGTATACCTCTCGTTCAAATCAAAGCAGTGGCAGCCCAGCGGCGCCGAGAAGAAAGAGGTGGCCGAGGCCCTGACCCCGCTTTCCAGCGACCCCGACGAGAGCGTCAATACCCTTATCCTCGGCAGCGACCAGGGCAGCAACAAGAACGAGGCGGGCTGGTGCAGGAGCGATGTGATGATGCTCGTCTGCCTGCATGAGAGGGACAAGCGGGCGGTGGTGATATCCATTCCCCGTGATACGCGGATGGAGCGTGCGGGGAAGAAGGCGGACAAGATAAACGCAGCCCACTCCTACGGAGGGCCCTCGGGCGCCATCGACGCCGTCAAGTCACTTCTGGGTGTCGATGTCCATCATTACATAAGTATGAATTTCAACGGCTTCAAGCAGATAATAAACGCCATCGGCGGCGTTCCCATTCACCTGAAAAACCCTATCAACGACCCGCACGCGGGATACCTCCCCGCGGGCAACCTCCTCCTGGACGGCGAGCAGGCGCTGGTCATCGTGCGCAGCAGGAAGCTGCCGGGTGGCGACATAGACCGCATCCAGAGTCAGCAGGCTTTCCTGAAGGCGCTCATGCACAAGGCCGAGACCATGAAGGACGTCTGGAAGGCGAAGCAGCTGGTGGATATCATCGCCTCCACCTGCCAGATGGACTATACAGCCGGCCAGCTGACGAACCTGGCCGAGGAGCTCCGGGATTTCCAGGTGGCGGGCGTGCAGTTCGTCACTGTGCCGGGAGTGGCGAAGAACATAGGCGGGGTCAGCTATTACGTTCCTAACATGCCGGCCATTGCGGAGCTCGCGGTGGAGATCAAGAGGGACACCTCCGTCTCGCCGGAGCTTATGGCAAGGCTCCAGGCGCCTGACACCCGCAGGGTCGAAGAGCTCTACGAGCCCAACGCCGACGTGGTCACCGTGCTCGCCGGCTCGAGGTCCGTGGCCTGGACCGTGCCGACCGTGGCCCAGCAACTGAGGCTGCTCGGGCATGAGAAGGTATTCGAGGGTCAGGCTCAGCAGGTACATAACCGCACTACTATCATCTACAGGAAAGAGGCCAAGAAGAACTGCGAAGAGGTCAAGAACTCGGTGCCGGAATTTGCAAACGCCGACGTGATAGAGAACGACGACATCGCCGGCGGTTACAACTCACCCGTGGTGGTGGTGCTAGGGGCAGGCTTCGCTACTCCCAACCTGGTCTCCATCTACGGAAGGCTCATGAAGCCGACCCTCGACTTCCAGAACCTCGGTCGACGGGTCAAGTCTTTCAGCTAGCGCGGTCCTGTCACTCACTGCGCTCGGCAAGCGGGCATAGGGCGAGCGATAGCGCGCCGGAGTATTCCGCCTGGGCGAGCATCTCCGCCTCCTGCGGGGTGACAAGAAGGAGGACCCGGGTCGCCTGGTTCCCGGCTGCATCGTCCTGTGCCTGCCTGATACTGTCTCCACTGGTTTCCAGCACCGACCTCGCACGGAGGAGCGTGACCGTGCGGGGTGGTTCGCCGGTGGTTGCTAAAACGTCCACTGCGTCACCGGGCTGTAGTTCCGGACCGGCGCTGGAGCCGCCGCTGACCATCAGGGAGTATGCCCTGTACTCGGGAGGTATACGTGACGAGAGCGCGATGTTGGCGCCTCGGCCGGTCACCGCGGACACCGTGAACGGCTCACCTTTCCCGATGAAACGCAGCGCGCGCTCCCCCTTGACACTGCGGTCGTCCCTGGAGGTGCCGGGCACCATGTATCGCTCGCTCGTCTCCGCGGTCGCTATCATTTCGGCTGTGACGGTCTCTCCGGGCAGGATGTCCCTCGCGGCCACGGGTACCTCGAGGGTGCGGCCGTCGGAACCGCTGCCGGTCAGCCTCGCCAGGTAGCCGAGCGCGAGCAGGCCTGCCACGATTGCGAAGAAGACACCGAGCGCGGTGTGAAATGCGGGCTGTGATCTTATGAATTCACCGGGTTTCATATTTGAGTCTGGCCGTCCGGTGGAGAGGGTCTGGCATGGTCACGGTCGCAAAGCTGATATTAAAGCAGAACAAGCATAATGTCAAGTCTGTGGTGAGCCGTTTCGGATGTCACAGCCTCGAGATAACATGAGGCCATGAGGTTTATCGCAGGCATAAGCGGGATCGTATTTGCTCTCTCGGTATGCGCGCTCGACGGCGGCGCTCTATTGGTCGCGGCGCCGGCCGCAGCCGTTTCGCTTGCGCTGCTCTTCTTCTCGTGCGGTCGCCTCGGCTGCTTTACTGATGTCACCTCGAGAGAGCGGTGTGAGCGCGCACGGGTCCTGGCCTTTCCGAATCCGCCGCCCACGGCCGGCCGCGGAGAGCTCAGGGGGTCCGCCGCGCGTCACTGCGGCGCGAGCTCTATGAACTCCACGGTCCAGTCTTCGGTGTCGATGTAGAGCAACCTCCCCCGCAGGGCGCAGCCCTGACCGGTTACGACCTTTACCACCTCAGCGACCTGGATGGCCGCGACGAGCGCGGGGGTGGTCGCCGGGTTCCCGGTCAGCGTCTCCACGCCGCGCGTCTTCTCACCCTCCTGCGGGAGTGGGGCGAAATCAAGGATGCCGGGGTCACCGGGGTATACGGTCGTTGCCTGGAGCGCTAGGCCGGCTATCGCACCGTGAACCATCACCAGCCCCAGGCGTCCACACTCCCTCTGCAGGAGGACGCGGTCGTCGAGGCTGTCCAGCGCGTCCAATACGACGTCCACGTCCTCCAGGAGCCCTGACAGGTTGGAGAGCCCGGCCGGAACCTGGTGCCCCTCGACGGAGACGTCACAGTTTATCTCCAGGATGCGTTCGAGGACGACGTCCACCTTCGCGAGCCCCAGGGTATCTTCGCAGGCAAAGTTCTGCCTGTTCAGGTTCGTCTCCTCGAAGACGTCGGGATCTATGACGACGAGGGTCCCCACACCCATCCGGGCCAGCAGCTCGCTGGCGTGCCCGCCGATGCCCCCCGCGCCGACCACCGCCACCTTCGAGCGGAGGAGCCTGGCCTGCCCGTCGAGTCCGGTGACGCCGATGTTCCTGGAGTACCTCCAGGGAAGGAAACCGTTTTCCAGGGCTGCCGCCGAGACCTCTCCTGTCGACAGGCCGAACCGCTCAGCTATTTCCTTGACCGCCGCGAGTGACAGGCAGCGGTGCTCCCGGCCGCACTCGATGCCGCGTGCCGCCGCCCCCGATAGAGCCTCCAAGAGAGCTTCGTCCACGGTCGACCCCCTGTTGTCGCCGGCTCCGTCAACCCTTTATCCGTGAGTCTATGTATCGCGTGAGCTGGCCCCTGGTGAGGATCCCCCTGAGCTCACCGTCCTCGATGACCAGCAGGTATTCGAGCCTCGACAGCATGGTCTTCAGGACCTCGTCCAGGCGCGTCCCCGGTGAGACCACCGTCTCGTCGGAGAGCGGCCTCGCGACCCTGCCTGCGTTCAGCAGGTCCCATTCGGACCGGTCGATCCTGGCGAGGTCTTCCCTGGCCACGACCCCAACCGGGGCGCCCGCGCTGGTAACGGGCAAAACGGGCAGATCGTAGGCTGAGAAGTAATGGTTGACCAGGTCGGTCAGGCTGGTGGAGGCGTCCACCGCAGGCACGCCGGTCAACATGATGTCGCCGACTGATACGTCGGCGGTGGCAAGCTTCAACAGTGTCTGCCTGTAGGCTGAGCGGGACAGCTGGAAGATGAACAGGCCGATTACGAGAAGCCAGATGCCGCTCAAGGGGCTTTCAGCGATCATGAAATAGACGCCCCCGCCAACGACGAGCACCGCCACAGCCTGCCCACCGATCGACGCTATCCTGGTCGCCTTCTTCAGGTCGCCGGTGGCTTTCCAGATGGCGGCGCGCAGGATCCTGCCGCCGTCGAGCGGGAAGCCGGGAAGTATGTTGAACAGACCCACGAACAGGTTGAACGAGGTGAGGTAGAAGAGTGGGGCGATCACCACGGGGCCCGCGTCGAGAGAGTAGGCGAGCAGGTAGAGGACCATGAAGGAGCCGGCCAGCGCGAACGTCACCAGGGGGCCGGCCACCGCCATCTTGAACTCCACCCCAGGCGAGTCCACGTCCTTGCTCATCTCGGCGACGCCACCGAAGATGAACAGGGTGATACGGTTTATGCCGATGCCGTTCCTCCTGGCGACCAGGCTGTGTGAGAGCTCGTGAGCCAGCAGGCAGGCGAAGAAAACCGCCGCGGTGAGGAAGCCGGCCACCCAGGACCACGGCCCCTGTGGAAAGCGGTTGCCGTCTATCAGGGTTATCCCTTCGAAGACCATGCGGTAACTCTCACCCATTGATACACCGACCAGCGCGAAGATGAACAGCCAGGTTGGGTTGATGATTATGTCGATACCCAGGAGCCGGGCTATCTTCAGACCTGTACGTGGAAACAAGGATATCTCCGTCTATCAAGCCTCGAAATGGGTGACATCCTTGAGCGCGCGGACGCGACCCTCGATGTCGGACCATTCGAGCGACGCCATGCCCCCCACGCTGAACTGCTCGACGCAGAAAGAGGCCATGACGGTTCCGTATATGACGGCGCGGCGCATGCCGGACGCCGAGATATCTCCCGTCTTCGCGAGGCTTCCCATGAAACCGCCGGCGAAAGAATCGCCCGCGCCGGTGGGGTCGAACACCTCCTCGCACGGGAACGCCGGCGCGCTGAAGAAAGACTCGCCGTCGGTCATCATGGCACCGTGCTCGCCTTTCTTCACCACCACGGCCTTCGGACCCATGCCGACCACGATGCGCGAAGCCTTTATCAGGTTGGGCTCGTCGGCGAGCTCGCGGCATTCGGAGTCGTTCATTATCATCACATCGACTTCGCGGAGCAGCTCGACCAGGGAATCCCGCTTGCCCTCAATCCAGAAGTTCATGGTGTCGCAGGCCACCAGCCGGGGGCTCCTGACCTGGCTCAAGACCGAGAGCTGCAGCTCGGGGTCGATATTTGCCAGGAAGACCAGCTCCGAGCCGGTTAGTTTCCCGGGTATGGTTGGCCGGAAGGTCTCGAAGACGTTCAGCCTGGTCTCAATGGTGTCGCGGTCGTTGAGGTCGTATCCGTATACGCCCGCCCAGCGGAAAGTCTCACCGTCCTCCACCACCAGGCCTGAGGTGTCTACGCCCTTTGATTCGAGCAGCCTGATGTGCTCCTCCGGGAAGTCCCTGCCCACCACCGCCACCACGGCTACCTCGGTGAAGTACGAGGCGGCTACCGAGAAGAAGGTCGCCGAACCTCCCAATGCGTCCTCGATCTCCCCGAACGGCGTTTTGACGCTGTCCAATGCCACCGAGCCCACGACCAGGACGCCCATCTCTACTCCTCACTCGCGGGGAGGTACTTGCCGGTCAGGACCTTGTACATGCGCCGGGTCTCTTCGGGGACCACGTCGGGGTGGGTGACTACGGCGTACTTGAGCGACTCGCGGCAGGAGCAGGGCCGCTCGGCGGGTATCCTGGGCACGACATCCTTCAGGATCTCCTTGGCGGCAGCGGCGTTCTTGTGGAGGTTCTGCACGATGACGTCGATGGTGACGTCTTCGGCGTCATCCTTCCAGACGTCGTAATCAGTCACCAGAGCCAGGGTCCCGTAGCACATCTCCGCCTCGCGGCAGAGCTTCACCTCTGTGGCACCGGTCATGCCGATCACGTCCACGCCCCACCCGCGGTATATCTTGGACTCGGCCCGCGTGGAGAAGGCAGGCCCGTCAATACATATGTAGGTGCCGCCCTTGTGGGTGGTCAACCCGGCGTCGAGGCAGCTCTGGTACAGCAGTTCTCCCAGCACCGGGCAGGTCGGATCAGCCAGGCTGACGTGCACGGCGGGGGTCTCGGGGAAGAATGTGGTCGCCCTGCCCTTTGTGTGGTCGAAGAACTGGTCGGGGACTACCACGTCGAGGGGACGGTACTGTTCTTTCATGCTGCCCACCGCGCTGATCGATATCAGCGTGTCCACACCCAGCGATTTGAAGCCGTAAATATTAGCCCGGTAGTTGACCCCGCAGGCGGGAAGCTTGTGCCCGCGCCCGTGCCGGGCGAGGAACACCACAGCCACGTCGCCGAGCTTACCCTTGATGTACTGGTCGGAAGGCTGGCCGAAAGGGGTGTCGACTTCGATCTGCTCCGAGATCTCGAGGTCGACCATCTCGTAAACACCCGTGCCGCCGGTTATTCCTATGGGGTTGGCGTCACCCATGCGAACCTCCGCTCTCACCACTTGAAGAGACGACATGGAGATTCTACATCAACGGATGACGGCTCGGGTCTGCCCCGGGCGTAGCTCAACTGGAAGCCTTCGAGTCGCTTGAGGTCTTCTCGGACTTCTCAGGCTTCTTCGGGCTGCCGTTGTCGTCGGTCTTCTCGGGCTTGTGCTCCTTTTTGGCGGTGGCGCCCGCCCTGCCGCTCGAAGACTTGTTATCGGTCTTGTAGAAGCCGGATCCCTTGAAGACGATGCCGACCGGGTGGAAAACCCTGCGCACGTCCCCGCCGCAGGACTCGCAGGAGTCGATGTTCTCGTTTATGCTGTGCACGACCTCGAAGGTCTTTTCGCACTTGTTGCACTTGTACTCGTACCTGGGCATTTCTTGCGCACCTCGCGTACGACAAAGCCCTGACCATAACAACGACCGAACCGCCATTGCTGGTCGAGTCCGGTCACGTATTATTTTACTACAGGATATCCTTGGTTTCAAAGCCGTGTGCTGGTTCACTACATGGTGGACACTCGCCCCTTATCCTTGCTCATCTGGTTCCAAGACTTCAAGTACTCGGCAGGCGTCTTGTATCCAAGCGCCTGGTGGGGCCTCACGTGGTTGTAGGTGTGGTTCCACTCCGAGGCTATCTCGTTCAGCTCC
>JAGUWJ010000015.1 GCA_020062425.1 Actinomycetota bacterium
GGAGCTGAACGAGATAGCCTCGGAGTGGAACCACACCTACAACCACGTGAGGCCCCACCAGGCGCTTGGATACAAGACGCCTGCCGAGTACTTGAAGTCCTGGAACCAGATGAGCAAGGATAAGGGGCGAGTGTCCACCATGTAGTGAACCAGCACATCCTATTGATACCCTCGATTCAAAGGATTACCATAAGCACCCCAGGCTTCCACGCTTTGACATACGGGAACTAGCGGGCGGTTGATAGACAGATGATAATCGTAATGCGCTCCGGCGCGTCCAGCGAGCAGGTCGAGAAGGTCATCGACAGGGTCCATTCGTTCGGCCTGCGCACACACCCCATATACGGCGTCACCAAGACCGTCATCGGCATCATAGGTGACGACAAGACCAGGGTCGTCGAGAAGATGCGGGGCATGCCCGGAGTCGAAGACATAATACCCATCCTCCAGCCGTACAAGTTCGCCGGGCGTGAGGCGCATCCCGAAAACACGGTCATCGAGCTGGAAGGCGTGAAAATAGGCACCGACACGGTGGTGGTCATTGCAGGCCCCTGTGCGGTGGAGTCGGAGGAGATGCTGCTCGAGACCGCCAGGAGCGTAAGGAAAAGCGGCGCCGGGGTACTGAGAGGCGGCGCCTATAAGCCTCGCACCTCCCCCTATTCGTTCCAGGGCCTCGGCGAGGAGGCACTTCAGTTCCTGGCCAGGGCGCGCGAGGAGACCGGGCTTCCTATCATCACCGAGGTGACCGACCCGCGCAACGTGGAGCTGGTCTGCCGGTACGCCGACATCCTGCAGGTCGGAGCGCGCAACATGCAGAACTTCGTGCTGCTGACAGAGGTGGGTAAGAGCGGCCATCCCGTGATGCTGAAAAGGGGACCGAGCTCGACCATCAAGGACCTCCTGCTGGCGGCGGAGTATGTGATAATCGAGGGGAACAGAGACGTCCTGCTCTGCGAGCGGGGCGTCACCACATTCGAGACCTACACCCGGAACACGCTCGACCTCTCGGCGGTCCCGGTCCTGAAGGAGCTGTCACACCTGCCGGTGATCGTGGACCCGGCGCACGCCACGGGGCGGAACAGCCTGGTCGAACCGATGGCGCTGGCCGCGGTGGCCGCGGGGGCCGACGGGATAATGGTCGAGGTCCACCCCGACCCGGATGCGGCTCTCTGTGACGGCCAGCAGGCACTCGCGCTGGATGAGTTCGAGCGGATGATGGGCAAGGTCAAGGCTATCGCGGAGATAGTCGGCCGGAATCTCTGAGCGGACTATCCTGCTGCAGGTCCTGCTCGACCGGCCCCGGCCCGTTCTGCCGGCTTTCCTGTTCAACAGACATATCCTGCTGGCTCTCCACCTCGGAACCGCGTTGCTGCACGGGACCCGGGGAGCTGTCCTGACCCTGTTCGGTGCCCTGCTGTTCCTGCACTTGTTCCTGCTGCTTCTCTCCGCCCTGGGAATTCTGGCCGTTCCTGCTGCCGCTGTCGGGATAACTCTCAACACTGTCTTTGGGGCAGGTAGAGTCACTCGAGCCGTTCTGACAAGGGCCGCCGGAAGAGCCGACGTCCGTGCCGGGATAGCTTCCACCAGACTGGGAACCCAGCCTCCGCCTCATGCGGTTGAGGCAGCCGTCGAGAGACTCCTGCTCAGGTTGTGAGAGAGCAGGCAAGGTCGAGGGAAGCAGAGACTCCAGGCGCCGGGAGGCGCTGCGGGCACGCTCGCGGAACCTCCCCCTGGCGTCCGCCGAGGCATGTCCGGCCTCGATGTACGCCCTTTCTATATCTCCCGCGGCGTCCCGGGCGATCGAGTAGTACCACTGCTTCTTCTTGCCGGAACAGACGAACTCGAGTTCGTCCAGGCGTTCCTCGGTGCTGGACAGCAGCGCCGAGGTCTTGGAGTCACCTCCGACCGCGAACGATATCCTTGCGCGCTCCACCAGGCGCTTGACCGAATAGAGCGGATTGCCGGGCATGGCGTAGGTCGACGCGAAACCAGCTGAGAAGAGGAGCGCCAACACCACCACCGCTACCGCCGCAGCGCGTAC
>JAGUWJ010000097.1 GCA_020062425.1 Actinomycetota bacterium
ATGGTGGGCACCGGGCGTGGCGCCGAGCTGGGGGTCCTCATCCGCGGCGGGGAGGTTCTCGAGCGGGCGCGCCTGCTGAACGTTGTCGTGTTCGACAAGACCGGTACCCTGACCGAAGGGCAGCCGTCGGTTACGGACATCCGGCCGCTGGGCGGCCGCGGCGAAGATGAGGTCCTGATGCTGGCGGCATCCGCAGAAGCGGACTCCGAGCATCCACTGGGAAAGGCTGTGCGGGTGGAAGCGGAGTCGAGGGGGCTGGCAGTAACTCGCCCGACCTCTTTCGAGGCAGTGCCGGGCAGAGGCGTGGAAGCTACCGTGGATGGGCGGCGGCTGGTGCTGGGCAACCCTGCTTTCATGATGGAGAAGGGTTTCGCGGAAACCGACTTCGCGGCCGAGACGGGCGAGCTCGCCGGCCAGGGAAAGACCAGCATGGTGCTCGCGGTCGACGGGGCGCCCGCGGGAGTGATCGCCCTGGCGGACACCCTCAAGGAGGGCGCCGGTGAGGCTGTGGCCGAGCTGCTCGATATGGGCATGGAAGTCTACATGATAACGGGGGACAACGAGCGGACGGCGCGGACCATAGCGGCCCAGGCCGGTATCGGGAACGTGCTGGCGGAGGTGCTGCCCCAGGATAAGGCGGGGGAGGTAAAGCGTCTGCAGGGCGAGGGACGGGTCGTGGCGATGGTGGGTGACGGGATAAACGACGCTCCCGCGCTGGCGCAGGCCGACATCGGCATCGCCATCGGCGCCGGGACGGACATCGCCATCGAGGCGTCGGATATTACGCTCATCAGGAACGACCTGCGCTCGGTAGTGGACGCCGTCAAGCTCTCCAGGAGGACCTTCAAGACGGTAAAACAGAACCTGTTCTGGGCGTTCTTCTATAATACGTTGGGCATACCGGTGGCGGCCGGCATCCTATATCCCATATGGGGAGTGCTCCTGAACCCCATGTTCGCGGCGGGCGCCATGGCGTTCTCGTCGGTTTCAGTGGTGACCAACTCCCTGAGGCTCCGGCGGGCGAAGCTCTGAGGAGGCCGAGGTCGTCGAGAAGGATAAGCATAGCAGCCGGCGAATCTTCCGGTGGATTGATATAGCGCAATGACATCTCGCGCACCCGATGTGATAATAACGCACATCTGAGGATGCCAGGAAGGAGGGGTCAGGTTGAAGAGGTTCATGCTACCGCGCGTTGCGCACTGCAGCGAGGGTTGTAAAGTCTAGTCCCGGGCAAGACGGGAAACTGCCCGCTTATTCTTGCGAGCCCGGCCACCGGCCGGGCTTTCGCCTTTTGCGGAGAAATTTACGTTGGTGTCAGGCACCTAAGGGGTAAATTTCTTCGGGTGGGGTCAGCCCCCTTTTGATCTATGGTAAACTGCCTGACCCCAAAGCGGAAATTTCCGGTTAGGGGTCCGTCCCTAAAAGGAAATCAGAGGTCTAGGCGGCGGACCAGGTTCCAGAGGAAAGCGCGGGTTATCTCCAGGTTCTCCATGCTCACGTTGTCCGCCGTGTCCGTTTGCCAGTGCCAGTTCGGCAACATGCCCTCATCGTCGAACGCCATAAGGCTCATGGCCTGATAACCACGGGCGAGCGCCGGGGTAGCATCGGTCGACAGCAACCGGTACCCGGTCCTCCAGACGGGCAGGCGCTTCTTCTCGGCGACCTTGTCCGCGAGCCACAACAGCACTGGGTTCGCGTCGTGGCCGAGCAGCATCCCCTCGCTGTCTATGCAGCAGAGATGACCGGTGCCGAGGTTGTCCAGGTTGACGAACATGGCGTCCCTCACGCGCTCGCGGTAGCCTTTGAGGAACCACTGCATGCCGACCGTGCCTACCTCCTCCGCGCCGGTGGCCACAAGCATGACGCCCGGTATGCGCGACTCGTCCTCGCTGATCTTGTCGGCCAGTGCCAGCAGTGCCACCACTCCCGACGCGTTGTCGTTGGCGCCGGGGGTGAAGTCCATCGCGACCTCGCGGTGGACCATGACGGCGATGGGGAACAGCAGGTATGCCGACACTGCGAGCGTTGCGATCCAGACCCAGAAGTTGACCTCACCGGCCGCCACCGCGAGCACCAGGTTGCAGGCGGTGAGCACCGACACGGCCAGTACCGCCCCTATCATCAGGTTAAAAGAGGAGCGGAAGCTGCCCACCAGCTTCGGGTGGAAACTGAGCCCCGCCCTGGCGCTGTCGTAGTGGGCCGTTACCACAAGCCCGACCTTGCCCGTATCGGAAGGCACCTCAGCGATGACGTTGCGACTGGTCTTTCTAGGCATCACCCTCGACAGCACCGGGAACGTCTCCAGGTCAAGCACGAAGAGGACCCCGTTCGCAAAAGCGACCGGCGCGGCGTAGTAATGGAACCAGTAGGAGAGAACACCGCAGGCGGCGGCGACAGCCAGGTATATGATGTAGAGGTATGAATACGTGGTGATAGAGGGGAACTCCTGTGTCGAGACCGCCAGCCCGCGCTCCGCGAACCTGCGCTCGATGTAATCCGCCGCCCTTGCTTCGGCGGCTGTGCAGGCCCCCCGCGGTCCTATCTCGACGGAGAGCTTGAGGAGGTCCTCCCTTATCCCCATGATACCCCTGGTCCGAACTCATCCCCTACCGGCGACGACACCCGGTAACAATACAATAAATCGCAGGCGGGCCCAATAGGATAGCTATTTTTTCATCCAACTCGAGACTTTTTCCAGCAGTTCCGGATCGACTTCGGGGTGCGCCCTGTACGGGACGGACGCTGCTTCCGTGAGAAGGGGTCCGAGATCGTGCCCAAGCTCCTCGAAGAGAGCGAGCTCCTCCTCTCCATCGGGGCGGGCGGTCAAGCTCTCCATTATCCGCTCGGCCATGGCGGGGGCCACCGAGGCGTCGCGACCGCCCTGTACCACCAGTACCGGGATTCTCAAAGAGGAAAGGGGAGCAAGCGGGTCGCTCTCTTCCTGAGACCTCATCCACCCCAGGAAAAGGCGGTGTCCCTCGATGTCCGCGTACTCCGAGCTCTGCTCGCTGAGAGTCAGCTCCTGGTTCTGAACGCAGGCGCGGCGGGCATCCGCTTCCTCGGGAGTGATGATGCCGGATGCGAGCGCCACTTCCGCCTGGATCCACGGAAGCTCGGGGAAGAGGCGCACCGACGGCGTGGCTACGAGCACCAGCGAGGACACGTACGGGTTCACCGACGCCACCGCGGCGGCCAGCTGGCCGCCCTCGTCGTAGCCGACGATAGAGATGCGTTCCACGTCTATGTCGCCCCTGAGCACCAGGTAATCCACCTGAGCGTTGAGGTCGAGGAAGGCGGTCTGTCTGGTATAGGTCGCAAACTCCCCTTCGCTCTCCGGGACGCCCCTCCTGTCGCATACGAGCACGGCCATCCCTTCACCGACGAGCCTCTCCGCGAACTGCGACAGCAATCCCCCGCCCGTTCTGTCCTGGGGGCCCAGCCCTCCCGCCAGTATCACCGCGGGGTAGGGACTTTCTCCTGAAGGTATGTACAGCGAGCCCGTCAGTTCAAGCGGCCCGGAACCGCCCTCACCCTTTGTCACCGGGACCATGACCTCTTTCACCGCTCTGGCCCTGCCGGCGGGGGCGAACGGTTCGGATGACTGCTTTCCGGCGCTGCCGACCTTCGTCATGGTCAATCCGCCGCCTTCCACCAGCGAGAGTGTTCCCGAGCCGTCGAGGCGGAGATCGAGGTCAGGTATCCCCGGACCACTGACGGAGACCCGGCCCTCGCCGGCCCGCTCCACGAGGACATCGCGCAGAACGCCGCCGGTGGACGGGACCACGACCAGGGCCCGCGCCTGAGCGAACCCCGACGCGATGAATCGGTCGCAGAGCGCCTGCAGCAGGCAGACCGAGTCGGACTCGAGGGGCAGCAGTCGCCTAGCGTCGGTAAGCGCGGGGAGGTAATCGAACGTCTGCAGACGGTCGGCCAGAAACGAGTAGGTGTTTCCCGCACGCGAGACGTACGTGCGGTAAGAAGCGCCGGGCACCCCCGTCTTTGCGTAATACGCCACCAGCCCGCTCCGGTCGGGGGAGAGCTTCAGCTTACGCGAGGTGGAGGCGGGGTAGACCTGGAACGGCCGCCGCTCGACACCGGTGTACTCGTACCCTGACTCGTCGCCAGATACGCTCACGGTCTGGCTGCCGATGGTGATTCCGCCCTGTTCGACGGTGTATACGGCTTCGCCCGGGCCCGGACCGCCACACCCGGAAAGAACGGCGGACGCCGACAGCAGCAGGAAGAGCGCCAGCGCGGACCCCGGCAACCTTCCCGTCACTCTTGCCTTCTCCTTCATCCGCCCTCCGGCCCTGTGCCGCTATTCGATCCCCAGCGCCGTCTCCAGGATGTCGCGGGCGATGGGGGCGGCAGTCCGCCCGCCTTCTCCCCCGTTCTCCACCACCACGGCAAGGGCTATGTCGGGGTCCCTCTCCGGCGCGAAACATATGAACCACGAGTGCGGTTCGGCCCCCTCGACCTCGGCGGTGCCGGTCTTGCCCGCGACCGCGATACCGCTTATCTGAGCCGCCTGCCCGGTGCCGTCATCCACCGCGTCCACCATCATGCCGGCCAGGGTCTCAGCGGTGCCTTCGTCCATCACCTTGGCCAGGCGCTCGGGGCTTGTCTGCTCGATTATCTTGCCGTTGTAGTCCTGCAGCTCGTTCACCAGGTACGGTTTCATGATACTCCCGCCGTTCGCCACGGCGGCGGCCACCAGTGCCATCTGCAGGGGGGTCGCCAGGTCACGGCCTTGCCCGAAGCTCGCGGAGGCCAGCGCGACGTCGTCCATGGTGTCCGGATCCTGCACTGTGCTGGCCGCGGTCGGTAGGTCGAACGGTACCGGCTTGTCAAAACCGAACCGCTCCGCGTACTGCACGAACGACCTGGGCCCCAGCCTCAGTCCCACCTGGGCGAAAGTTATGTTACACGATACCACCAGCGCCTTGGAGAACGTCAGCTCCCCATGCGATCTCCTGCCGTAATCGTAGATCGTATAACCCTCGACCGGTAAGGCGCCGTCGCACTGGAACTCCGACCTGGGAGTCGATACGCCCAGGTCGAGCGCCGCTGCGGCGACCACCACCTTGAAGGAGGACCCCGGAGGATAAAGCCCGTTGGTGGGCCTGTCGAAGAGCGGCCGGTCGGGATCCGCGTTCAGCGCGTCCCAAGCGGTCTGTGTGTCGCGTCCCGGCAGCGGTACCGCCACGTTCGGATCGTACGTCGGGCTGGTCACCATGGCCAGCACCGCCCCGGTTTTGGGGTCGAGCGCCACCACCGCGCCCTTGTTCCCGTCGAGCGCCTCCGCCGCCGCCCTCTGCAGGCGGGAATCGACAGTCAGCACCAGCGTGTTGCCCCTTTTACTGGAGCCGAGCAGCATGTTGCCCAGGGTCCGGACCGTCAGTTGCGGTCCTTTCCCTAGAAGCTCATCGTTGTAGCTCGCCTCCAGCCCGCTGCGGCCGTATCTCCAGGAATCGTAACCCGTTATGTCCGCGAAAAGTGCCCCCAGGGGATACTCCCTCTGGTAACGGTACTGGGTGTCGGTCTCGATGCTGCGCGCCAGGACCTGGCCGTCGGAGCTCAAGATGTCCCCCCGCCTTACCGCGTATTCCTCTACCATGCGCCTCTTGTTGTAGGCGTTGCCCTGGAGGCTCTCCGCCCCGAATATCTGTATCCAGGAGAGGTTGGCCAGTATACCGAAGAGGCAGACCAGGAACACTGCCAGGAGTATCTTTATCTGCTTGTTCACGGTCTGGCCCCCTGCCTGATGCTCTGGACGTTGGTGGTCGCCCCGCGGTGGGACAGCACGACCAGCAGCCCCAGCAGGATGAAGTTGGCCAGGAGGGAGCTCCCCCCGTAGCTCACGAACGGCAGAGTGATGCCGGTCAACGGGATGAGGCGGGTCACTCCACCCATGATGATGAACGATTGCAGGGCGATGATACTGACCAGCCCCACCGCCAGCAGCTTGCCGAAATCATCCCTGTGCAAGAGCGCCACCTTGATGCCCCTCGCTACCAGCAGGGCGAACATGAATACGAGCGCGGCCGCCCCCAGGAGGCCCAGCTCTTCCCCTACCGCGCTGAAGATGAAGTCCGTGGTGACCGACGGTATGAACTTCGGATAACCGAGCCCCAGACCCGACCCGGATATCCCCCCCGAGCCCAGGGCGAAAAGAGATTGAGATATCTGGTAAGAGGAGCCTTCCACGGTTGCCGGATTAAACGGCGTGAGCCAGCTCTCCACCCTCATCCTTACATGCGCGAACGAGAGATAGCAGAGGAACGCCCCCAGAACGAACAGGGCCATGCCCACCAGCACGTACGTCTTTCGCGCGGTAGCGGCGAAGACCATACAGATGAAGATGCCGAAAAACAAAAGCGAAGACCCGAGGTCTTTCTGGAATATCATCATGAGCACGCTTACCCCCCACATCGCGAGCAGGGGGACGAAGTATTTCAGCTCCGGGACAGGGATGCCCAGGAACCTGTGCGTGGAGATGCTCAGGACCTCGTGTTTCTCCGCGAAGAAAGCGGCCAGGAATATGACCAGTAGCACCTTGGCGAGCTCCGCGGGCTGAAAGCTCATTGTGCCGAGCTTCAGCCACAGCCTGGCCCCGTTGACCTCCTGGCCCAGTACCATTGTCGACGCGAGCAGGAGGAGGGCCAGCACCCCGAGGGTGTACTTATACTGCGCAAGGACCTCGTAACGGCGCAGGAAGGCAATCACCAGCACGAAGGCGGCGGCGGCAACCGTTATCCAGAGGAGCTGCTCCAGAGCCAGGCTCGCCTCCAGCCTCTCTATCATCACCAACCCCATGAACGTGAGCCCGGCCGCCAGGGGCAGGAGCAGCCCGTCCGCCCGTGGAACGAAGATGCGCATGACGACGTGCAGGGCCAGGAAGACGATGGCGGCCGCAGCGGGGTAGGCGAGCGAGAGGTAGTCGACCGTGCCGGTCCGTGCCAGCTGGACCGAAACGAATCCCACCATCATTATCACGGTCAGAAAGAGGAGCAGAAAGAGCTCGCGGTTTCGCTCTCGGATGACTCAGACCTCCTTCGCGGGCGGACCTGCCATTACGACCTCCAGCCGCACCTGTGAGCCACGGCCCACCCTCGTCCCCGGCACCGGGTCCTGTTTGATGACCGTATTTTCCTCGATGCCCGGGCGGCTGACGAGCTGCAGCTCCACCGTGAGCCCGGCCGCGTCCAGCTTATCCCTGGCTTCGGGGAACTTCCCACCTTCGACGTCGGGCACCAGGACCGAGTTCCGCTCCGCTTCGTCCTCTAGGTTCGCGAGGGTCTTCTTCGCCTCGGCGAGAGACTCGGGCTCGAGCTTGTCTTCCACTCTACGCTTCAGGGCATCCGGCAGAAACTTGACCTGGATGTCTGTCTGTTTCTCCACTGACGCCAGATCCCAGAAGGGGAAGCCCTTGAAGAGCGTTACCCTGCCACCCTTCGCGCCGACGAAGTACGTGTTGTTGTAGTAGTAGTAGGTGACCGCCAGGCCGGCGCCGAGAATCGCGAGCGCTATCACCACCGCAACCGTCCAGGCCACAACCCGCCGGCGCTTCCCTCTTTTTTCCATGCCGGGCGCGGCGCCACCATCCGAGGCCGCCTCCAGTCTGACGTCACGCGCGGGTACCACGGTGTCTGACCCCTTTATGCTGACCAGCACTATCGAAACGTTGTCGGAACCGCCCGCGGCGAGCGCGTTCTCTACAAGGCGACGGGCAGCCTCCCCCGGCACCTGCTCCGACTCCAATACCCGCTCGATATCCAGGTCCGCCACCATGCCCGTGAGCCCGTCCGTCGCAAGGAGATAGACATCTCCCGGCTCGATCTTGACGGACACGACGTCTACCTCCACCTGGGGTTCCAGCCCGAGCGCCCTGGTGATGATGTTGCGTTGAGGATGGCTGCGAGCCTCCTCCTCGCTTATCTCGCCCTCTGAGACGAGCAACTGGACCAGGGAATGGTCCTCGGTCAGCCGTTTCAGCGAACCCCCGCGGTAGAGGTAGGCTCTAGAGTCGCCGATGTGACCGATGTAGGCCGTATCACCCTCCCTGTACAGCAGGGTGACGGTGGTGCCCATCTCGCGATACTTCGCGCTGGAGGAGGCCTTCCTGTGCACGGCGGCGTTGGCGGCCGATATCGCTTTCTCCACGAGGGCGTCGCCACCGATGAGGCCAAGGTTGTCCTCGACGTACTGCCCTATCACCGAGAGCGCGAGAGAGCTCGCGACCTCGCCGGCCTGGTGGCCCCCCATGCCGTCCGCCACCGCGAAGAGGTTTCCCGCCTCCAGGACGGCATCCTCGTTCGTCTCGCGGACACTGCCCACGTCGGTCAGAGAAGCTGAGACAATGCTGTAGATCGCCGCTCACCCCTGTTCATACGCTGGGTCGTTCCTTCAAGCCTGGAACTCGAACACGGTCTTACCGATCTTGATGCGGTCTCCATGTCGGAGCTCGAGAGGATACGAGATCTTACGCCCGTTCACGTAAGTGCCGTTGGTCGACCCCAGGTCCTCCACCACGAACCCTCCGTCGTCCTCGCGTACCCTGGCATGCTGTTGGGAGGCGTAGGTGTCGTCGATTACGATCTGGCAGTCATCGGCCCGGCCTATGCGCACGTCTTCGACCAGGTAGTACCTCGCGCCTATGTTCCGATCCGCGGCAACCACCAGGAGGTGTGGCATGTCGCGCTTTTTCCGCCGTGGCGCCTTCTGCGACGTAGACGGCGCGTTGACGTCACGGTAAACGGCCCTCACCACCAGGATCAGGAAGACGAACAGCAGGCCGAGGAAAACGTACCTCAGGCTTATGAAGACGATGTTGGGGATCACCCGAGCGACCTCCGGAAGACCAGCCGCGTGCTTCCCAGACGTATCACGTCGTTCGCCGTGAGCTCGGTCTCGGAGACGCGGTGCTCGTTGACCCACACTCCGTTGGTCGAGCCGAGATCGATTACAAAGAAGGAGTCACCGCGGCGGTTGAGGCGTGCATGGACCCGGCTCACGTTGGGATCGGGAAGCACTATGTCGTTATCGCCTGTGCGACCGACCTGAACCGTCTCCTTCTCCAGAGGGAACTCCTGGCTCACCTCCCCCGAGTCCAGGAGCTCGAGGACGTAAGGTCCGCCCGGCTCCCCGTCGGTTATCATGCCCCCACGGTCTTCCGCGGCATCGCTCTCGACGGGAAGCTCGCCGACCATCCTGCTCTTGATCCAGAACTCACCCTCACGCAGGTCGTCGACCTCCACCATCCTGACCCTCGGCCTGTCCAGGACGGCATAGCTTTTTTCCTTCATGTAAGAGATAAGAAGGTTCTCCAGCTCGGTGGCCATCACCGCCTGGTAAGACTCGAAGCGGGAGTAGTCCCCCGGCGAAAGCCCCACCTCGTACCGGTTCGGGACGTACAAGCGTGAAGAGACACCGATAGTCTTATGTCCCTCGACCTCGCGAACGAGTTTCTTGCCCAGCTCGACGGGCTGCACACCCGACTTGAAAGCGCGCAGGAATACCCCCTCGAACAGGCCCTCCAGCTTCCTCTCGAAATCCCTGAAGATGTTCATCTGGCTAATTATACAACCTGTGCAAGTCCGAAAGGCGCGGGCGCGAGAGAGGATCTTTGCTTATAATAGCGGCTGCCCCCACCGACGCCGGCGGCCGGGAAGCGACCCGGTCGAACACAGCCTGAAAGGTCGAATCACCCGGAGCGAAGAAAGCAGAATCGGGGCGGTGTGGGGGCTCGTGCTGCCCGGAGGTCGGCGCTGGGAAGACCATGAAAGGTTATTGATTGTACGCTGCTGGAGCGATACTGATAGGTTTCGTGAGCTCCATTCTGGCCGGGATGTTCGGCATCGGAGGAGCAGGCATCACCACGCCGTCGATAAGGGTGTTTCTGGGGGCCAGTCCCGCCATAGCTCTGGGCACCACCCTTCCGGTGACGATACCGACCGCCGCGGCCGGCGGGTACACCTACTACCGGCGGGGCATGGTCGCGAAGAGGATCGCGCTGCTGGCTGGGCTCACGGGCCTCGCGGGTGCGATCGGGGGCGCCCTGCTGACCTCGGTGATAGATATGCATTACCTCATGCTTGCCACCGGTGCCCTCGTCCTCTACGTCGCCGCTTCGACCTTGAGGCGGGGGCTCGCAGGAGGCGTTCCCGGGCCGGAGGCAACCCAAGTCGCC
>JAGUWJ010000120.1 GCA_020062425.1 Actinomycetota bacterium
GCTACACCACCTACGTGCTCGTACAGAACCCCAACGATACCCCTACCGATGTCGAGATCACCTACATGACCGGCTCAGGGGAGGTAGAAGGCCCTTCGAAGACCCTTGATCCCAACTCGCGCTACACGGTGAGGGTGAACGACCAGCTGCCGGCGGGCACAGACGTATCCACCCACGTGCATGGAAGCCGGCCCATCATTGCAGAAAGGGCCATGTACTGGGATAACGGGACCGGAGAGGCTTGCCACGACTCGGTGGGCATGGCATCAGCGCACACCTTCTTCTACCTGCCGGACGGGCAGTCCTCAAGTGGAGTGGAGACCTGGACGCTCATCCAGAACCCCAACGGGGAAGAGGTGACCGTGGAAGTCAGCTACCTCACCCCGGACGGCACGGGCAACGTGACCAAGACCGAGACGGTGAACGCCAACTCGCGTCGGACCTTCAACATGGCTTCTCACTCGGGAATAACGGGGCGCGCCGCCATCATGGTGGAGAGCAAGACCGCCGGCCAGCCCATCATGTGCGAGCGGGCCATGTACTGGAACTCGCGCGGGGCAGGCACCGACACCATCGGCGGGTTCTCGGACTGATATCTGCATTTGTGCTATCATTCTTATCCGTTGGTCCAATGAAAGGGTAGAGAGTTGTCGAACATCTGCGATATATGCGGAAAGAGCCCGCAGTTCGGGAATAACGTGAGCCATTCACATAAGAAGACCAGGCGGCGCTGGACCCCTAACGTCCACAAGATGCGCGTCGTGATAGACGGCAGCGCGCGTACCGCGCGTGTATGCTCGAAGTGCCTCAAGGCCGGCAAGGTCCAGAAAGCCTAGCCCGGCAGCATCCCCTCTGAGTATTCCTCACCCGTCTCGATGTTGATGACGGTCAGGCGTCCGTCCTCGAGCAGTCCCACAGTGGGCTCGCTCCCCTCCTGCTTGGGAAGAGCACAGCTCCCCGCGTTGAACACCAGCACACCGTTCACCACTTCGATCTCAGGTACATGAACGTGCCCAAGGTGGAGGACGTTGGCCTTGGCCCTCGCCGCCATGCGGACGAGCTCGTCCTTCGGATATTTGTGCCCGTGGGTCACCAGTATGCGCACGCCTTCGACGCTGGCGAAGGCGAAGTCTGAAAGTATGTGCGCGTCCAGCGCGAGCTGGTCCACCTCAGAGTCGCAGTTGCCGCGGGCATGTATCCTCGGTATCGGCGACTCGTTCAAGAGTTCGACGAGCCTTCGCGGGTCGTAGGTGCCGGTTATAGGGTTGAAAACCCCGTGGTAGAGCACGTCGCCGGCGTGGCAGACGAGGTCGAGCTCACCCCACGCCTCGACCGCGCGCCCCCAGGCGGTGGGGTCCCCGTGCGTGTCGCTGACGAACCCTACTCTCATCGGTCTCTCCCTTCCTCGCCCTCAGGCGGAAACGCTTCGTGCCCCGGTTCGATTCCCACAAACGGGTTCGCAACGGGTGCCCCGCGTCCCGGTTTTACAGCGCCATCCATGGCGGCTCGCACGAACCGTCTTGCTTCCAGCACCGCGCTTCTGACGCCGCGCGCTTTTGCGAGCCCGGCGGCGGCGGCGGCGGAGAGCACGCAGCCGGTCCCGTGCACGTCCAGGTCTTCTGTCCACGGCGATTCGAACACCTCGATGTCCTTGCCTTCGCAGAAGATGTCGGCGGCGCGGGGGGTTCCGTCAGGGGGTGTGAATTTCACACCGGTTATCAGGGCGGCGTTCGCCCCCAGAGATACCAGCCTCAGGGCTGCGGCTTCCGCGTCCATCATGTCGAAGACATCGAAGCCGCAGAGGCTCGCCACCTCGCGCATGTTTGGTGTTACGAGCGTCGAGAGCGGCACGAGCGTCCGTACCAGCGCTTCGATCCCATCGTCGTCGAGAAGCGGCGCGCCGGAGCTGCTGGCGATGACCGGGTCGAGCACCAGGGGGCCGTTGAACTTCTCCTTCTTGAGGACGTCTGCGACAGCGTCTACCATCCCGCGCTCGCCCAGCGCCCCGACCTTCACAGCGTTCGGCCTTCGGTCTGCAAATATTGCTTCGAGCTGCTCGCCCACAATGGCCGGCGATACGTCGTGACGCCGGAGCATCTTTGCCGTGTTCTGAACGGTGAGTGTGGTCACCACCGTCATGCCGTAGACGCCGAGCGCGTCGAAGGTGCGAAGGTCGGCGATTATGCCTGCGCCGCCTGACGGGTCCAGCCCCGCTACGGTAAGCGCGACCTTTGGTTCGGAAGAGCGCCAGAGGCCCGTCCTCTCGGCGGCGGCATCGGTTTCGCTGATAGCGCTTTCCACCCCCGTCACTGTCATAGCTGGTTCACCTCTCGACTTTTTTAGCGACCGGCGAGGCTGCTTGCGTGGTCTCACCGGTCCGCGAAGTGGTCGTACCCCGGGCCTTTCAGCTCTTTCGTGCCCGCGGGCGTATTGATTGTTCGACCCTCCCCCGCCGTCCGGATCGAACCGATACGCGATACCAGGACTTCGTGCTCTGCCAGGGCGCGCTCGGCGGGCGCGAACGCATCCGGCGGCGCGGTGAACACCAGCTCGTAGTCCTCCCCGCCTCCTAGCGCCCAGGATACCGGGTCAGCCCCGGTATCGCCGGCGAGCCGCAAGAGTTCATCCGACAGCGGAAGCATCGCTGAATCGACCGTGCATCCTACTCCGCTCATCTCGCAGATGTGCTCCAGGTCGATGGCCAGCCCGTCGCTCACATCTTCCATGGAGGTCACTCCGGCGTCGGCGAGCAGGATGCCCGCTTTAACTTGAGGGCGCGGCCTCAGGTGCGCCTCGACGAGAGCAGGACATTGAGACCTCAAGCGCTCGTCTCCGCTCTCGAGGATATAGAGCCCGGCCGCGGAATCGCCCAGCGTACCGGTTACGCCGATGATGTCCCCAACGGCCGCCCCGGAGCGGAGGACAGGGTCGGCCGCGGACGGCAGGACGCCC
>JAGUWJ010000058.1 GCA_020062425.1 Actinomycetota bacterium
GGAATGCACCAACGGACAGAGCATCATCGCCGAGCGCCCCATGTACTTCAACTACAAGCCGGGCGAGCTGAACTGGAACGGCGGGCACGACGTGGTGGGCTTCTGACCGGGGAAGACCTTTCTACTGCATAAAAGAGCGACGGGTATACACAAAGCGCTTCGTTTGCGGTAAACTCCGCTAATACTCTGATTGACCTGCGAGGCCTCGTGCCTGGCAGTTCGGGTCGGGGTTCAGGTACTCGGATGGAATCGGGGGATCGCCACGATGAAGGCAGGCGCGGCCTGGCATCAGGAGCCGCCCACGAATGAGCTCTCCTACCAAAAGACAGCGGAAGCGCTGCACAAGCGGTTCGCCTGGACGCAGACCCTTTCCACCTCGCTGCTGGTGAGGGCGCTCTCGCTCGTGCTTGACCCTCTCGAATCCGGCACGTACAGGGGCAGGGCTCTCGAGGGGGAACCGCACAGGTCGTGCGAGGCGGTCAACACGCCGCTCACCGTGTTCGTCATCCCCGAAGGCCGTCTCCAGAAGGTACTCCTGGCCGCGAGGCTACGGGTCAAGGGCCCCATCAACATCATCCAGGACCCGGTGGCGGATGTGAAACCTGCCGCACAGACGGAAAAGGTCAGGAGCTGGGGAAGCTTCCGCATGGAGTCGCTGGTCAAGATACAGGGCTCGAGCGGGAAGCACATCACCCTGGTGCCCGTCACCCGCGCTTATCACCAGCACCACCCCGAAGAACCCGCGACCAACCTCTGGACGAGGCTCTACATGTACACCCCCATGCACGTCATAAGGCGCGCCGCGACCCTCGCCAGGACTATCCATACGGCGAGCTTGAGGAACTGCAGGCCCATAGACATCGCGGACTGGCTGGATGGCGACCCCGGGACCGGACAGTGCTCTCCCGGGACCGCCCTCCGCAACGAGATGATAGCCCGCATCGAGTCGGAGTACCGCGCCACCGCCGGCCCACCGATCCCTCAGCCGTGGGAGGTCAGGAGATCCATCCTGAGCGACCCCATACTTGTTGCGTTCATGAGGGAGCACGCGGCCCGCGAGGGAATAAACATCAGGAAGGTCTCCAAAGAGGCGCGCAAGCACGTCTGTGAGATCGCCTCCAAGCTCAGGATGGGCGTACTCCGCTACGTGGGAGTGTTCGTTGATATCGGTTTCGACCGGCTGCTTTCGGGATTCGACGTCGACCGGGAAGGGATACGCTTCATCTCGGAATGCGACATACGTTCCCGAGTGGTGCTGGTCTGCTGCCACAAGAGCTACATGGACCCGCTGTTACTGACCTACGGCATCTGCCGTTCCGGCCTGACACCGCCTCAGCAGGCGGCGGGCATCAACCTCAATATCTGGCCGCTGGGATGGGCACTCAGGCGGTGCGGAGCTTTCTACCTGCGCCGCTCGTTCTCCGATCAGCCCGTTTACAGGGAGGCTTTCAACGCCTATACGAGGAGGCTGCTGGCCGACAACTACATCACCGCGTTCTACATCGAGGGGACCAGGAGCAGGGACGGGAAGACCCGCAAGCCGAAGACGGGTTTCATGAAGATACTCGATGAAGCAGTGCGGCTCGGGACCTGTGAGGGGATCACGGTGGTCCCGGTCTACCTCGGATATGACAGGGTGCCCGAGGAGGGTGCCCACGTCCGGGAGATGACCGGAGGACACAAGATCGCGGAGACGATGGGGCTGTTCAAGAGGCTGTACAAATCGATCACCGACACCCTGGGGCGTGCCTACATGAAGTTCGGCACGCCGATGGACCTGAGGACAATAGTTGACGAACATGGATTGGGCGCTTCCGCAGACCTGATATGCGAGAAGATAGACGAGGTCACTGTCGTCACCGCGAGGTCCCTTGCCTCGTGCGCCTTGCTGTCGTCCGGGCGCGGTTCGGTCTCGCTGGACGAATGTCAAAGGGCGGCGGACGGGTTGCTGGGTGTGTGCCGGCGGATGGAGCTGCCCATGGCCCACGATGCCGACCGTGAGGGTGTCCAGGCGGCCGTGGACTGGCTTATCGCGGAAGGTCGCGTCCTCATCGACGCTGCCGAGGACGGCGAAGAGCGCCTGCTGGTCGAGGGCGACCAGAGGCGGTTTCTCGAGTTCAACAAGAACATCCTGCTCGCGCACCTGCTCGCACCGTCACTCGCGGCCAAAGCCGATCAGAGTGAGGGGCGGCCTGGAGAGGCGCTCCTCTTCCTAAAGCGTCTCTTCGCCGAGGAGTTCGTCTTCGGCCCCGGGTTCTCCGAACAGGCGCGGCCGCATGGGGCTGGTCCCGGTTCAGCCGTGCTCACTTCGCTCCTTGATTCCTTCCTGGAAGGATACCTCGTGGCCTGCCGCGCCTTGGGCTCGATGACCGCCGATGAGCACGTGGAAAAGGACGAGATGGTCGAGCGCTGCTTCGTCGAGGGAGCAAGGATGCTTGAAGAAGGGTCGATACAGCGCACGGAAGCCCTTTCTAGAATCATCTTCGAGAACGCCTTGAAGTGCTTCGAGGGCATGGGATTGCTATCCAGCTTCAAACAAACCCTCGGGGGAGGCAAGGTCAGGACGATCTTCATACGGGGAGATTCCTTCGACCAGAGAGAGGGTCTAGAGGAACGGATCGGGTCCTTCTTGAACCGCGAGGCACGGGTGAAGCTTGAGAGTACAGAGCCTGATGACCTGGCGCCCTTGGTTGATGCTGATGACCTTTCCGACGACAGCAGGACAGGATAGCCGAGAGCTTTTGACAGAGTAGTTCGCTGATCGTACCAAGCCCCAGATAAGGTTGTTGGATATATGATCTCGTCAGCTCGTTTTCGAGAACCCGGGCTACATCGACCGGTGCATCGAGCTGTTGAGCGCGCGAGTGGACCTGTCGTGAGTTACCCTCCTCTGAGAGAATTCGAGCGTTAAGGAGAGCAGCGAGTATGTCAGACGTTCACAAACGGGTAATCACGGCGCTGGAGCGCAGGGAGCCGGACCGAGTGCCGACCCTGGACATGATGCTTGAATATGCGAACATCTACGAGGTTCTGGGTAAGAAACCAATACCGCTCGGCTGGTTTTTCGAGAACCGCTACACGTCGAAGGCGCTCGATTTCCTCGCACCCGGTCCCCTGACGCCGTACTTCGTGGACAAGTCGATGGAGATATTCACGTACGACCGCACGGCCGCGGCGGTAAGGATGGGGTACGACGCGGCATGGGTGACACACCCGCCAGTCTGGAGATACGACGATTCCAGGAACATGTACGATATCTTCGGCCGCGTCTATAGAACGACTTTCGATGGGAGGGGCAACCTCGGCACCCCGATGTATACGGACGGCCGCATAACAAGTCCCGACGCCTGGCGCGCCTGGCCGAAGAAAGACATGCTGCGCCTCCCGGAGAAATACAGCCGCTTCTACTCCAGGCTTCAGAAGGATTTCGGTGACAGGCTTTTCATCTTCGGGACCTATATTGACGGCATATTCGGTTACACATGGGGTTCGATCGGGTTCGAGCGGTTCGTGGTTGCGATTCGAAAGGAAAAGGAGTTCCTGGAGCGCATGATCGCGTTCTATACCGACCTCTACTGCATGATAATCGAAGCCTGGGCCGACGCCGGCCTCCCCGGCGTCATATACGCGGACGACCTCGCTTATCGCTCAGGGCCCATGCTGAATCCCCGGCAGTTCGATTCGCTCTACGGGGATAGCCTGCGCCGTCTCACCGAAACAGCCCACAGGCTGGGCATGAAGATAGTCATCCACTCATGTGGAAACGTCTACAAACTGCTCGACTGGTTCGCAGACTGCGGCTTCGACGGGGTTCACGCGCTGGAGCCCACCGCCGGGGTCGAACTTGCGGAAGCCAAGGAGATGGTGGGCGACAGGCTCTGCCTTCTGGGGAACATGGACATCACCCACATACTGGTCGACGCCAGCAGGGATGAGGTATTCGAGGCCGTCCGGCGTTCCATCGAAGCGGTGGGGCGGGGAGGCGGATATGTCCTGGCCCCGACCAACAGCCATCATGGGATGTCGGTCCAGAGGCTCCGGTGGATGCTGGAGGCGGTTGAGGAGTACGGACGGTACCCGCTCGCTTCCGGTGGATGAGACGAAGTCGAGAATAAATAACAGCGATGAGATGAAGAGAGGTCGCAGCAATGCCAATAGAGAACAAGACACTGCGCCTGGGAGATGCGGCCCCTGATTTCACTTTGGCAGATGCCTCCACCGGTGAGGGGGTAAGCCTTGATGACCTGCTGGGGCAGTCGCTGTTCATCAACTTCGGTCGTGGGACGTGGTGACCGCACTGCCAAAAGTATATGGGTCATATACGAGAAATCTATCCGGAGCTGGAAAAGCGGAACGCGCGGGCGGTGGTAATCCTTGCTGAGAGCCTCCAGCGCATGCAGAAGTTCCTCGAGAGTCACAAGTACCCGTTCCCTGTTCTCTCCGACGTGAGGCGCACAACGGCGAAGGATTATGGAGTCTACGTTCGACTGAACTTCGAGTCCGTCAACATAGCACGGCCGGCCTGCTTTATACTGGACGCGAGCGGCATTATAAAGTACATCTACGTCGGGCGCATACAGACCGACTTCCCGAAGGACGAGGCTCTGTTTGCAGTGCTCGATGACTTGATGGTTTAACCACCGGTCTCGGCTGGAAATGAGAGGGGGTGCCCCCCCGACAGAGTTGCCTTGGGCACCCCCTCGTACACGCGCTCTCTTCAGGTCAGGATCCTGCGGATTTCCGGTCAGGCAGCCAGGCCCTTCCTTTCCTCGGGTCGGCTCACGTCAAAGTGAACCGTGCCGGAGGGTACCCGCTCCACGACGAGAGCGTAGGCGGTGATGGCGGCCGCCGCCAGCACCAGCAGACCTATCGGTATGAGAGCCAGAACCAGCATCGGTATCGACACCATTTTGAGACCTCCTTCTTTCGTTCCCGTTTTCCTGTTTCGAATCTGTTTACGCGGCCTTCGGCCAGTCATCTGCGACCCCGGTCCCGGGCAGAACGGTCACGGCGGCCATCGCTGGAACGCGAACCTCCGTCTTCTTCCGCCTGTAGGTACCGACCAGCGACGATCCGGTGGTGAGGGCCGCGGTAGCGAGCGTGGAGAAGCACACAACCGCCAGCGCGGCCACCACAACCGTCATCAGAACCAGCCCCATGAACACCGGGATCATGATCGGAATCAGTATCATTGCCAGACCTCCTTGGTAGAGTCACCGCCTCACCTGAAGCAAGAATAGAGGGTGGCAATTATCGCAGCGTTAAGCGGAAGTGAAAGATTACTAAATTTGAATGAAATCCTGGAATTTCTGGAGAAATTCCGGGTTCCTTTCTCTAACCCGCCTTTCTGGGGGTAGAGCCAGGGAAACAGTCCCTTCCCCCAGGTATTTCGTACCAGGTCCTCGAAATCGAGATATCAGATCGCCGTTACAGGTGTAAAATGTGTGAGGTCACGTAATACCCTCAGATACTTGTGAAGGCGGGTGAGGACTTCCCGCCCGCTGCCATATGACTTGTTGCGAAAGGCGCACTTTGGTCGAAGGAAAAGAGCTCCAGGAAATCCTCGTGAAATGCTGGATGACTCACGACGGTGCCTGGTACGCGAGCTGTGCCCAAGAGTTCGGTTTTGAGACTGCCAACCGCTTGAATAAAACGGCGATAAGTCTCCTCGCGCCGATAGAGCTCAGGAGGGTCACCAAAGCGCTCGGCATCAAGGGGGACGGGCTGGAGACGTTCGAAGAGCTCCGGGCCCTGATAGACGGCATGTTCTCCGTGGTAAAGGGCGAATTCATGGACTTCACCTACGTCTTCACTCAAGAGGACGTGCTCCAGTGGCAGATGAACACGTGCTTCGCCTACGAGGGCATGAAGAGGATTGGCGCTGACGAGCATTACGAGTGCGGGGTACTGTACAGGGTACAATGCTGGATCGAGGCCGCCGGAGCAGAGTACATGGTAGAGCCGCCGTTGAAAGGCTGCCTGATGCGCGAAACCGGAGAATGCTCTGGGTCCGAGAAATACGCCAGCGGAAGGGGATACTGTGGGTCATCATCTCCCTGGTGATACTGCAGTTCAACACCACCTCCCTGACCACGGTAGGGATCATCATAGGAGCGATGGTGTTGTTCGCCGGCTTTCAGCAGTTCGCGATGGCGGCGCTGGCATCGGGGTGGAAATGGGTCTACATACTGTTCGGCGTCCTGTTCGTGATAGCGGGAATAGTGGCTCTCGCCTACCCCAAGAACACCTTCGTGGCCGTCGCTGACATGCTGGGGTTCCTCTTCCTGCTCATCGGCGTATTCTGGATAGTAGAGTCTTTCTTTATCAAGGACGTGAACCCGCTGTGGTGGTTCAACCTCATCGCCGGGATCCTGATGGTAGGCATCGCATTCTGGACCGCTGGCCAGTTCCTCGCGATAAAGGCTTATACGCTGATCGTCTTCGCGGGAATATGGGCCATGTTCCACGGCATTACCGACATCGTGATGGCTTTCCAGGTCAAGAAGCTGGACAAGCTCGTCTGAAGCCTGCGTGCTCTCCAGGCTGAACATATCGTATACTTGATTCACTCCGTGGCCGGCGGCACCTGAGTGCTTAAGGCCGCCGGGTTTCTGGCGTACCAACATCAACGGATATTGGGGAGCCGATGCCAGCTCGAAAACCGACTGCAAGGTCGAGGTTGTCCTACAGGAAGGAGGCCTTCCGCCAGAGCTGGAGCATGAAGACAGTGGGCTTGCTCCTAGTCTTTAATCTGGTTGCGGTCATAGCGCTGGGTTCGCTGGTCCTCCTCAAGTTCGAGCGCAAAGTGAATCCGGATGTAGACACTTACGGAGACGCCGTCTACCTCACTCTCATAACCGTCGCCACCGTCGGGTACGGCGACTCCTATCCCGTCACGGCTGGGGGCAAGGTAACGGTTGTCCTGGAAATACTTATAGGTGTGAGCCTCCTGACCGCATTCTTCGGGGTGAGGGCTGGCAGGAAGGAAAGGGAAGCGCAGAGGAGGGCCAAGACGATGGAGACCAACGTCAAGATCGGCGGCCAATACCTGGTTTGCGGCTGGAATCAGAGGGCGGCCTATTTGATAGAGAGGCTGAAGGCCGAGCTGGAACCGTCGCGAACGCCGATTGTGCTGCTCTGTGACCAGGAGGTAAACCCCTGCGAGGACGAATATCCGTTTTTCATAAGGGGCTCCCCGGTCAGCGAACGCGATCTGGAGCGTGCGAATGTCAGAGAGGCGGAAGCAGCCATCCTCATGGCGGACGAGTCGAGGGGCGGCGACACCGGGGATCAGGATGCGAGGACCGTGCTCTCCGCGCTCACCATAAGGTCGCTGAATCCCGGCATAAGGATGACGGCCGAGCTGCTTCAACCGGAGAACACCCACCACCTTCAGATCGCTGGTGTCGGCGAGATATACGACTCCAACGTCATAGCCGGGAGCTTTCTCGCTCAATCAGCCATCCAGTATGGAACCATCGGAATTGTGACGGAGATGGCTACCAAGAAGCCGGGTGAGAGGGTCTACAGGATAGGAGCGACTGGCCAGATGGCCGGGATGACGCGCGAGCAGCTCGAGAAGTACGTCGAGGAAGAACTGGACGGACGCCTGCTTGCGGTCAACCAAGAGGGGCAGCTCGTAATGCCCACTGACGATGTTCGTATCTCGGCTGGTGACATCCTTGCTATTATCTCTGAGAAAGAACCGCCCGGCGCCTGCTGAGCGTAAGTCTTCATGGACGCCCCTCGACATCAACGGACCGCCAGTCAGGAAGCCCTGCGGATCGTACTGCGGGGCCTCGACGCCCTTGAGTCCGTCTATAAAGTACTTATCACGGACCGGCGGTGGTTCGCCGTCGTCTCTGCCTCCACCGAGGACTTCTGGGCCAAGAAGATGTACTACTACACCGGGAACTTCACCTATAACGCTTTCCTGGCCGTCATCGCTTTGCTGGTTGCTCTATCAGCGCTGATCGGGCTGCTGGCGGGTTCAGCGGATTTGAGTGACGGGTTCATCAATACTCTGAAGAGCGTAGTCCCCATTTTCGGTGTGACACCAGAGAAGACCCTGGATGCGATGAAGACCTACCGGAGCGTAGCCGGAATAATCGGCATCGTAGGCCTGGTCTGGACAGGTACGAAGATATTCAAGGCTATGGAGTGGGGTTTCTGCGAGATATGGGGCAGCAGGAAGCGGAGCTACGCGAAGGGGAAAGTGTTCGGACTGGCGCTCATCTCCGTTGTAGGGCTACTCTTTCTTGCTGCTTTTCTGGTGCAGTTCGGTTTCACCGCGTTATGGAAGTGGGCTGCGGGGGACAGCCGCGTCACATACGACGTCGGCGTGTTCCTGGCAAAGCCGCTCATCGGCTTCGCGGTCAACTTTCTCCTGTTCTTGTTCATTTATAAAGTCATCCCTACCGTCAGGCAGACCTGGCGAGACGTAGCTGCGGGGGCGGCCGTATCAGCGGCTTTATTTCTGGGGATGCAGTACCTTCTGGCGTTCTACTTCAGTTCCATCTCGAATGTTCCATCAGTCTACGGAAGCATCTCCACGGTGCTCATCCTCCTTATATGGCTCCATGTCACCGGCATGATCACCTTTTTCGGCGCCGAGACGATCTATGTTTCAGAACACCCTTCGATCGTCGAGGAGCACCGAAGCAGGGCGAGCGAGTGGAGCTTCATTCCAAAGCACCTGCGCGCTCTCGCTGCGGGTGAGAGCGCGGCTGAGAGCCATGACGTGCCTGGCATACAAGAAGACGGCGACCGGACCGGAAGGAGAGAACGATGAGCGCACCGAACCCGATGGATGCTCTCGAGGCGGAACTCCCACGAGCCGTTGAAGCATTCCGGCGGTTTCACGAAGAGGTCTCAGCGGACGGGGCTCTGCCCGCCGCGACCAAGAAACTCATCATGATAGGGATATCGGTCGCCATACGCTGTGAGCCGTGCATACGCGCGCACGTCGCGAGCGCTAAAGAGATGGGCATAAGCAGGGAGGAGATACTCGAAGCGGCAAGTGTCGGTATATTATTGGGCGGAGGCCCGTCCGCGGCGTACAGCGGGCTCTACCTGCTCGACGAGCTGAACGCTTAAAAGAGGGAGGGGAAGGGAATGGAGTGTTTCAGGGGCAAGCGTGTCTTTATTACCGGGGGCAGCAGCGGCATAGGGCTCGACGCGGCGACGAGGCTCGCTTCGATGGGCTCGTACATCGCCATCTTCGCCAGGAACGTCGAGAAGCTGGAAGCCGCCCAGAATATGATCGGGCAAGCCGCTGCTTGGCCGGACCAGTCGGTCTACGCGCTCTCGATGGACGTGACGGACAACACGGATGTCGAAACCAAGTGCGCGCAGGCTGTGAGCGAGTTCGGCGCGCCGGACATCCTCATCAACAGCGCCGGGGCAGGCTACGCCGACTATTTCGAGGAGATACCGTTCGAAACGTTCGATTCGGTCATCCGCACCAACCTCTACGGGATACGCAATGTCGCGGAGGCGCTCGTTCCCCACATGAAGCAAAGGGGAGGGCACATAGGAAACGTCTCCTCCATGCTGGGACTGATAGGTCTGTTCGGATACACTCCTTACTGCGCATCCAAGTTCGCGGTAGTGGGCTTCTCGGAGTGCCTCCGCATGGACCTCAAGCGCTACGGCATACGCGTATCGGTGTTCTGCCCGCCGGAAGTTGACACCCCCATGACCGACTACATGACGGAGATATCCCCGCCGGAGACCAGGGCGCTGGTCAGGATGAACGGCATCATCAGCTCGGAGAAGGCCGCTGACGCGATGCTCAGGGGCATCTCCAGGAAGAGGTTTCTCATCCTGTCCGGCCCGCTTTCGAAGCTCTTCTTTATGGGCAAGAGGTTCTTCCCCTGGCAGACCCGGATGGTACTGGATACAGTGGCTGGCGTCGCGGCCAGGCTGAAACACTGATATCCGACGGAGAACACATCTGACACCTGGAAAGCGGGCAGGCTGGGAACATCCTATGTCGAACGGTCCGGCTAAGGAGGGATCCATGGCCAAGAGGATCGTAGTGCTGGTTGCGGCTGCGGGGCTCATTGCGCTTGTCTTGCTCGGCTGCGGCGAGCGCGAGAAGCCTGTCGAGTACAGACCCGAGATAGATCCAAACGACTTCATAACGGTTGTTGACAATAACTACTTCCCGTTGAAGACCGGAACGGTCCTTATCTACGAGGGAGACACCGGACAGGGACCAGAGCGCGTCGAGGTGTCGGTAACGAGCGACACCAAGGAGATACTCGGCGTCGACTGCACAGTGGTAAGGGACACGGTGACCGTGGGAGGGGAACTCGCCGAGGACACGTTCGACTGGTACGCTCAGGACAAAGAAGGAAACGTCTGGTATTTCGGGGAGGACAGCAAGGAATACGAAGACGGCAAGGTGGTGAGCACCAAGGGCTCCTGGGAAGCGGGGGTTGACGGGGCGCAGCCGGGTATCATCATGAAGGCCGAACCGGTTGTCGGTGAGAAGTACCGGCAGGAATACGACAAGGGAAACGCCGAGGACATGGCCGAGGTCGTGAGCTTGACCGAGTCGGTAACAGTCAGGACCGGATCATATGATAAGTGCCTCAAGACGAGAGAGTGGACCCCACTCGATCCGGGAGCCGAAGAGTACAAATACTATGCCCCCGGTATCGGGCAGCTCCTCGAGACCCCTGTGGAGGACGAGTCTCAGCGCATAGAGCTTGTCGAAGTGAAGACTACAGTTTAGATTCGCCGTACTCGTTGGTCGCGTTGTTGACCAGCCAGGCGCCGCCCGTCTCCACCATTTCCCAATCGACGGGCTCCGAGTAGATATCGCCGAAGTCATCTCTGCGCTCCATCACGCGGAAGACCACGGTCCCGGGGTCTTCCACTTCCGCCGATTCGATGTTCGTGCCGGTCACGTCATAGCTGACCTGGTCCCAGGAGACGGGGGCGCTCTCGAACGCTTCGAGAAGAGCGGGCGTCATGTAGCCGGTTATCGCCTGCCAGCCGCCGTCCGCGTACAAACCCAACACCCTCTGCAGGACTGCCCGGGCAGCGTCCTCCGACTCATTGTCCGTTCGCCCGGTGTCGCCATCCGTGTCGGAGTCGCTCTTCAAGGCCTTCTCCACCTCGGCGGTGATCTCTTTCGGAAGGTCGAGCACCTCGGGATTGAAGCCGGTTGAGGTCACGGCGGTGTTGCCGGCCAGGAAATCGTCCGCCAAGCCCTTCACCTTCACGGCTAACTTCTCGAGTTCGGAGAGTATTGATTGGACGACATCGACTTCCGACTTCAGCGCGCCCGCCGCAATTGTTACGTAGAGCTCACTCAGCTTTTCCAGGTAGCGATTGTAGTAGTTAAGGGCGCCCGCGAGCTGGTCGTATTTCACCCTCCACCGGTCGTCGGGAGGCTCGAGGTTCTTGAGCACTTGCTCGAGCGCCTCCACCTTCAAGCGCGCCTTTTCGAGCCCTTCTTTCTGCCTGTCGAGCGAGGCCGCGTCGAAGCTTATCTGCACCAGTTCCCGGTCGGCCTCTTCTACCAGATCCTCGTACTCGGCCCAGACCCTGGCCAGCTCATCACCGAAGTCCTCGTCGGAACCGCTTCTCACCGCGAGAAGCACCCCCGTGACGATGCCGGCGACGAGTAAGACTGACAGTAAAACGATCAGGGATATGCCCGCGGGAGACGAGAAGAAGGAACCCTTGCTCTCCGGCGGATTCGGCTCGACCGGGAGTGGCGCTCCGGCAGCCGACAACGGAGAACCGCATTCAGTACAGAAAGTACTGCCCCCAGGTGCTGGATTCCCACATTTCGTACAGAACATCCCGGCCTCCCCGTTATAAGAGTGAGATCGGCTCGATATGCATGCCCGGGTAGACATTCTATTACATCAGCACTGACGCCAGATTGCCGCATCACTTTGCGCACGGGGGAATAGACATCGATATTAAACCCGGCAGTAAAAAAAGCTTTTCACAATGAGGCCTTCTGGGTTATCATCTCAGGGTCGCTTTGATGAGAAACCGGGAGAGGAGCCCGGAAGCGTACCTCGGGCATCAACAGGAGGGCAGCGGAGTGAAGGATTCTACCAGGAAAGTCTTCCAGCTCCACGGGTGGAGGGTTGACCGGGCTATCCACAACTACCTGTACTTTATCTTCTACGACCTGTACGTAAAGATAGCCCTTTACGCGACGAAGGTCATCGTTGCACTGTTCTCGTGGTTCAAACCGGTCAACTACGTTACCGGTTTCATCTTCAACAGGTACCACGCCAAAGTCCTGTCACGCAGCGACGTGACCAAGCTGATAAACTTGAACGAGACCGTGATGCTGGGCCCGGACACCACCAACCGGATCGTGCCCTACAAATACGCGAACAAGATCGTGCTCCGCGAGCCCGAGCACCTTGCAGTCATGGACTGCCCCTGCAAGCTGGAGATGAAGAACCCCTGCCAGCCGACCGCTTCATGCATAGCAGTAGGCAGGCCCCTGGTCGATTTCTGGTTGGAGCACTGCAAGAAGTACAACGTGCGCCGTATCACCAAGGAAGAGGCGATGGAGATAATCGACTCCCTGCGCCGGACCGGCCACATCAACCAGGCGTTCTTCAAGGTGGCGACCGGCGGGAGCATGGGCGTCATCTGCAACTGCTGCCCCGACTGCTGCGTGAGCATCCGGGCCACCCGGCTGGCCAGGAAGGTCAAGGGGGGACAGGACATCTCGCAGTTTGCCCCCTCCGGCTACACGGTGGTCCGAGATGAGTCAAAGTGTCAGCTCTGCGGCACGTGCGCGAGGACCTGCAGGTTCGACGCGGTGGTGATAAGCAACGGCACCCGCACCTACCACTCGGACGCATGCGTGGGTTGCGAGCTGTGCGTGGAGGCTTGCGAGCACGGAGCGCTGTCCCTGAGATTCGAGGACGACGGCGGGCTCATTCCTCTGGACATCGACCTGGTGCGGAAAGAGCTGTCCTAGCTCCAGGTCGACTGCCAGGGCTCACAGACTACGAGACTACGCGGCCTCGGGGAAGTCGGTGGGGCCGGACCACGGAGCCCATTCACGGGGACTATATTCCCAGTCGTCCCTGCGACGGTACCGCTGCTCACGGACCCCACGTGCGCAGTGCCTGCACCACACACCCAGGATTTCCGTGTTGATCGAGTCGGCGGAGAAGTTCTCCGTGGTGTCCGCGTAGACCAGTTCGCACCGTGCGCACCGCTTGTCTGACAGGTTTTCACTCATTGTACCCTCCCAGCAGAAATAGCTGCCTGATGGTAGCTGGAGATCTCGTGCCGTTCA
>JAGUWJ010000188.1 GCA_020062425.1 Actinomycetota bacterium
AGCTCTGGGTCAGGGTTCTGAAGGGAATCAGCCATCTATCGGAGGCGGTATGATGGATTCACGTCAGGATAGCCGCCTACTGGGTCTTTACACGAACTTGAGGCAAACTATGTTTGCTACACACTTCCGAGATGCAATATTCTGTGCTGAGAAGGTTATCGAAGGAGGCGAAACCGCTGTTTGGCATCAACCGAGCGATAGGAAGAATAAGTGGGATGATTATGGTCGTCACCGCACGCAGGTCGCACGGGGAATACACGGACCTCGTGGTCGAGCACGAGCTGCCGGGCGTCACCCCGGAGATGCTCGACTGGTGGTGGGACAACATCGAGGACACTGAGCGCTACAAGCTATGGCACCCGGACTCTCACCAGGTGTTCGAGTGGGAGCATGATTGCGAAGAGCATGTGGGCAAGGTCCAGGTGGTCAGAGAGAAAGTAGGTCTCTTTCCGATAACGCTGCGCATACGATGGGAAGATCCGGACGATGCGCCTATACCGCGTGTCTATTCGCATGCCAATCTCGGGAGCATCCTGGACGGTCGGGACAGGCCGTTGAGCTGGCTTCTTCACCAGTACGAGGCAATGCCCGCAGGTACCGGGATGCGTTCCACCTTCCGGTTGCCCTCCAAGACACCGGCGTGGTTTATTAAAGCGCTGAAGAAGCACAACCGCGAGGAGATGGCGCAGTTCAGCGTATTCCTGCCGGCCCTATTTGAAGAGTGCGAGCGTTCGACTAGGTCTCCGCTTTGACGTCCGCTACAACCAGAGAGCTATTGCGTGGCAGTCAATGTCTTGTGAGCACTTCAGAGTGCGTACCCACCGTTGCGTTGCTGCTCATGCCGCCCCTTTGGCCTTTGCGACATCTCAAGCAAAGTCAGTTCTTGTCGTCCTCGAATCCCACATCCAGGTGGCTTCCGTCGCAGAAAGGCATGTTCTTTGAGGCGCCGCACCTGCAAAGTGAGCAGTGTTCTTTGGAGACCTGATCTGCTCTGGGTACTTGAACGACAACTTCGATGTTTCCCTCCACACAGTACGGGCCGTTCCTGGATACGGTTATCCTGGGTTCGCGCTCCAGATCTCTGTGCTCGACTCCGTCGATGGTGTAACTCAGCGCTCCCGACGGGCACCTCTCGATCGTCTCAATTATCTGTTCGATATCAGCACCCTCGGGGTCTATCCAGGGCTTGTCTTCCTCACGGAAGACCGACGGCAGGCCGTCCACGCAAAACCGCGCATGAGCGCAGATGTGCCGGTTGTCATGGATCGTTATCCTTTTCCCGATGTAGTTGCGACGTCGGTCACCTCTCCTGTCAGACACATTCTCGCCGGTGAAGCCGATCTTTTCATGGGTCTTGTCACAGAACGGCATGTTCTTTGACGCCCCGCAGCGACACAGCTTGACCTTCCTGCCACAGGTGATCTCGGCGCCGCGAGAGTTGAATATCTTCCCGCTCTCCGGGTATAGATCGTTCTCGTAAATGAGAGGCCCGCCAGGCAATGGCGTCAAGCTAGGCCTATATTTTGGTTCCTTTTCACTACCCATGAATTCCTCTCTAAACGTGTACTCTACTGATTCACCGCTCAGTACGGCAGTCCTCCGACGGTGAACACCGTCTAGGTCCTCCTCTTTCGGGCACATGAATAGTCGATAGGAGATGTTACGGATATCTAATCAGTGACTTGGCTACGTTGACGTGCTTGCAGTCGATGGTCGGGACGGCCGGATTTGAACCGGCGACCCCTGGTCCCCCAGACCAGTGCGCTAACCTGACTGCGCCACGTCCCGACAAACGATATTCTAGCACAAGGGAAAAGGGCCCCTTAAGAGGGGCCCTTTTGTAATCCATGCTGTGAAATGCTACTTCTTGGCGATCGCGTCCTTCAGGGCCTTGCCCGCGCGGAACGCGGGAGCCTTGCTGGCCGGGATCTTGATCTTCTGCTTGGACTGGGGGTTGATCCCTGTCCGAGCTTTCCTCTTGCGGACCTCGAAAGTCCCGAAGCCCACAAGCTGGACCTTCTGGCCCTTCTTCAAGGCCTTGGTGATGCCGTCCAGCATCGCGTCCACGGCGTCCTCGGCGTCCTTCTTCTTGAGCTTCGCCTTCGCTGCCACCTCATCTGCAAGCTCTTTTTTTGTCAAGAACTTCACCCCCTTCCAAGAGCAACCTATCCTAAGTGTTCAACGGAATGGTGTATCTTCCTTTACTGATTCAGAAATATTCCCATGCTCTCCGGTTTTTCCGGGTATGGCTGTCAACGGACACGCGGCTTCGCACCCCGGTCTTTTCCGGCGGTCCTGAAATGAACGCGCAAGGGGCTTCCCCAGAAGCCGTACTCCTCGCGGAGTTGCCGGGAGAGGAAGCGGCGGTAGTCCGGCTTCACCAGGCCGGCGTCGTTGACGAACACCACCACCGTGGGCGGAGCGGTGCGCGCCTGGGTTGCGTAGTAAAGCTTGAGCTGGCGCGAGCCCTGGCGGGGCGGCGCGATCTTTGTCTTAACGCGTGAGAAGAATTCGTTAAGCACCGGGGTGGGGATGCGGCGGTTCCACTCGCCGTAGGCGTTGTCGACCAGCGGCAGTATCTTGTCCATGGCCCTGCCGGTGAGGGCGGAGACGCGCAGGAGCGGGAGGTGGGGCGCGAAACGGAACTTGTGCGAGACAGCCTCCAGCACCTCCGGCGCATTCCCCCTCTCCTCCACCAGGTCCCACTTGTTGAGCAGTACCACGCAAGCCCTGCCCCTCGAGTCTATCTTGCTCGCTATCCTCTGGTCGTGTTCGCTCGGGCCCTCCTCGCCGTCCACCACCAGGAGGACCACGTCAGCCTGATCGATAGCCCTGAAGGTCCTGACTGAGCTGTAGTACTCGAGGTCGGAGGCCCCGGTGCGCTTGCGCCTGATGCCGGCTGTGTCGAGGATGCGGTAGAGGACACCGTCGCGCTCGACCACGGTGTCGATGGTGTCCCTGGTGGTGTGGGGCTCCTCGTGGACAACGGCCCGTTCCTCTCCGGCGATGCGGTTGAGGACGGATGACTTGCCCACGTTAGGCCTGCCCACAATCGCCACCGCTATCTCTTGTGACTCCTCGGGGGCTTCAAAGGGCGGCAGCAGTTCCACCACCCTGTCCAGCAGGTCCCCCACCCCCAGGCCGTGGTAGGCGGAGACGGAGAAAGGGTCGCCGAGGCCGAGCGAATAGAAAGCCGCCACCTCAACCTCGAGGTCCGGGTTGTCCACCTTGTTCACCGCGAGAACCACATCCCGCTTGAGGCGCTTGAGGCGCTTCGCCAGCGCTTCGTCCTCGTCGGTGACGCCGGTCTTCACGTCAGTGAGCATGAGCAAAACGTCAGCCTCTTCGGCGGCGAAGAACGCCTGGCGCTCTATCTCCCGGGCGAGCCACTCCCCCGTGTCGATGCCCACGCCGCCGGTGTCCGCGATGATGAAATCCCTGTCGCGCCAGCGGGCGGGAAGGTACTTCCTGTCGCGCGTGACCCCGGGGGTCGGGTCGACGATGGCCGACATGGTGGCGGAGATGCGGTTGAGCAGCGTCGATTTTCCGACGTTGGGCCGCCCCAGTATGGCGACGAGCGGTGGTCCCTTTCTCAACATGAGCCACCTCCGGAAGACTTCCCTCGCGGGAGCGCCTGATGGAGGCTGACCCCGTCCGCGGCGACGACCTCCACGTCAATGCCGGTGGCACGCCCGAGCCCGGGCACGCTCATGCCGTCTATGAGATCGCCGTCAGAATCGAGTGCGACCTCCG
>JAGUWJ010000197.1 GCA_020062425.1 Actinomycetota bacterium
AAGCTCTGGGTCAGGGTTCTGAAGGGAATCAGCCATCTATCGGAGGCGGTATGATGGATTCACGTCAGGATAGCCGCCTACTGGGTCTTTACACGAACGAGCGTACCGGAAAGATTGCTACCCCCCTCCAACCCGGATATGATTGTCCCGTCACGACCGGTGCCCGACACCATCCGTCAATCCGAACCGCGGGGGGTGCCCAGTGAACGAAGACGGCGACTACGGTTTGTATCGTTACAGGTGGGTAGTGCTGGGGGCCTTCATGCTCATCGGAACGCTGACCCAATTGATGTGGCTTAACTACGCCTCCATCACGACGACTACGTCAGAGCTTACCGGGGTGGCTACACTCATGGGGCAGAGCGAGTCAAACATCACGCTCCTCGCCGTCATGTTCCCGCTCATCTACATCCCCGTGTCGATACCGGCCGGTATCATCATCGACCGTAAGGGATTCCGCTACGCCGTTATGCTGGGGGCGGTATTGACGGCGGGATTCTCCTTCCTGAGGCTCTTCGCTGGTAACTACCCGCTGGTCCTTATCGGCATGATCGGCATCGCCGTAGGCCAGCCGTTCGTACTCAACAGCATAACCAAGATGGTCGCGGCCTGGTTTCCCACGGAGGAGTCGGCTCTCGCAACCGGCCTTGCGACACTCGCTCTGTTCCTGGGCATGATCGTGGCGCTGGCCTTGACGCCCGCCCTGCTGGACGGGTTCGGTGACAATCTCTGTGCCGTGCGCTGGCTTGTGTTGATCTACAGCATCGCCGCGGCTGCCGGCGCGGTCCTATTCGGTATTTTCGGAAAAGCCAGCCCCCCGAAGCCCCCGAAGCGAACAGAAGCCGAGCTTCAGAGTGAGAGCGCGTCAATCGACTTCAAGAGTTTCAGGAAGATATTCGGGCTGTACGACTTCCGGCTCCTCTGCGTAATACTGTTCATCGGTAACGGCGCCTTCGTAGGAGTCCTCCAGTTGATAGACCGCATCCTGAAACCGAAGGGCATCTCCCAGGACACAGCGGGTTATATCGGGGCGGTAATGGTGTTGGCGGGCGTGGTCGGCTGTGTCGTCATTCCTTCGCTTTCCGACCACTTCCTGAGACGGAAGCCCTTCCTGATCCTGGCCGCCGCGGTCGCAATACCTACCCTGTTCCTGATGGCGCAGCTGAACAGCACGCCACAGGTATATATCGTGGTCATTTTCATGGGCTTCTTCCTGTTCGCTGCATATCCACTGGTGCTGACGATGGCTGAAGAGACGACGGGCCATGCGCTTACGGGAACGGCTACCTCGATTCTCCTGCTGTTGGGTAACGCGGGCGGTGTCGCACTGACACTCCTGATGGAGTCCATGAAGGGCATCGGCGAGACACCTTTCTACTGGTCGATGATTTCTCTCGTGGTTCTTTTTATGATCGCCTTGACAGTCGCTTTCTTCCTAAAAGAGCCGGGGCGCGGCAACGGCGAGCTACCCGCGTCGCCTTGAGCGTCTACTTGTTTCTGGTCATCTCCAGCCCCGTCGATGCGGGAGAACGCTGACAGTTACAGGTGGAAGTCTCCGGCGGACTCCGGCTGGTAAAGAATATCTTCCACTCGCAGCCGCCTGACCCCGGCCGGGACCTGCCACTCGACGAGGTCGCCGGTCCTGTAGCCGATTATCGCGGTCCCGACGGGCGCCAGTACGGAGATCCTGTTCTCTTCCGGTTTCGCATCCTGCGGGAACGAGAGCGCGATGGTCATCACCTCGCCGGAATCGAGGTCTTTCAAGACCACCTGCGAGTTCATGGTCACCACATCCCCCGGTACGTCTTCCGAACTCACGATCACCGCCCTGGCGAGCTCTCCCTCCAGGTCGTCGAGGTGCTTGATGTCACGGCTGTTCCTGTTCCGCGCCTCCTTGATGAGGGCCTCGAGCCTTGTCCGGTCGAAGTCCGTTATGTATATGCGCTTCTGCCGGCTACCCTTGTCCATTACGATCTCCTTCAATATCCGTAAAACCGGACCTGGTTCTTTTGCGGGAGGGGAATGACATGAATATACGGCTATTAAAACGCTGTTTCGTCACATTCTCGAGAGAGGGGCCGGTCTGCGCCGCGCTGCTTGAGCATTGTCCCGAAAAGAACCCAGCACTGTGGAGTTCAGAACTTCGGGGCTATCACCTGGCCGAGCGGCTGCTTGAGATTTCCGCTGGAATCCCAGGCTCCCCAGCAGGCCCCGCAAGGACCTTCCACAGATCTTTTCCAATCCTCGTTGAACGCTTCGAAGTAGAAGTACTCAAGATTGTTTGTGTGAGCCCAGGATATGAAATCGGAGACGTACCTTGCCTGGTTTTCGAAACCGGGCACGGCCAGTCCGACCGTCTGGCCCCCCGACGGCCAGCCGGTCTCTATGATCATCCGCTTGCCTCCTGCAACGGCCCTGACGCGTTCGATCACAGAGATGAGATGGGCCAGAGCGTTCTCGACGGCGATCCCTTCCCAGAAAGGATAGATGTTGACCAGCACGACGTCGCATTCCGCGATCAGATCGGGGTGAGAGAGCCACATCTCCCAGGTGTCGCTAGTGCCGGTCGGTACACCTGCGGCCTTCACCCGGCGTATGTAATCGATCAACTCGCCCTCGGTCACGGCGTTCAGTGCGAGGGCCTCGTCTCCCACCACGGCGATATCCACGTAGCCATCACGGACTTCGCCGATCAGCGCCTCGACTTCCAGTTCATTGCGTGTCCTGTCTGTGTAGATATCGCACCCTGCGGCCACGCCCAGACTGTGCTCTTTCGCAAGCGGCGGGATGTAGCTCAAGTCTCCCTGAGCCCCGAAGGTGCGGACCCAGTGGGTATAGGGAGTGACTATGTTGACCAGCCTGTGGATCTCCTCCCTGGTGACTACGCCGCCCGAACGAGGGTCGGAGAACAGGTAAGGGCTGAAGCACAACCCGTAGAGAACGTTCGTATCCGTGCTGACCGGAAGCGGCCATAGGAAGGGGTCGAAGTATGTGGGCCGCTCCACCACCACGTCGGGGCCTGATACGACCCGCAAGTCGGCCGCGACCTGATAGCCCGGTCCCGCGTCCTCGTTCACGAAGATGGTGACGCGAGAATGCGGCGGTATCTCGTGCCTCCTGGGTGGGAGCGCCGCCGACTCCTGCGGCAGGTAACGTACCACCACCTCCGAGGCCGAGTCGGAGATGTTCTGCAAAGTGAGCCATTCCTCGAAAGAAGCCCCAGTGTATCCTTCCGCGAAGAACCAGGCGCTCCGCGGGGCGAAAGCCCCCATAGCGGAGTTGCCCCCCTGAAACAGGAGGCCGGAATGCTCGAAATGGAAATACATCGGCCTTTCAGCGAGGAAATTGTGTGGGCAGGAGAGGTGAACGCTCACGTCCCTGGAAGGACCGACCTCATCCGGTACGAAGATGGTCCGCCGGGTTCTCGGATCCACCGGGTACGTGACGTGCACCGGGTCCCCCTGTCCCTGACCGAGTTGATAGACGGCGTCAACGACTATCGGCTCTGTTGTGGGATTCTGAAGGGTCAGCCATTGTTCGAATCCTGACCTGGTGGTCCCCTCCGCGAAGTAGTGATCGCGCGAAAGGGTGGGGGTCCCTACCACGCAACTGCCGCCCTTCCAGTGGCGCTGATCCCTGCCGAGGTAGTCGAAGTACATGGGCCGCTCGGCAACGACCGGCTGATCGGACTCGACCTTGAAGGATGCCTCTATATCGGGACCGAGCAGATCGTTGACCTTGAACGTCGAGCGCGAACCGGCGGCGAGGACAAGGCCGCTCTTGGTTACTTCTCCCATAGAGGATGTCTGGAACCGCAGGGTCATCGAGGCGGGCGTCTGCCCGGGATTGAGGACGCAGATGTATTCATCGAAACCTGGTCCTGTGTACCCTTCGGCAAAATACCAGGTCCGGCTCGGCTTGGAAGCTCCGAATACCGTGTGGCCGCCCTTCCAGCCCGCGCGATACTCGAAATATATGGGCCTCTCTACCGCGAAGTCTGACACGTCCGATTCGACGACAACCGATACTTCCCTGTTCTCCCCCACGGTGCGGTTTACATTCACTGTGGACCTCGACCCGGCAGGCACCTCGATGTGCTCCTCGTGGACCGGGCCATCGTTGAACAGGAAGCGAAGGAGCACCTGCGCGGTCACCGCCGACCTGTTGGCGAGGGCGATGTATTCCTGGAAGCCCGCTCCCGTATACCCTTCCGCGAAGTAACGGGTGGACCCTCCCGCGGCCGGCGCGGTGTCTACCGCGGTGACAGACCATGCTATCACTGAGACCGCCAGGCAGAACACTAGAAATAGAGCTGTCAACGCATATGCCCGGTTTCCGGAGGCAGCGCCGGTCCGCCACACTACGGATGTACGGTCAGGAGTACTTTTGAGCGGGGCCGGATTGCCTTTCTGGTCCATACTCTTCCCCAGTTGAAGGGATCAGTGCGGTTTCAGGCCCCTTCCATCATACCACCGGTGATGATGAATGCCTGGTTGCGGTCCTCCATGCGGTTCACGTCCTCGAGAGAGAGGCCGTTCAGCGCCGCGTTGAAGGCGTCCTTGGTCAGGCGCAGGCCCAGGCGGTTCTTCCCGCACATGGTGGCCGCCATCGCCATCGCCGCGGACAGGAGGTCCTCGCGGGAATGCACATGGTTCACCAGCCCGATTCGGTACGCCTCAGCGGCGGGCACCCGGTTGCCGGTGAGGCACATCTCCGCCGCATGACCCCAACCCACCAGCCTGGGCAGGAAGAAGCTCGAGGAGAGGTCCGCCCCTCCTGTGCCGATGTTGATGTACTGGGCGCAGAAAAAGGCGTCGTCGCTCGCGAGGCGGATGTCAGCTGCGAGCGCGAAGGAGAGCCCCGCACCCATTGCCGGCCCATGCACCGCCGCAATAACGGGCTGGGGACAGTAGCGCATGAGGCGTATGACGTTTGAGAACGCCCTCTGGCCGTTGTAGATCGTTTCCGCGCCCTCACCGCCTTCGCCCAGGAACTCGGTCGCCGACTTCATGTCCAGCCCGGAGCAGAAGCCCTTCTCCCCCGCTCCCTTAACCACTATGACCCGCAGGTCGTGATCATCCTGCCGCGTCAGCCAGAAGTCGGTGAGCTCTTCCAGCATCTGCCGGTTCACAGCGTTGACTATCTCCGGGCGGTTGTAGGTAAGAACGCCTACCTCGCCCTCGGTCTCGAAGAGAAGTGTCTCGTAGGTAGCCATGGCGCCTCCCGCCTCTTGAGGACTCCCAGCGCCACCTCGCAGTGGCGACCGTTCACTGGGCCATATTCTACCCCATGAGGCCGAGGCCTCCGTCCGCGGCAAGCTTCGCGGCCGTCTCCCCCGGGACCTCAAGGAGGCCTGCGCCGATGCAGAGAATAAATCAGTTGAGAGCGTGTGCATCGGCCGGGGGCTCGCGCGGAAGCAGTTCAAATCCACAGGTTGGTGAAAAGGCCGTCGGATTCTGGCGCTCTCGGACGTAGACACTTATAACCGGAGGCACCGAGCAGAACGGAGGGGTGAAGCCCGAAGATGGAGAGACTCACGAGAAAGGAACTGAAGACCCTGAGCGACAGGGAAGTGAAGATCGCTCACGACAGGATCAAGAGAGACTACTCCCTTGGCTTGCTGAACGACAGGGTGACCCCCGTAGAGAACGCTCTGCTCCTCGAGGCTGAACTTCGAAGGCGCGATAGCCAGCCCGAAGAGGGCAAATCCTGAAAGCTGACCCGTCACCGGTTTGACATCGCGCGTCTGCATCCCTATAATCCGGTCTAATCATGAAGAGCGAAACGTACTCGGCTAAGTCGAATACCAGCTGGTGGGGCCCTCGATAGGGGGTCCGTGCCGCTGCGTGTCTGAGTACGACTGAATAGAGCAGAAGGGCACCGTGGCCCTCCTTGGGGGTCGCGGTCTTTTTATGCCGTGGCTTCCGGGTCGCGGCATTTCTTTTTCGAGAAAGGTACGAAAATGGCAGGAATTATCAAGGGCGGGGGCGCAGGCCTTGCGGTGTCACCCTCGTTCGAGGACCTGGCGGGGCTTGCCGCCCCATACACCGCGGCGCTTATATCGGCCGACGTCTCGAGCGACCTGGAGACTCCCATCTCGGCGTTCATGAAGCTGCGCGGTGCAGGCCCGTGCTTTCTCCTGGAGAGTGCCGAGAACGGAGGCGTGTGGGGCCGTTACTCGTTCCTGGGATTCGATCCCGCGAGTTCGCTCGAGTTCGAGGGTGGGTCACTCTCCATCGACGACGGGTGCGGAGCGAGGGTCGTGAGCGGCGATCCCATCAAGGCGGTTCTGGAGATGGTCGAATCTGAGCGCGTCTATGCACCGGGCGTCAATATGCCCTTCGCGGGTGGCGCCGTAGGCTACATCGGATACGACCTCCTTCCTTTCCTCGAGAAAACCCGTGTCTCCGGCGGGGCGACCGGCGTTCCGGCGATGTCGTTCGTGTTCCCCGGGCGCCTCGTGGTGTTCGACCACTTGAGATTGAGGATGAGCCTCTGCGCGTTCGCACGTCTTGACAGCGGGATAGATTACACCAGGCGCTCCTTCGCGTCGGCTGTGGAGGGCATCGAGCTGATGGCGGGTTTACTCGAGTCGAACCTCCCGGACGGCACGAGCCTGGGCATCCCCGCGGTCTGCCCCGATGAGTTCGCGGGAGCGACATCGAACGTGAGCAAGGGGCGGTTCATAGAGATGGTAGAGCGCGCGCGGGAGTACATATTCGCCGGTGACGCCTACCAGGTCGTCGCCTCTCAGAGGTTCTCGGTTCCCATAAAGGCTGACCCCTTCTCGGTCTATCGGGTCTTGAGGGCGGAGAACCCCTCGCCGTACATGTTCTACATGGAGCTCCCGGGGGTCACGCTCGTCGGCTCATCCCCCGAGCCGATGGTCACCAACAGGGGCGGCCGCGCGGTGATCAGGCCCATCGCCGGTACCCGGCCGAGAGGGTCCAACGAAGCGGAGGACGCCGCTCTCGAGCGGGAGCTCGCGAGCGACCCCAAGGAACGGGCCGAGCACGTGATGCTGGTGGACCTCGCGCGGAACGACCTGGGCAGGGTGTGCGAGGGGGGGACGGTGGAGGTGACGCGCTTGATGGAGATCGAGCGCTACTCACACGTCATGCACATGGTGAGCCAGGTGGAGGGCACGTTGAGGGCTGGAACGGGCAACTACGAGCTGCTCCGGGCGTCATTCCCGGCAGGCACGGTAATCGGCGCTCCGAAGGTCAGGGCGGGCGAGATAGTCGACGAGCTCGAGCCCGACATGAGGGGCCCTTACGCGGGCGCGGTGGGCTACCTGAGCTTCTCCGGGGACATGGATACCTGCATCGCCATAAGGACAGCCATCGTGAAAGACGGCATCGCGCACGTCCAGGCCGGGGCGGGGATCGTAGCGGACTCCGACCCGGAGAGCGAGTACCACGAGACCCGCCACAAGGCGCGTGCGCTCATGAGGGCACTCCGTCTCGCGGAGGAGGTGAGCGTGTGAGCGGCCGTGCAGCCGGGGCTACCCGGACACTCATCGTAGACAACTATGATTCCTTTACCTATAACCTCGCCCAGTATCTCGAGATGCTCGGCTCTGAGGTGCCGGTAAGGAGAAACGACGAGATCGACCTGGAGGGGATACGAGCCCTCGCGCCGACGCACCTTGTCATCTCGCCCGGGCCCGGCGGGCCCGCGGACGCTGGAGTCTCCTGTGCGGTGGTGCGGGAGTTCACGGGGGAAATTCCCATACTCGGCGTGTGCCTGGGCCACCAGGTCATCGGGTACGCAGCGGGAGGAAGCGTTGTGCGATCGCGCATCCCCGTTCATGGGAAGACATCCATGGTGCATCATGACGGGCGCGGCGTATTCGCGGGCCTGGCGAGCCCCACCACGGTGACCCGCTACCACTCTCTGATGGTAGACGGCGAAAACCTTCCGGAGTGCCTCGAGATAAGCGGCAGGACAGGGGACGGAATCGTGATGTCCCTGCGCCACCGGGAGCACAGGGTCGAGGGGGTCCAGTTCCACCCCGAGTCCATCCTCACCGGTGACGGCATGAGGATGCTCGAGAACTTCCTTGCATACAAGTGACCTGAGTGACTTCAGGAGAAGGGTGACATGAGCAAGATGATAAGCGCCACCATAGACAGGCTCTCCCAGGGAAAACACCTCCGCAGGGCAGAGGCCCGGGAACTGGCTCTCGCCATCCTCGGCGATGAGGTCCCCGACTGCGCCATTGCCGGGCTCCTGGTTGCCCTGAAAGCCAAGGGAGAAACGGCTGAGGAGGTGGCGGGGTTCGCCGACGGGATGAGAACGATGAAGGTCTCGCTGAGCCCGGGTGCGGGAAGGCTCGTCGACACCTGCGGGACTGGCGGTGACGGCAAGGGAACCTTCAACGTCTCCACCGCGGCCGCCATCATAGCCGCGGGCGCGGGAGTGCGCGTGGCCAAGCACGGGAACCGGGGCATATCGTCCGGCTGCGGAAGCGCGGACGTGCTGGACCGGCTCGGTGTAGATATAACCATGAGTCCCGAGAAGGTGTGCCGCGCCATCGACGAGATAGGCATAGGATTCCTTTTCGCGCCCACCTTCCACCCCGCGATGAAGAGGGTCGCCGGGGTCAGGAAAGAGCTGGGTGTCCCAACCATCTTCAACATCCTGGGTCCTCTTACAAACCCGGCGGGGGCGAGGGCGCAGGTGCTCGGCGTGAGCAAGCAAGAGCTGGTGAGCCTCATGGGAACGGTCCTGCGCGACCTGGGGTGCGAGAGAGCGTTCGTCCTGCACGGTGCGGACGGGATGGATGAGTTCACGCTCACTGCGAAGACCCACGTATGCGAGGTCCGCGCTGAAACCGTCTCGGAGTACAGCGTCGCCCCGGAGGACCTGGGTCTGCCCCGCGCTGGACTCGAAGGCCTCAAAGGCGGCGATGCGGACGTGAATGCCCGCATCATCAGGGAACTACTCGAGGGGCGGCCGGGTCCTCCGCTGGACATCGCCGTGGCCAACGCTTCCTTCGCCGTGGTCGCCTCCGGGCTGGCCTCCTCGCTCACCGAGGGCACAATGCTCGCGAAGAGGTCCGTCGAGTCGGGGGGCGCTCTCGCGGTGCTCGAACGATTGGTCGCATACTCGATGGAGGCACGAGAGTGACGTTCCTGGAAGAGGCCGTCCTCGCCTCAAAGCGGGAGGCGGAAGAGCGGATGCGCCTGGTGAGCGCCTCGGAGCTCGAGTCGTCGGTGGCTCGTTCTGAAGCCGCGCCGTGCTTCAGGGCCGCCATCTCGAGGGGTGCACGCGGTGTAAGGATTATCGCGGAGGTGAAGAAGATGTCACCTTCGGCGGGCGCGATCCGCCCCGAAGCTTCCGCGTTCGAGCTGGCGCGCGAGTACCAAAGGGGCGGCGCGGACGCGATATCGGTGCTGACGAGCTGTCATCATTTCGGCGGTGACCTCTCCGACATCGAGGCGGCCGCGGGCGCGGGCCTCCCCGTACTCAGGAAAGATTTCATCGTCGAGCCGTACCAGGTCCTGGAGGCCAGGGCTCGTGGCGCTTCGGCGGTCCTGCTCATCACGGAGGCACTTACGGCTCGCGAGCTCGTGCGGCTGCTCGACCTCGCAGGGGAGCTCGGCATGGACGCCCTGGTGGAGTGCCACGGACCCGCAGGGCTCGAGCGGGCGCTCGATGCGGGAGCGGGCGTGATAGGCATCAACAACCGCGACCTGGAGACGCTCGAGGTCGATCCCAACACCACGGGGCGCATGCTACCCCTCGTTCCGGACGGTGTCGTCGTGGTGAGTGAGAGCGGCATACGTACCGCTGCGGACGTGAGGAGCATGGAGCAGCTCGGCGTCGATGCCCTGCTGATAGGCGAAGCGCTCATGCGAGCGGAGAATCCCGCAGAGAGGCTCCGGCAGCTGAAGAGGGGTCGAGCCTGATGTGGATCAAGATCTGCGGAATAACCAGACTGGAAGATGCGCTATGCGCGGCGAAGTTCGGGGCCGACGCGATCGGCCTCGTGTTCGCGGAGAGCCCGCGAAAGGTGACGGCGGACCAGGCCAGGCGCATCTCCATGGAGGCGCCGGACAAGCCCTCGAGGGTTGGGGTCTTCGTGGACAGCCCGGTCGAGGAGATACTCGAGCTGGTGCGATACTGCGCGCTCGACCGGGTGCAGCTGCACGGGAACGAGGGTTGTGAGCACCTGGAGGCCCTGGGCGAGGTCGCCATAATGGCAGTCGCTGTCAGGTGTTTCGCGGACGTCGCGCG
>JAGUWJ010000089.1 GCA_020062425.1 Actinomycetota bacterium
AAGGGGTCACCGACCGCCACCGGCAAAGCCACATCTGAGAACGTGCTCTAAGACAGCAGCGGCATGGGGACCCCTGCCTCCTTAAGAGGACTGAGAGGCGCGAGACACCTCCCGGCGTAAATGCCGGTGTTTTGTGGCGGGTGGGGCGTTCGAGTCCTGCTGGGCCCACCAACCAACTTGTTGCAAGGGCTATCTCGGGTCGCCGTAGACCGCCCTCTCGACTATCACGGGTACGCTGCTGACCACCTTTGTCGAGACCTCGTATTCACCGGAGACGGTCTCCGCCACATTGAAGGTCTTGCGTGTCCCGGGTTCCAGCGTCGCGACGGGTCCGTCCACTTGCCCGGAAGAGGTCATGTAAGTCAGCTGTACGATGGCCGCCTCAGGTCCGGGGTTCTGCACCAGTACCCAGGTCTCGAAGCCGGTACCGGTCGAGCCCTCTGCCAGATACCAGGTGCGGGACGGGGCGGTGGTGCCGACCGAGTCGTGACCCTCCGAGCGACTGTTCCAGTAGACGGCGCGCTCCGCAATGACGGGATTGTCAGAGGTGACCCGTGTGGAAACGCTCCACTCCTCGGGAGCCCCTGAGGCCACATTGACCGTCTGGCGGCTGTTCGGAGCGAGGTTCAGGTGCGGGCCGGTCCTTTCACCCGATTCCGTCATGTACGTGAGATCGACCGAAGCCCGATCGTCGCCCGGGTTCTGCACCAGTACCCAGGTCTCGAACCCGCCCCTGGTGCAACCTTCCGCGAGATACCAGGTAGTGGAGGGCTCCGTCACCCCCACGGACTCGTGCCCGCCCTCACGGCCGCCCCAGTACACGGCCCTCTCAGCGATGACCGGCTGGGTGGAGGTGACCCGGGTCGATACCTCCCAGTTCCCGGGCACTACCTCTGCGACTTCGAAGGTCTCTCGCGAATCGGCCGGCAGTTCCATCGATTGACCCTGTTTCGGGCCTTCCGGCGTCATGTACGTGAGGTCTACCCGTGCCGGCGCGTCGTTGGGATTCTGAACGAGAACCCATGTCTCGAACCCCTCCGCGGTGCATCCCTCGGCGAGGTACCAGGTCTTCGAAGTCCCCGAGGAGCCGATGGAGTCGTGTCCCCACGTCCTGCCGGGGCCGTACATCGCCCGCTCGGCGATGACCGGCCTGTCCGCCGTGACCTGCGTCGAGACCTCCCAGGCCCCGGGCACGGTCCCTGCCACTTCGAACGTCTCTCGAGAGTTTGGAGGCATCTCCACGCTCGGTCCAGGGACGGCGCCCGACGGTGTCATGTAGGTGAGTGTGACTTCAGCCACGCTGTCGTTCTGGTTCTGGACCAGCACCCATGTCTCGAACCCTTCAGCGGTACATCCCTCGGCAAGGTACCATGTCTCAGCCGGTTCGGATAAGCCCACGGAATCGTGCCCCCAGATACGCGACGTCGGGGTGAAGGGTGGAACGGGAGGACTGTCGCCGATGGACGTCATCCACACCTTGCTTCAGATAGACGCGAAAAGGTTCTCGCATTCACGGTCGATTATCAGACCGCCTCCACCGCCTCCAAACGCCTGCTCTACTGTGCTAAACCACGCGCTGGACTTTTCGGGTGTCGGGCAGTACTCAATGTTGCTCGGGCCCTGGGCGTAGAGGGTGTTGCGGACTCGATCGTAGGCGAGGGCCTCGCAGAACTGGTAACGTGCTTCTTCCCCCATGATCTGCCAGGATGGTGAGCCATCGGGCGATTTGCACCTGTAGCGCCCTGCGGGCTCGAGCCGCCAGCTGTTTCCTTCAACGACATACTTCGAGCAACCTGAGTAGAGAACATCACGGCTGCTGTCGAGCGCGATTTGGCTTACCCCCAGACCTCCCGGCGTGTTGAGCCTCTTCCAGCTCGGGCTGGTGAAGGGGGAACCGCATCGCCACAAACCTCCCCTGTCCGGATTGCTGATGACGGCCCATGGGTTGCAGCCGACGTAGAGAATATCCCTGCTGCTGTCGAGCGCGAGAGCGCTGACCTCAAAGCCGCCCAGACTACCGCCCAAATCAGTCCATTTGGCCTCGGAACCCGGTTTGAGACACCTGCCCACGCCGCCGATAAATCCCGCGAAGAGGACGTCCCTTTCTTCGTCGTACAGCAGCGTGTTGATGTTGTAGGAGATGCAGTCGATGCTCTTCCATATCGGCGTACCTTCCGGACTGGCGCACCGCCAGACTCCAGTCCTGCTTCACCCCTGCCAGTCGCCGGTATAAAGCAGGTTGTGCTTGCTGTCGTATGCGAGACCTCTGAGCTGGCAGGCCGATAGCTGATCGCCGGGGTCGAGGTCAGTCCAGGTCGGTGCCGAGTGGACGTTCGAGCAGCGCCAGATCCCGTCCTGACCGCAAGTGGCGTAGAGAATGTCGCGGGTGTTGTCGTAAGCCAGTTCAACTATCTCAAACACACCCGGCGGGCCTCCGATGTCGATCCACTGGTACGATTCCGCACGGGCCTGCTCGGTTCCAGGTGCAAGGGCCAGCGCGGCCAGGGTGAACAGCAGGATTAGGAAGACTCGAAGACATTTCATGCCGACCCCCTTCTGTGGCTTGTTCTGCACAATATCACCAGGCCGCCGGCCGGGCAACTTCCCCGGCCGGGCTCGTAGCTGGAAGTGTTCCTGTGGTCATGAGTGTCGCTTGCCTTGTCTCGGCCGCCGCGCTTTGCTACATTGGAGTTGAAGGGTTGGCCGGAACAAACTGCGGTGCCATCTGACATAAGCGCGGAAAACTGGCTTCGTCGATAAAGGCAGGTGAAGCCACGATGGGCGCGTCGACTTCATCAACCTCCGGTGAGCGGACCTCGAAGCCTGGGGAGAGACCTGTCAGGAGATCCGTTTGAAGATCAAGACTCTAATGCTAATCATCATACTGGTGACGGTGCTCGTAGCTCTCGTCGTCATCGGCACTGAGATCGTCACCGGTTGGCGGGTTGACAGGGCCGTCCGCCGTGATGATATCGCCTCTCGCCTCTCCGAGGCTGTTTTCGAGCGCATTGCGACAAGGTCCGAATGGCTTCTGCTCCACGACGAAACCACCGCCAGCCGGTGGAGGAGGCTGCATCAGGAGGTGGAGAACCTCCTGGACGACGCGAAACTTGAGTTCGAGGGGACACCGGTCCATAACGAGATACTGGAACTCATTAGGGAACAACCTGTATTGGCGGATTACTTCAACAGGTTGGAAGAGAACTGGGCGGTCGGTCAGGCGGGGCAGATCGGCCAGGATACGGTCAAAGCGACGGAAGGCGAGCTTGTCGGTGAGATGACCTCCATAGCGCAGGGGTTCTACGATTTCAGCACCAGGCTGAAGGAGGAAAGCCGGGACGATGTAGAATCGGCTGTTAGGACCAACGTGATCACGTCCGTGGCGCTCGTCTCGCTGCTTGCCATCTTGGTTCTGGCCGGCGGTCTCGCGATAAGCTTGAGCGTGCTGCGTGGGCTTTCCTCTTTACGGGAAGGAACGGAGAAGATATCGGCAGGGGACCTCGATTACCGTATCGACGAGAGCGGCATGGGGGAGATGGCCGACTTCGCCCGGTCGTTCAACGAGATGACCGCGAAGCTGGGGGGAAAGGCGGCGCTCCTCGAAGGCCTCGGTGTTATGTACAGGGAGACACTTGCCGCTGAGAGCGCCGCAGACCTCGCCCGAGTATGCCTGTCCGTAGCGCAGAAGCTCACCGGCAGCAGGTTCGGCTTTATGGGGACGCTGAACGAGGAGGGCCGTCTCGATGTCAAGGTCTTGAGCGAGACCGGGTTGGAAGAATGTGCTATGCCGGAGCTGGAGGCAACAAGGCAATTGGCGGACATGGAGATCAAGAGCTACTGGGGGCGGGTCTTCACTGAAGGCCGGCCGCAGATCGTGAACGACCCACTGTCCGACCCTGACTCCTCAGGGACTCCACACGGGCACCCTACCATCAGCAGCTTCCTCGGCGTTCCGCTTTTCGGGGGTCGGAAGACGGTTGGCATAATAGCCCTCGCGAACAGGGAGGGAGGTTACACGATTGAACAGGCGGAAGACCTCTCTGCCATCGGTCTCGCTTACATGGAAGTCGCCGCGCGTCAGAAGGCGGAACAGGAAGTCCGCTTGCACCGCGACCACCTGGAGGAGTTAGTGGAGGAGAGGACCGGCGAGCTCCGCGACAGCGAGGCCGCGCAGGCCCGCCAGGCGGAGGAGCTCAAGGACATGCTGGACATCGCCTCACACGAGCTTCGCCACCCCGCAACGGTCTTCAAGGGGTACTCTTACATTCTGCTCGAGAACGTGGACAGCCTAGACTCGGACGTGGCGAGGGAGGCGCTCGCGAGCATTGACAGGGCGAGCGACCGCATCGTGAGGATCGTCGACCAGCTCATGGACGTTACCAGGATATCGCGGGGTGAGATCGAGCCCAGGTGGGAGGACATAGATCCGAACGCGCTGCTGAACGGGGTCGTGTTCGAGTTCGAGAATGCGAGGGCTGAAATAAACGTGAACGTCCAGACCGAGGGAGCTTTCCGCGGAGACCGCGAGATGCTCAGAACGATACTCACCAACCTAATCGATAACGCCATCAAGTTCGCTCCTGAGGGCACCTCCGTAGAAACAGGGGCACTGGTGGCCACCGACGGCGTCATCATGTTTGTGGGCGACAGAGGTCCCGGGATCCCGGAGGCGCACGCGAACCGTATCTTCGACAGGTTCTACCAGGTCGAGGATCTCCAGCACCATTCAACACCCGGGATGGGTCTGGGGCTCTTCGTGGCTAAAGCCCTGGTTGAAGCACACGGCGGCTGGATCAGGTACAGCCGCCGCGAGGGGGGTGGAACGGTATTCGAGTTCTTCATACCGGCGCGCTCAAGATAGCGGTCATCGACGACGACCCGGATCTCGTAGAAGTGATTACGCTGCTCCTGAAGACCGGGGGCTTTGAGGCGCTCGGCGCCAGCGGGGGACAGGAAGGTCTGGAGCTCGTGCTGCAAGAACACCCGGACCTCGTCGTCCTCGACATAATGATGCCCGACATCGATGGCATCGAGGTATGCCGCCGGCTGAAGGAAGAAGCGAGCACCAGGGACATCACCGTTCTCTTCTTGACCGCAAAGACCGGGGAGGAGCATACGGCCGAGGCGCTTGATGCAGGCGGCTCGGGGTATATCGTGAAGCCGTTCAAGGCACGAGAGCTGTTGGACAAGATAATAGAGATGACGGGTGAGACGGGACCCGCCTCCCGATGAACACGGCAACGACACATCCCGAACGTTTCAAGAGGATAACGACCCTCGCCGTTGCGGCGGTGATCGCGGTCGTGTTGTCTATCGTCGCGGCTCCGTTATGTCACGCGGCCGCGCGGTCGAACGGCGCCGGTGTCACCACCAGGGCTTTCTACGAGGTCAGCTCGAGCTTCTACCAGGCCGGCGTGGCGGCGAGTGACATCAACGGAGACGGAAAAGCCGAACTGCTCGTCGGAAACCAGAACGGGGTCCTTTACTGTTTCGACACGAGGGCGCGGGTCGTATGGAGCTACGATACCGGCGCCCCCGTGCAGGGCACTCCCGCCTGCTTCGACGTGGACGGCGACGGCAGGAAAGAGGTCTTCGTCGGGGACCAGGCGGGACGCATGTGGGGATTGGACTCGGACGGCGTGGTGCTCTCCCGTTGGGGGTGGCCCAGGAGCGTGCGCGAGACCGGAGGCATCAACGGCATCTTTTCTTCCCCCGCGGTGGGCGACATCAACGGTGACGGCTTTGCGGACATCGTGGTGGGCACCTTCGGCCAGTTTGTCTACGCCTGGGACTACCGGGGTTTCTCCCTTCCCGGCTGGCCGTATAACAACGAGGATACCCTCTGGTCTTCGCCCGCGCTGGCCGACCTCGACTACGACGGTGTGCAGGATGTTGTGATAGGCGCCGACTCGACCGGAGGGGCGAACTGGCCTTACCCGCCCGGGGGGCTCCTTTACGCCTTCAGGGGCGACGGGACCGTGATGGGGGGGTTTCCCAGGGTCACCCCCGAGGTCACCTGGTCGTCACCCGCCGTGGCGGACATAGACGGCGACGGGCGCTATGAGATAGTGGTGGGGACAGGTCATTACTACACCGAGACAGGCAGGCTGACCACGGAAGGTCACAGGGTATACGCCTACAACCACGACGGGAGCACCGTCGCGGGATGGCCCGTCACCGTGGCGGGTTGCACGTTCTCCTCCCCGGCCCTGGGCGATGTCAACGGCGACGGCCGGCTCGAGGTGACAATAGGCACTATGAGGGCGGGTGGCACCGGCGAGGACAGTGTCGCGGTGATAAGCAGCCGGGGCAACCTGCTGTTCGAAAAGAAGGGCTACGGCGGCCCGGTAATGGGCTCGCCGGTTCTGGGGGACGTCAATGCGGACGGAAGGCCCGATGTGATATCCGGGGCGGGGAAGTACATATGCGCGTGGGACGGCAACGGGAACGAACTGTTCCGCAAGTACCTGGGCAAGTATGCCGTCGGCACTCCCGCCGTCGGCGACTTCGACCGCGACGGAAGGGTGGAGGTCGCGGCGGGAACCGGTGGCTCCCCAGCGGCAACGGAAAGGGGCGGCGTCTTCTTCGTGCTCGACTGCGGGCCGAAGGTCGGGGCGACACCCTCGGGCGACTCGACCCTCTTCCCCTGGCCCGTGTTCCGGTTGAACGGCCGGCACAGCGCGACCCTCCTCACCGGCAGGGAGCCCGAGCCGCCCGTGCTGGAACCGGGGGAGAGCTGGTACCTCGCGGAAGGTTCGACGGCGGGAGGCATGGAGACGTGGGTCCTGGTACAGAACCCTAATATTTCTCCCGCGACCGTTGTGCTGGAGTACCTCACGCCCGGGGGGCCCATCGAGGGGCCCGTGGTGAAGATGGGCCCGTTCACCAGGAGGACGTTCGAAGTCGCCGATACGGTCCCCGACGCCTGGGAAGTCTCGACCAGGGTGATGGCCGACAAGCCGGTTATCGTTGAAAGGGCCGTGTACGGCAGGAGCAGGACCTGGGCCCACGAGTCGGTGGGAGTCGATGAGAAAGCGAACAGCTGGTACCTTGCCGAGGGCTCGACCGCAGGCGGCATGGATACCTGGGTGCTGGTGCAGAACCCCAACAGCGCGCCTGCGAGGGTCTCGCTCACATATATGACCACCACCGGCCCCGTTCCAGGCCCCAGCGCAAGGTTGCCCGCTAAGACACGCCGCACCTTCTTCGTAGCCGATACGGTACCGGACAAATGGAGTGTCTCTGCGAGGGTCACGAGCGACCAGCCCGTGGTGGTGGAGCGCGCCATGTACGGCGGAAGCGGTGCCTGGGCGCACTGCTCGGTGGGCACGTCGACGGGGGCGGCGAACTGGTTCCTGCCCGAGGGCTCTACGGCGGGGGGCATGGAGACGTGGGTGCTGGTGCAGAACCCCCTGCACCCGGAAGCGAACGTAAAGATAACCTACATGACGCCTGAAGGCCCCGTGGCAGGGCCGCAGCTCGAGCTGGCGCCGGGGACGCGCACCACTATCAACGTGGCTGACACAGTGAGGGACAGATGGGAAGTCGGCACCTTGGTCGAGGCGGACAAGCAGGTGGTTGTGGAGCGGGCCATGTACGGCGGCGGGCGTACATGGGCACACGAATCGATAGGGAGTCCCTTCCCTGGAACGACCTGGTACCTCGCGGAGGGTTCCACTGCGGGTGGCATGGAGACCTGGGTGCTGGTGCAGAACCCGGGAAAGAGCCTCGCCAGGGTCACTCTTACCTACATGACACCCAGGGGCGCGGTCCAGGGGCCGACCAGGAAGATCCCAGCCGGCGCGCGGGCGACTTTTTTTGTCGGGGACACGGTGTCCAACGAGTGGTCGGTCTCCGCAAAGGTGACGAGCGACCAGCCGGTGGTGGTGGAGAGGGCGATGTACGGCAACAGCAGGTCGTGGGCGCACGATTCCATCGGCTTCCGGCCGTAGCAGGCGGTTTTCTGGAACTGCGGGCCTCGGATCAGGAGCGGATTATCTCTTCCTTATCCTCTCGAAGTTTTCGCTGAATATCATCTCGAACTGGCTGTCGGAGAGCGGTAGTTCCTCCAGCCGGTCCTTTATCCAACCGTAGTCGTAATCCTCGCCCTCGGCCTGTCCTCCGTAAGGGCCGTCCGAGCCGTAGAGGCACTTCTCGGCGCCCAGGGAGTCGATCGCGGCGCCCATTATCCTTTTAGTCATGTACGGTATGGACGACAGGTCGACGTAGACGTCCTTGTTCTCCTTCACGAACGACCACATCTTGCTGTAGAAGGGGATGCCCGCGTGCGCGTATATCACCTTGAGTCCGGGGTACTTCTCCGGCAGCCTCCTGTAGTCGCCGTTCGCTCTGCAGCCGAGATGTATAAGCAGGGGATAGCCGTTGTCCCTGCACCAGGCTGCGACCGGGTCGAGCTTCTCTACCGGGTAATTGTTCCAGAACGGGTGCGCCTTCACGCCGACCATCCCGGGGTTCTGGCCCCACTTCTCCAGCACGCTTACGGGATCGTCCTCCGCGGCCGGGTTGATGTATATCCAGCCAAGGAACCTGTCGGGATATTTCTCAATCGCTTCGGCCACCGGCGCGTTGTCCGGCTTGTCGAAGATCCGGTACTTCTTGCCCAGCAGTACGAAGTACCCTTTCTTGCTGACGGTGGACTGGTAAAGGACGTGACCCAGGTTGTTCATCTGAAGGAGGGTGGCCTTCATGAGGTCCCCCGCCTTCTTCTTCAACCAGGAGTCGAGGTAGAAAGGCTCCACCATGGTAGCGATGAGGACCGTCTTGTCGATGCCGTTTCTATCCATGCCGGCCAGCATCTTTTCCAGCGGATACATATCCTGCTCGATGTGCATGTGCGAATCGACGATCATGAGAACACCCCCAAGTCCTCCAGGAACCGCGCTGGCAAGGCCTTCGGCGTAATCCTAACGCTTACCGGACACCAAGGGAATACGGTTTCCCTCTACTCGGCGCCCCCGGTGGTCTTGAAGGCGAAGACCTTTCCCTCCGCTAGCAGGGAGTAGAGGGTGCCGTCCGCGCCGATAGCCGGCGGCGTGAAGTTGTTCGAGCCGCCCATCTTCGGCTGGCCCTGCGGCCCGGGGAGCCACGGGTTCCCGGCGTCGAAGCGCCATTTTTCGGCGCCTTCCGGGGTTATGCAGAAGATGCGCGAGTTGGTGGTGGCGGCGTAGAGGAGGCCGTCCTTGCCGATGGGAGGGCTATATACCGACGGACATTCCCCCGTTTCCTCGGCGGTGTCGAACTCCCAGACGAGCTTGCCGTCGGGGTCCAGCGCCAGCACCTTCCAGCAGGACGTACCGGCGTAGAGCGTTCCATCTTTCGCTATGGTCGGTGTGTGAATGGCGTACTTGCTGTCTTCTCTCGCGTACTCCCATTTCTTCTGACCCTGGGGAGACACGGCGTAGATCTTGCTCTGCTGGGGGACCGCGTAGTTCGGCACCTGGCCGGCGGACGTCATGCCGGGGTTCACGTATGAGCCCGCATAGATCGTGCCGTCGTCGCCTATGGACGGCACATCCAGCGTGTTCGCCCAGTCCAGAAGCCCTTCATATTCCGGCAGGTCACCCTCCGGCATGAACTCCCACTTCTTCTTGCCCTTGGCGTCGATGCAGTACATCGCGAGCGTTGCCGCGGCGCAGTAGAGGTTCCCCTTCTCGTCTATCGACGGGCTGCATATGTCGCCGGGGGCCTGGTACTCCCAGTCGAGCTTTCCCTCCCCGGAAAGGGCGACCAGTTTCCCCCCCGTGCTCCCGACATAGACAGTGCCGTCATCCCCGAGCGCCGGATCGTCGGCGGTGCTTCCCATGTCGTAAGTCCACGTTTGCTTTCCGCCGGCGGAGATGGCATAGACTACGCTCCCGGAGCTCGCGTATATGGTGCCGTCGGGAGCGGTTCGGCACGTGGTCACCTCGGCCTGCCCCGCCGGGAACTCCCAGAGCGCCGTGCCCTTCGAACCGTCAAGGTTCACTACCACTCCACGGAAACCCTGCGTGGGATTGCCCTCCTTGTCGAGGATGACCCAGGAGGACCTGCAGGATGACGTCGTCTGGTACGTCCACTTTATCTCCGGGGTGCCGGGTCCCTTATACGGGCTTCTGCCGGTGCGCTGGTTGTCGTAGTAGGCGGTCGGCCAGGTGAGGTCCGACCCGCCGTTCTTCTTACCGTTGCTGTCCTCGTCCTCTTTCTTCGCCCCGCATCCAGCGGAAAGGGATAGCAGCATTATCAGGGCGAGGGAAAAGGCGAACAGCGAAGCTGCCCTGGAGTTCCTGCCGAAAAGTGCCATGAATAACACCCCCGTGTTCAGGTCGTTCACCCGATTATATCGGCAATCCGGACTCTCGAGCTAACCTAGCCCATCGACGATGGCACCGTAGGCCATGAGTGAGCGCATGGCGCGGGCAGCCCTGCTGGCGGACGGATAGGCGGGGATGCCGTTCTCGGCGAGACCCTGGACGGTGTCGCTCTCTCCGCCCAGGAAGGACATGACCAGGAGCGGCTTTTCATAGGTCCTCGAGACCTCGCCCAGCTTTTCCATGAACGAGCGCTGCTCGGCGGTGATGGAATTCTCCAGCTCGATGAGCGCCGGGAAGCGCTTCACCATGTTGACGGCAAAGTCCCGCCAGCCGAAGATGCCGTAGATGAAAGCCCCGTCGACCTCGCCCGAGTCGAAGATCACTTCCGCTATCTGCTTGAACAGGTGAACGTTTGTCTCGAACGTGAGATCGACCGGGTTGCGCACGAAAGCCAGCCTGCCGGTGACGTCCGCCAGACTCGCGCTGAGGCGTTCCGAGAAGAGCGGCACCCGGAATCCCACCTTCTCGGCATGGTATGCAAGAGAGGTCCCCGGCCCGCCGGAGTTCGTTATGACGGCCATGCGGTCGCCCCCGGCCGGGGGTTGGGAGGAGAGCGCCCACAGCATGTCGATCATCTCGTCGATGTCATCGGCCCTGATGACCCGCGCCTCGCGAAAGAGCCCGTCGTAGAGCTCATCTGGGCCAGTGAGCGCTCCGGTGTGAGAGAGCGAGGAGCGAGAGCCCGCTTCAGTTCCGCCCACGTAGATGGCCACCACCGGTTTCTTCTTCACCGTCGCCCGCGCAATCGATACGAATTCGCGCGGCCGGCGGATGGTCTCCACGTAAAGCCCCACCGCCCTTACCTCGTCGACGTCCTTCAGGTAATCGAGGCAGTCGGTGAGATCTATGTCCGCCTCGTTGCCCACGCTGATGGTCTGGCAGATCTTTACCCCCATGTTCCGGAGCAAAGGATTTATCATCGCGGTGTAAGCCCCCGACTGCGACGCTATGGCGATGTGACCACCGCCAGGCGGAAGCGGGATGGTCGTGGTGTTCAGGTCGCAGAGCGAGTTGAATATGCCCAGGCAGTTGGGTCCCAGGAAGCGGATGCCGTGAGAGCGCGCCATGCGGGTTATCTCTCGCTCGAGCTCGATCCCGGAACCGCCTTCGATCTCCTTGAAACCGCCCGAGACCACGATTGCCCGCTTGATCCCCGCCGCCCCGCACTCTTCGAGGACCTCTCCGACGGCATGCGTGGGGAGGACCAGCAGTGCAAGGTCGATGGGCGCGCCGACTTCTGTGGCGTGCCTGTAGGCGCGCAAGCCCGCGACCGTTTCCTCGCTGCGGTGTACAGGGTACACCTTCCCCCGGTAGCCGGTCCCGAGGATGTTGGAGAGCTGCATGGTGCCCATTTTCGCAGGGTTGTTGGACGCTCCCCATACCGCAATGGATGAAGGGTTCATCAGTTGTTCGAGCGGGTTCATACAGGCCTCCTGGATTGCCCCGGTAAGGCTATCAGCGCGCGTTGGTCAGCGCAAGGCAGGAAGAGGCATCGCTTTCCGGGCCGTTTCGGGCCTTTACACCGCTTTCTTGGAGGACTCGAGCCACTTGAAAAACCTGATAAAGCCCGCCACCTCGAGCGCGTTTTGTGGGCAGAGCTCGTAACAGCAGTAGCAGCCTATGCACTTCCTCCTGTCGAAGACGGGAAAACGGTCGACGGTGATGACGCCGGCCGGGCAGCCTTTTGCGCAGGTCGCGCAGGCGTCACACAGGTCCTTCTTGACCCTGAAGCGGGGCTTGCTGATGAAGCCGAGCACTAACCTGGCACCCCGCCACGGCACCAGGACCCGGAACAGCGTCGGGGGCAGCTTGAAACCCTGGAGCCTGGGAAGTTCGCCGGCGATCTCTATCTCGTCGATTGAGGAGGGAACCAGTCCGCGATGCGTGGCCACCTTGACGGTCGGATACCTTGATGGCTTCAGTCCGGTCATCATGCACATGGCGAGGTCCAGCGCCGCGCCGTCTGTCGAGGACAGTATGCACCCGATATCCCTCGGTGAACCCGCGCTGGGGCCGAAACCCTCCATGCCCGTTATCGCATCCATGATCACCAGGTCGGGCGGGCGGATGGAGTAGATATCCACCAGCAGCTCGGCGAACTCCGCCGGAGTGTTGGCCCGGGCGTGCATACGCGCTTTCTGGCCCCCTACGACCAGCCCAAAGCTGTTCTTGATACCGCCGGTGAGGATGGTCAGCATGTGCGTCTTGAACTTGGGAAGCGAAACATAGTAGTCGACCTCAAAGACCTCGGAGCATACCGACAGCTGCTCGGTGAACCTCGATTTCATGGGGACTTTCTTCGGGCGCTTCGCCAGGTTCAGGAAATCGTCGCCACCGGCTTCGCCCAGGCCGGTTACGCTGGAAACCTTCACCATCGACCCGTAGCCGGCGAGCCCCGGGTTGTCGCCGACCACTACCTCGCTTCCTCGCTCCCGCAGGGCGTCCCTGACGGCTCTGACCAGCACCGGGTGTGTGGTCACGGCCTTCTCGGGGGTGAACGGAGCGAGCATGTTGGGCTTGACCAGGACCTTCTTGCCCCTCCAGGAGAGCCCACTTGTGTCGAGTATCTCCGACACCGTATCCTTTACCAGGGCGTATTCGTATGAAGCAACGCGGTCCACTCTTACTGATGCCAATCGATGACCTCCCGTTTTGCATCGGAATACTAATGTCAGTTATGACATATGTCAATATTATTCTATGATTATTGCTATATTATTCTGCTATTTCAAAGTGAATGAAGAAGCAGAAGGAATATGGCATGTTAGCCATATTACACTAGCTTTCTTTATGGCCTTCCTGCAAATTGTTATAATGCCCGTATGAGCAAGGAAAAAATAGAGAAGCTGATAGGCAGGCGTGAAAGGAAGAAGCAGCAGACCCGCGACGCGCTCGAGGCAACGGCCTGGCGGCTCTTCCAGCGCAAGGGTTACGATGCGACAACCATCGAGGATATCACCGAGGCTGTCGACGTCTCGCCGCGCACGTTCTTCCGGTACTTCGACTCTAAAGAAGCAGTCCTCTTCGGGGACTGGCGCGCCTACATAGGCAGGCTGCCGGATCTCATTATCTCGAGGCCTCCCGAGGAGAAACCGATGGAGGCCGTGCTCGCGGCGTCGAGAGAGCTCATCAACCTTAGCGCTCAGGACAAGGCCAGGATGCTCATGCGCAAGCAGCTCGCCGAGAATTCGCGCAAGATCGGCGATTACGAGCGGAACGTGATCTATCCTGAACTGGAGAGGGTCATCTCCGAGTCGCTGTCCGTCAGGCTCACAGTCGATCCGGACGTGGACCTGCGCCCCGCGGTCTACGCGGCAGTGGCGGTCGGGGTATTCAGCGCCGTTCAAAAGAAATGGTACGAGAACGGCGGGAAGCGGAAACTCTCTTCGTTCCTGATGGAGGGTCTCGAAGCGGTCATCCGCGACATCACCGAGATCGGTTAGGCGCCGTGCCGGCAGCGAAGATCCCGCTGTGAAAAAGGGGGTGCTTTCGGGGAGATGGATTCTCTGATAGCGATTCCCTCGGCGTACCTAGCAGGCTCGATTCCCTTCGCATATCTCGCGGGCCGGCTCTTTGCCCACAAGGACCTGCGCACAGCAGGCACCGGCAGCCTCGGGACGCATAACGTCTTTCACGAAGTCGGCCGCGCGGCGGGCGTCGCTGTATTCTTCCTGGACTGCGCCAAGATGGGCCTGACACTCCTGGTCCTGCGCATCGTCGGCGCCTCTCTCTGGGTGCAGTCACTTGCGGCTCTTGCGGTCATAGCCGGGCACAACTGGTCGGTATTCACCAGGTTCAAGGGCGGGCGCGGCATGACGGTGACCCTGATCGGTTTCGCCATACTGCTTCCCTGGGAGACGCTGGTCGTCCTTACGGTGCTGGCGTTCGGCCTCGCCACACGGACCATAGCGATGTACTGCGCCTTCTCCCTGGTCCTCTGGCCTCTCCTGGCGGTGTTGAGGGGGGAGCCAGCCCCGCTTATCTTCTTTGCCTTCGGCGCTTCACTGAACTGTTTCGCCAGGAGGCTTCAGGGAAGCCCGGAGGTGGCTCCCGTCCCCCCGTCGGAAGCGAGGCTCAGCGATGTGCTCTTCAACAGGCTGATATTAGACCGCGAGTTCACCCCGGCCTGGCTGGAGACAGACGACTCGCGCTGAACGTGTGGGGATAAGAAGGACGGACGACCGCGATTACCCGTGGTTGGCCGATTCACCGCCCGTCCCCCCACCCTCCTCCAGGGTATCGGGTCATCCGTCCAGAAGGATGCTACGACTGTCCGCGTAAGATTTCCCCGTCCTCGCCGCCGCCCGAACAAGTCTGTACTGACATATCAGTCGCCCCATGATAGATACAAGCCGTGGCTCTAGCAATCACCCTTTTGGGGGACCCTTCATCACCCGGACACTCCATTTGACCTTGATTCAAAACTGCTCTTGACCCGATGGTCGAAAACCGCGTCCAGGGTTATAATTGCGCGGGAACGGAGGGCTTTGAGAGCACCGCAAGAGGAGCCAGCTCATGACGAGGTACATCCACTTCCCCCTGAACGAGGAGATAAGGAGCATCGGCGGCTACTACAAGGTGCTCGAAGAGGGTGTGCTCGATTTCGAGGATAAGAAAGTCCTCTACGCGCTCAAGGGCGCGCATGTCGAGACCTCCTGCTGCGGATCCGGCGGGATGGGGCTGGTGTCGGTCCCCGGGTACGTGACATCCTGGAAGTCTTCGACTTCGGATGACGGGTACCCGGTATCGGAGGTCAAACACATCACCGACCTGGAGGCCAGGAAGCGCATCCAGACACAGCTCAAGCAGAGGTTCCCATACATCGAGGTCTTTGATTTCGACTAGAGGCGATGTTGCAGGCGCGGCGTCCGTTGAACCCGCGCTATGCATGAAAGCAACACGCGCCCGAGCGATGTGATCACGGTTTGGACCGTTCAGGTTCCGGAAAGGGAGTGATGAGATGGTTGGGATCCGCTCTTACGGAGGGTACGTTCCCCGTTACCGATTGAACCGATTCCTGGTATTCGGTTCGATGGGTTGGATCAACCCCGCCAACATGCTGAACGCGCAGGGAGAGAAAGCCGTTGCCAACTTCGACGAAGACTCGGTGACGATGGCCGCGGCTGCGGGAGCTGACTGCATGACCGGTTTCGACCGGTCTGAGGTCGGCGGTGTCTATTTCGCCTCTACCACAGCCCCGTTCAAGGAGAGGCTCTGCGCGAACCTTGTGGCGGGAGCGCTGGCGGCCGGTGAAGACATCAGGACCGCCGACTTCGGTAACGGCCTCAAAGCCGGGACGAGCGCGCTTATGGCTGCTTTGGATGCTGCTGCCGCGGGAACCGCGAACAACGTGGTGGTCTCAGCGGCCGACATCAGACTGGGCAAGATGGGAAGCGTCCAGGAGCTCATGTTCGGCGATGGGGCGGCCGCTTTCATGGTCGGGGACAAGGACGTCATCGCGGAGTTCAAGGGCTCTTACTCGACAGGGTACGACTTCGTCGACCACCTGAGAGGTGCTCAGGCAAAGTACGACCGGCAGTGGGAGGAGCGCTGGATAAGGGACATGGGCTTCGACCAGTTCATCCCGGAGGTCGTTAACGGACTCTGTGAGAAGTACGGGGTGGCGCCCGGGGACTTCGATAAAGTCGTTTACCCCTGCTACTACGGAGGCGCCCGCAAGGCTATAGGAGGGAAGCTCGGCCTCGACCCGGAGAAGGTCGAGGACAACCTGCAGGCGGTTATCGGGGACACGGGCGCGGCGCAGCCGCTGATGATGTTCGCCAAGGCGCTCGAGACTGCCAAGCCCGGAGACAAGATACTGCTGGTGAGCTACGGGAGCGGGTGCGACGCCCTCTACTTCGAGGTCACGGACAATATCAAGAAGCTCCCCTCGCGAAAGGGTGTAAGCGGGTACCTCGAAAGGAGGGCGGAACTCGACAACTACCCCAAGTACCTCGCCTGGAGGCACATGGTGGACGTCGATACCGGCCTGCGAGGCGAGGAGATGAAGTGGGCCCGCTGGTCGATGATCTGGAGGTCTCACAAGGCCATCCTCAGCCTCGAGGGCACCAAGTGCAAGGCGTGTGGTACGGTGCAGTTCCCGCCCCAGAGGATATGCGTCAACCCCAAGTGCGGAGCCACCGACGAGGCGGAGCCGATAGTGCTTTCGGACAAGGGCGGGACCGTAGCCAGCTTCACGTCGGATCTTCTGTCGGCCACTATCAATCCGCCGGCGGTCTACGGCTCGGTGAACTTCAAGGGCGGCGGTCGCTTCGTCTTCGACTTCACCGACTGCACCGTGGAGGACCTTGCGGTAGGGAACCCGGTGGACTTTTCGTTCCGTATCAAGCATTACGACGAGATAAGAGATATTACCAGTTACTTCTGGAAGGCCATACCGGCTTAAGGGGGCGGAGTAAATGTCAGAAGGAATCAGGGACAAAGTCGTCGTCCTCGGGATGGGCTGCACCAGGTTCGGCGAACGCTGGGACGCGAGCCCCGATGATCTGGCCGTGGAGGCCTTCACCGAGTGCATCGAGGACGCCGGGATCGAGAAGAAGGAGATAGAGGCTTCCTGGCTGGGAAGCCATATCGACGAGATAAACATCGGCAAGGGAGGGAACTTCCTGGGGATGGCCCTGAAGTTGCCCCTCATCCCGGTGACGCGCACCGAGAACTTCTGCGCCTCCGGCACGGAGGCGTTCCGCGGCGCCTGCTACGGTGTGGCGAGCGGTGCCTACGACATCGCGCTGGCGTTGGGTGTGGAGAAGCTCAAGGACACCGGTTACGGCGGGCTTCCCGACAGCCCCGCCTTCGGGCAGATGCAGGTCGCCATAGGGCCGAACGCGACGGCCCCGGGCATGTTCGCCCAGCTGGGGACGGCTTACTCGGCTGCGTACAACGTGCCCATGGAGAAGGTCAAACAGGCGATGGCCCACATCTCCTGGAAGAGCCATCAGAACGGCGCCAAAAACCCGCGCGCACACCTGCGCAAGCCGATACCGGAGGAGAAGATAATCTCCGCCCCGATGATCGCCTACCCGCTGGGCTTGTTCGACTGCTGCGGCGTGAGCGACGGCTCGGCCTGCGCGATCGTTACCACGCCTGAGATAGCGAAGAAGGTCAAGCCCAACCAGGAGCTGGTGAAAGTAAAGGCGCTCCAGGTTTCTGTGAGCTCCGGCGAGGAGGCCCTCTACACCGACTGGGACGGCGCCGGGATGCTCACCACCAGGCGGGCTTCGACCAAGGCCTACGAGGAGGCCGGCATCAAGGACCCGCGCAAGGAGATAAGCATGATGGAGGTGCACGACTGCTTCTCCATCACTGAGCTCGCGACTATGGAAGACCTGCATATATCCGAGAAAGGCAAGGCGCCGGACGACATCCTGGACGGGTTCTTCGACCTCGACGGCACCATCCCGTGCCAGCCTGATGGGGGTCTTAAGTGCTTCGGCCACCCCATCGGCGCATCGGGTCTGCGGATGCTCTACGAGATGTACAACCAGCTCCTCCAGCGCTGGGAGGAAGACCGCCTGGTCAAGAACCCCAAGTTCGGGCTGACCCATAACCTGGGCGGGGTGCCGAACCAGAACGTCTGCAGCGTAGCCATCGTCGGCCTGTAGATAGAGAAAACCTGAAACGAACGAGCCGCGGCCTTTGCGCCGCGGCTCGATTTATATTGCTGGTGAGTGACCGTCGTTGCGATGCGTCGTGAGGGCCTCAATACTAGCCTGCACAGGTTTGCGGCAATCTGTCGACTTCAAATCGAGGTGGAGGCCGAACAAGTGTTCGCATCTCGACCGGCCGAACCGGGCGATGTTGATGACATAGCAGAGCTTATCTACATCGCCGACACAGGTATCAACGGAGTATCCGGTTGGGACCTCATGTTCGGTGGCCCCAGAGAGCTGCTCCTGGAAAAGATCAAGTGGGTCTACCTGCACGGGCGTCTGACGGGATTTCACTACAGTAAGTTCATGGTCGGAGAAGACGAAGGGCGGATAGTGGGAGCCCTGGCAGTCTTGAAAAGGGGTGACGATCGACTTCTGGGGTGGTGGAAGACCTTGCGCGAAATGGGGGTGAGCGTACCGCGCATCTTATCATTGGCCTGGAAAATGCTCCCGTTCGTTCTGGTCAACCCGAGCATCCCCAGGGATACGCTGGTGGTCGAAAGCGCTGCCGTGTTTCCCGACTGCCGAGGCAACGAGCTTGCCGCGGAAGGACTCAAGCACGCGTACGAAAGAGCGGTTGCCGGTGGCTACCGGCGGATCCAGATAGCTATAGTCATCGGAAACGACGCGCCGCGCAAAGCCTGCGAGAAAGCGGGATTCCAGGTAAAGGACGAGTACAGGTCCCGCCTGTTCGAAAAGAGGTTCGGCGCGCCCGGCATGATGAGGATGGTCCTTGAGCTGCCCGAGGCCTGATCCTCTCCGGGCTTTTCGAAGCACCTATCCTTTCTTCCGCCGCCGTCCCACGCCGGCGAGCGACAAGAGCCCCACCATCGCCGCGAACAGGGATACGGAAGCGGTCGTTCCAGTGCCGCAGGAGGAGGCTGCCGCGGTGACCGAAAAGCCTCCTGTGAGTTTCGCCGTCTTACTGTCCGGATTTGTAACGACCACATCGTAAGTGCCCGCCACCGCTCCTGTGAGGGGCAGTGAGCAGGTGATCTCGTTCGCGGATTTCACCGTCACGTCCGTGGCTTCCACTGTAGTAGTTCCACTGACAAGCCTGACCGCGGCGCCCGCCTCGAACGCGGTGCCCGTTATGGTCGCGCTCGCGGAGGCCCCGCTGGCGGCGGTCGCGGGGGTTATGGCGGATACCGTGAGTGGGTTCGGAGCGGATTGGCCCGTGAGCGCTACGTCGTCAAACCACACGCTCCCGGCTATTCCCTTCTCGTTGGGGCACGAGGTATAGAGCACCACCTGGGCCTGGGCCGCAACCGCAGGCGCCGCGGCGCTCACCTCCAGCGGGGTCCAGTCGGTGGTGTTGCGCACCACCGAGGAGGACTTGCTCACACCCAGGGTGGCCCCGCTGCCGTCCAGCCACTTGATCGCGATTCCTGCGCCTGAGTCGCTCGCCGGGCTGTACTTGCCGTTTGCATAAGCGCGGCTCACGCTGTTGAAGCCCCTGGTCCTGGCGAAAGCGCGAAGCGTGTAGGTGGCGCCGGGTGAGACCCCCAGTTTCGCC
>JAGUWJ010000034.1 GCA_020062425.1 Actinomycetota bacterium
GCGTCGACAAGTTCTTGAGCGGTCGCAGGTCCACCTATGAGAGCACGGTCAGCGCCCTTTCCTTCGAGTATCCGTCCGGTTGGGAGAAGCTCGACGGGAGTGAATTCGACAGTATCGGGCAGGTAGCCGGTATAGAGAAATTCAACGAGATCTTCCTGGCGGATTCGAGCGGCTCCGATATGAAGTACCTGGTGGGAGCGGGATCCGTGATAAACCCCATGATCGACTGGGAGACCGGTAAGAGAAACGTCGAGAACCTCTTCAAAGGCGGCTTTCAGGGGACCCTTCCCACCTTGGGCGCTTCCATCTCCAACAGCAGTGTCAAAGAGGGCTCGGTCGACGGTGCGGAATCACTGGATATCACGTTCGACATCGCGGTCGCCGGTGAGACCGCCGACTGCCGAATAACGATCTTCCACAAGGATTCTACCCTTTACATGATGCTGTTTATGTCAATGGGCGAGGACTCGAACGGCCAGTTACAGGACATAATGAAGTCAGTCGACCTCGGCTGATTTTCATTGGGGACGGACCCTCAACCGAAATTTCTGCCAGTACTTATCAATATTTCCCCTTGGGGTCAGGCACTTTGACGGAAATTCTGCTAAGTTCTGGCAAGATTTCCACCTAGGTGCCTGACACCAGCGGAACACCAGCGGAAATTTCCGGTTAAGGGTCCGTCCCCAATGGAAATTATTTACCGAGGAGCGCCCGGCTGATGACGACGCGCTGGATCTGGTTCGTCCCCTCGTATATCTGGGTTATCTTGGCGTCGCGCATCATGCGCTCCATGGGGTACTCCTTGATATACCCGTACCCGCCCATGAGCTGCACGCAGTCGGTGGTCACCTTCATTGCCGTGTCGGTCGCATAACACTTCGCCATCGCGGAGAGCGCGCTGAAGCCCGGCGCCTCGTTCTCGACCGCACACGCCGCCCTGTACACCAGGGAGCGAGCCGCTTCCACCTGCATTGCGAGGTCGGCCACCATGAACTGGAGGCCTTGAAGGGCCGCGATGGGCCTGCCGAACTGCACGCGCTGCTTCATATAATCCATAGCGTAGTCGAGCGCTCCCGCGGCTACGCCGAGACCCTGGGCCCCGATAGACGAGCGGGTACGGTCGAGGGTCATCATCGCCAGGTTGAAGCCTTTGCCTTCCTTCCAGAGCAGGTTCCGAGCGGGCACCTCGCAATCCTCGAATATCAGCTCTGAGGTGTCGGAGCCGCGGATGCCCATCTTGTTCTCGTGCTTGCCGACACTGAAGCCTGGGAAATCTTTCTCAACGATGAACGCCGAGATACCGTGGACGCCCTTGTCAGGCTCAGTCATGGCAAAGACCGAGAAGGTGCTGGCAACGCCGCCGTTGGTTATGAAGCACTTCTGGCCGTTCAGTATGTACTTGTCGCCCTTCTTCTCAGCGCGGGTCTTCATCGACGCGGCGTCCGAACCCGCCTCCGGCTCGGTCAGACCGAATGCGGCCAGCTTCTCACCGGAGGCTAGCGGCGGTATGTACTTCTTCTTCTGCTCTTCTGTGGCGACGAGCTTGATAGGCGTGGAGCCCAGCTCCTGGCAGCCGATGATAAGCGAAGTGCTCACGCAGACCTTCGCCAGCTCCTCCACCGCGATGCACAGGGTCAGCAGGTCCGCACCCTGGCCGCCGTACTCCTCCTCGAAGGGGAGGCCGATGAGCTCGTTCTCCTTCAGCTTCTCGAGCATGTCCCAGGGGAACTCGCCCTTCTCATCTATCTCTATCGCGCGCGGTTCGACCTCGTTTTTCGCAAAGTCCCTGACCATCTCCTGGAACATCTTCTGCTCTTCGGTCAACTCGTACTGCATTTGCGCACCTCCGCTATAGGTATTCTTCCGATTTGTGAGACGACTTACCTTTCGGTGCCTGACCCCAGGGGTAAGTCTCAATGATTTACCTTACGGTGTCTGTCCCCAGGGGTAAATCAGCCTTCGACCTGGATGAGCAGCGCGTCGCCCTGGCCTCCACCGCCGCATATCGACGCGGCCCCGAGGCCTCCGCCCCTCCGCCTGAGCTCGTTCACCATTGCCATCGTTATGCGTGCCCCGCTGGCTCCCACCGGGTGCCCGAGGGCGATGGCACCGCCGTTCACGTTTGTGGTCAGTGCGGTCTCGGGGTCGAGCCCAAGCATCGTGGAGGAGTGCCAGCAGACCGCCGCGAACGCCTCGTTCATCTCGAAGAGGTCGACGTCCTCGACCTTCTTGCCTATCTTCGCGAGAGCCTTCAAGGTGGAGTTCGCCGGCACGGTCGCCAGGTACTCCGGCTTCTCGGCCACCATGCCGTGCGAAACGATGGTGCCCAGCACTGAGAGCCCCAACTCATCAGCCTTTTTCCCTGATGTCACCACCAAACAGGCGGCGCCGTCGTTTATACCGGAAGCGTTGCCGGCGGTGATGGTGCCCTCCTTGCGGAAGGCCGGTGGCAGCTTGCCGAGTTTCTCCGCGGTAGTGTCCGGCCGCAGGTGCTCGTCCCTGTCCACGATGATCATGTCCTTCTTCTTCTTCACTTCAACGGGGACTATCTCCTCGGCCAGCTTACCGGCTTCCTGGGCTTCCGCCGCCCTCTGGTGGCTGCGCGCCGCCCAGAAGTCCTGCTGCTCGCGGGTGGTGCCGAACTCCTCCGCCACCCTGTCGGTGCCCTCTCCCATGTGCCAGTCGTTTATGGCGCACCACAGCGCGTCCTTGATCATGCCGTCGATCAGTTTGCCGTCACCCATGCGGTAACCGAACCGCGCCTTTGGGACGTAGTAACAGCCCTGGCTCATGCTCTCCATCCCCCCGGTGACTATCACCTCGGCGTCGCCGGCCTTTATTATCTGGTCGGCTGTGACCAGCGCGCTGATGCTGGAGATGCAGACCTTGTTGACCAGCAGGCACGGAACCTCCATCGGGAGGCCGGCTTTCAGGGACGCCTGCCTGGCGGGGATCTGACCTCCGCCTCCCTGGATGACCTGGCCCATTATCAGGTAATCGACCTGCTCGGGGGCGATTCCCGCCCTCTCGAGCGCGCCCTTTATTGCGACGGCGCCCAGATCGACCGCGGGGACGTCGGCGAGCGCTCCTCCCAGCCGGCCGAACGCGGTGCGCGCCATCCCGACGATTACTGTCTCAGACAAATCCATCTACCTCCTGCTTCGCGTCACCGGCAGTTGCCGGACGCAGACTTGCTCCTCTGCACGAATTTCCGATTGTTGAAGGTGCCTCAGAGTCCGAGGCTCCTCGACAGGACTATCCTCTGGACCTCCGAGGTGCCCTCTCCTATCTCCAGTATCTTGGAGTCCCTGAAGATGCGACAAACCGGGTAATCCTCGATGTAGCCGTACCCTCCGTGTATCTGAACCGCCTCACTGGCCGCTCGCATAGCGGCCTCGGAGGCGAACAGCTTGGCGATCGACGCCTCCCGCGAATAGTTGACCCCGGCGTCTGCCATGCACGCGGCCTTGAGCGTGGCCATGCGCGCCAGCTCGACATCGACCAGCATGTCCGCGCACTTGAAACTTATTGCCTGGTTCTTCCCTATGGGGTGCCCGAACTGCACCCTCTGCTTGGCGTACTTCACCGACTCGTCGAGGCAGGCCTGCGCCATTCCCACCGAGAGAGCCGCGACGCCTATCCTCCCGCAGTCGAGCACCTTGAGAAACTGCTTGAACCCGTCTCCGCGCCCTCCCAGCAGGTTCGACTCCGGGACCCTGCAGTCGCTGAAGGCCAGCTCGTGGGTATCGGAGGAGTGCCAGCCCATCTTCCTGTACGGGGGCGCCACTGTGAACCCGGGCGCGCCGGCCGGCACGATGATGTTGCTCACTTCCTTCTTGCCACCGATGCTTCCCGTGACCGCGGTGATGGTGACGAGCAGCGTGATATCGGTGCCGGAGTTGGTGATGAAGCACTTGGTGCCGTTTATGACCCATTCACCGTTCTTCAGAATGGCGCTGGTCTTGGTCCCGCCGGCGTCGGAACCCGCCTCAGACTCGGTCAGGCCGAACGCGCCCAGCTTCTCCCCTTGCGCCATCGGCACGAGCCAATTCTGCTTCTGCTCTTCACTGCCGTAGAAGTGGATGGGCATGCATCCCAGTGACGTGTGAGCGGCCATGGTGATGCCTAGCGACGCCGATGCCCTGGAGACCTCCTCGACACCTATGGCGTACGTGACAAGGTCGGCTCCCGAACCGCCGTACTCCTCGTCTATGGGGAGGCCGAACAACCCCAGCTCGGCCATCTTGGTCTGTGCTTCGTAGGGGAACTCGCCCTTCTCGTCAAGGGCTTCGACCGTGGGAGCGATCTCACGCTCGGCGAACTCACGGACCATCTGTCTGAACACGCGCTGTTCTTCGGTGAGATCAAAGTTCATGTTATACCTCGAGGCTAGTCTGACCTGTTCTGGAACAGGATGGGCTCTGAGCTAGAACTGACCGAGAGAAACCTATCATACAGAAACCTAAACTTCAATTCGAAGTATTAAGCGCCAGGCGGGCGTTTCCGAATAGCGTACAGAGAGCTTTACTTAGCCACTGCCTGGCAGGGTTTAGGCCTGCGCACCTGTAATTATCTGGTGAGAGGACCTCTATCCTCCAGAAGAGAGGTGTAGCTGTTGAACTGCTCTAGATGTGGCGCGCACGTCGCTGATAGGTCCGGAGTCTGTCCTAGCTGCGGCCTGGCCGCAGGCTCAGAAGCAGGCGATGCTCATGGATTCCCGACAGTGATACAGGAGCAGGAAGATACTCCTGCGGGCATCGAGCGTCCCGCGCCGGAGGACCAGGGGGTTCCTGATGCGGAGGAACAGGAACCACAAGATGTTTCTCCCACCGGAGAGCAGTTCACCGCTCCCGGAGACGCTTACGTCGCCCCGGGAGACGCGAGCGTGCAACCCGGCTACCAGCCCACCGCGCCTCCACCTCATGCGGGTGGACAGGCGCCGTCTGCTGATTACGGCCGCTCGAGGGTGCCTGTCGTGATCGCGGTGATAGTGATCCTCGCGGTGGTCGCAGGTGCGGCGCTCTATCTCCTGGTGTTCAACAAGAAGAGTGAGGCCACCGGGCCGGAGTTAACGGTCCAGAAGTACTTCGAAGCTCTTTCGACGGGCGACGTTGCCGCTCTGAAATCGCTCTACACTCCCGAGGCCGTTCCTCCCGACGCTTCGCTCGCGATAATCGAGCAGCTCTACGCGAGCGGGACCATCAAGTACGAGAACCTCAAGCTGGAGACCGTCGACGAGACTGCGAGCGACGCCCAGGTGCGCGTCCTCGATGGTGACCTCGTAGTGACCCTCGCCGGACAGGACCAGCGCGTGAAACTCTCAGAGATGATGGCCGCGGGCGTCATCTCCTTCAAACTCAGGCAAGCTGATGGCAACTGGTATGTCTACGAGGGGGGTGAGATGCCAAGCATCAACCTGCCTTCACCTGGCGACATGCCGTCCAGCGGAACGTGAGGCTGATCCACCGCGGCTGTACGCCGCTTAACAGTGGGGACGGACCCCTTAAGTTAAGTCGTCAAGGGACATGCTGCGGATCGGGCTGCGACTTAACTTAAGGGGTCCGTCCCCACTGTTAAGGGGGCGTAGCTGAGAAGAAGCCTCTTCCTCCCCACGGACTCGAAATCCACGGTGAGCTCGACGTCATTGTCGAGCTCGGTCAACCCCACCACAGTACCCGGCCCCCACTTGGCGTGCGAGACGACATCCCCTTTTACCACTTCGAGCGATGTTCCTTCACGCTCGTCCTCGGCCGCGCCCTCGTCGCGCCATATGACCTCCTCGACGCACTCTTCGGGCAGCTCGCGCAGGAAGCGGGAGACCGGGTTCGCGGAAAGCCCTCCCCAGAGGCTGCGGGTAGCGGCGTGCGACATGTACAGCAGCTCTTCAGCGCGGGTCATCCCCACGTAGCAGAGCCTGCGCTCTTCCTCAAGCTCCTCCTCACTCTCCATCGAGCGCACGTGTGGGAATACCCCCTCCTCCATGCCAACCATGAACACGATGGGGAACTCCAGCCCCTTAGCGTTGTGCACGCTCATAAGCGAGACATAACCCGCGTCCGTCTCGAGGTCGTCCGTCTCCCCCACCAGCGAGACCCTCTCCAGGAAATCGTCCAGCGTCACCGCCCCGTACTCTGACTGGAAGTCCTTCACGACCCCCAGCAGCTCCTTCAGGTTCTCGATGCGCCCCTCCGCCTCCAGGGACCTCATGCTCTCGAGCTCCTCCATGTAGCCGGTCCGGGTCCACACCTGCTCGATGAGCTCGCCCACCTCCAGCTCCTCCGCGCTGTCGGCGAGCCCGTCGATGAGACCAACGAACCCGGCCACGCACTTCTGCTGGCGCGCCGAGAGCCCCGGCACGTCACCTGCCCCGCGAAGCACGGCCATGAGCGGCGCCCCGATGCGCGCCGCATACGCGTCGAGCGCGGCCACCGTGTTCTTCCCGATCCCTCGCGCCGGCACGTTGATAACACGCCTCAGGCTGACCTCGTCCTTCGGGTTTACGATGAGCCTCAGGTAGGCGACCACGTCCTTTATCTCCTGCCGCTCGTAGAAGCGGGTGCCGCCGAAGATGCGGTAAGGCATGTTCAGTCGCACCAGCGACTCCTCCAATACGCGCGATTGCGCGTGGGTGCGGTAGAAGACCGCCGCCTCGTCGTAGCGCCTGCCCTCCGAGACGAGCCTCTCCAGCTCCGCACTGGCGAAGCGGGCTTCGCCGTGCTCGTCCGACGCCAGGTGATAACGCACTTTCTCCCCGGCAGGGTTCTCGGTCCAGAGCGTCTTCTCCTTGCGCCCCACGTTGTTGACCACGACCGCACCGGCAGCGGAGAGTATCCTCCCGGTGGAGCGGTAGTTCTGCTCCAGCTTTATGATCCGCGCGTCGGGGTAGTCCTTCTCGAACTCAAGGATGTTCCTGATATCCGCCCCCCGCCACGAGTAGATGCCCTGGTCGTCGTCGCCCACCACCGAGAGGTTTCGGTGCTCCTCCGCCAGCATCTTCACCAGGCGGTACTGCACTATGTTGGTGTCTTGGTATTCGTCCACCAGCACGTGCTTGTACTTCTCGCGGTACCTCTCCAGCACCGACGGGTAGAGCTCGAACAGGTTCAGCGAGACCAACAGGAGGTCGTCGAAGTCGAGCGCGTCGTGCTCCCGGAGCTTGGACTGGTACGACTTGTATACCTGGGCGGCCACCTCGGCGAAGAAGTCCTCCGGCGCGTGCGCGAACGACTCCTCGTCTATCATCTCGTTCTTGGCGGCGCTTATGACACCCTTGAGCGCCCGAGGGTGGTACCTCTTGCGGTCGAGGCCCATCTCGTCCAGCACCTGCACGATCAGGCGCATCGAGTCGACCTCGTCGAAGATCGTGAACCTCGAGCTGTACCCCAGCGGCTCGATCTCGCGCCTCAGGACCCGGGCGAAAGTGGAGTGGAACGTGCCCACCATCATGTCGCGCGCGGCGACCCCCACCAGGCGCTCGACCCTCTCCTTCATCTCTCCCGCGGCCTTGTTGGTGAAGGTTAGCGCCATCAGGTCCCACGGACTCACCCGGTGGTGGTGGATAAGGTGCGCTATGCGGTAGGTGAGCACCCTGGTCTTACCGCTTCCAGCGCCGGCGATAATGAGCAGGGGCCCGCCCGTGTGCAGGACCGCCTCGCGCTGGGTGGGGTTCAGATCGTCGAGGTATTCGTCAGGCGGGCCGGTTACCATTCACTCCCACTCGATCGTGGCCGGGGGCTTCGTTGAGATGTCGTAAGCCACCCTGTTCACTCCAGCGACCTCGTTGATGACCCGGTTCGATATCCTCTCAAGGACCTCGTGGGGTATCCGGGCCCAGTCGGCGGTCATGGCGTCCTCGCTGGTGACCGCGCGGAGCACAATAGGGTAGGCGTAGGTGCGCCCGTCGCCCATGACCCCCACCGACTTGATGCAGGGAAGGACGGCGAACGACTGCCAGATGTCCCTGTACAGCCCCGCCCGCTTTATCTCCTCTATCACTATGGCGTCCGCCGAGCGCAGTATGTCGAGGTGCTCGGCGGTCACCTCTCCTATTATCCGCACCGCGAGCCCCGGCCCCGGGAACGGCTGGCGCCATACTATCTCCTCCGGCAGGCCGAGCTCCTCGCCGACCGCCCTCACCTCGTCCTTGAACAGCTCGCGCAGCGGCTCGATGAGCTCGAACTGCATGTCGTCGGGAAGGCCGCCCACGTTGTGGTGTGACTTGATGCGGGCCGCGTCCCTGGTGCCGCTCTCGATAATATCGGGGTAGAGCGTCCCCTGTACCAGGAACCCGGTGTCCTTGAGCTCGTTCGCGACCTCCTCGAAGACCCTGATGAACTCCTCCCCGATTGCTTTGCGCTTCACCTCGGGATCGAGTACCCCCTCGAGCTTCTTCAGAAACCTCTCTCGGGCATCCACGTGTATCAGGTTCATCTCGAAGTGGCGCCCGAACGTCTCCACGACCTCTTCCGCCTCCCCAGCACGCAAGAGCCCGTGGTCCACGAACACGCAGGTGAGCTGGTCGCCCAGAGCCTTGTGTACCAGCACCGCGGCGGTGCTTGAGTCGACCCCACCGGAGAGCCCGCAGATTATCTTCTCTGAGCCCACTCTCTCGCGGATATCCCGCACCGCGTCCTCGATGATGGAGGACATGGTCCAGGTGGGTAGGCAGTCGCAGGCGTGGTAGAGGAAGTTCTTGAGCACGTCCATCCCGGCGGGGGTGTGCGCGACCTCGGGGTGGAACTGCACCCCGAAGAGACCCCTGGAGTGGTTCTCCATGGCGGCGACCGGCGAGGCGTCGGTGCGGGCCGTCACCGTGAACCCGTCCGGAGCCCCGGTGACCTTGTCGCCGTGACTCATCCACACCACCTGCTCGAGGGGCAGCTCGGCTAGCAGGATGCCTTCTTCGACTACCGTCATGTCCGTGCGCCCGTACTCGCGGCTGCCGGTGCGCTCGACCTTCCCTCCCAGGCTCTGGGCCATCAGCTGCATGCCGTAACAGATGCCCAGGATGGGGATGCCGAGCTCGAAAACCTCCGGGTCGATGGAAGGGGCGCCGTTCTCGTAGACGCTCATGGGGCCGCCTGAGAGGATGAGCCCCGACGGTTTGCGGTCGGCTATCTCGGACACGGGTGTCCCGTGGGGGATTATCTCGCTGAAGACCTTGCACTCGCGCACCCGTCGGGCTATGAGCTGGGCGTACTGCGCCCCGTAGTCTACGACCAGGACAGTCTGTTCGTGGGTCGTGCTCATTTACCCATGCCCACTTCCTGGCTGCGCTGGATGATCTTGCCCTCGGTCTGAAGGGCCGGGGCCACCATCACCTCGGCGCGCTGGAACTCCTTGATGGTGCGGTACCCGCAGGTGGCCATGGACATGCGCAGGCCCCCGAACAGGTTCATGGTCCCGTCGTTCTCGTGCGCGGGTCCCTTGATTATCTCCTCCAGCGGGGCCGCCTGACCCACCTCGACCCGGGTCCCCCTGGGGAGCTCGGGGTGGAAGGTGGCCATGCCCCAGTGAAAGCCGCGCCCCGGCGCCTCGAACGATCTCGCCACGGGAGCGCCTATCATCACAGCGTCCGCCCCGCAGGCGATGCACTTCGCGATGTCGCCGCCGGTGCGTATCCCTCCGTCGGCGATGACGTTCACGTAGCGGCTCTCTTCCTCCATGACCCTGGCACGCGCCGCCGACGCGTCAGCGAGCGCCGTGGCCTGGGGAACTCCTATGCCAAGCACCGCTCGGGTCGTACAGGCGTGACCGGGCCCGACACCTATCAGCACTCCCACCGCTCCGGTCCGCATGAGGTGGAGCGCGGTGTGGTACGACGCGCAGCCCCCCACCACCACCGGCACGTCCAGGTTGGAGATGAAGTCGTAGAGGTCGAGCGGCTCACGCGAGCTCGAGAGGTGTTCCGCGCTGATGACCGTCCCCTGGATGACCAGCACGTCTAACCCGGCGTCAAGAGCTACCTTGTAGTACTCCTCGACCCTCTGGGGGGTCAGCGACGCGGCTGTGACGACCCCGGAATCCTTTATCTGGCTCACCCTCTTCTCGATGAGCTCCGGCTTTATCGGCTCGCGGTATATCTCCTGGATGCCGCGCGTGGCCTTGTTCTTCGGCAGTGAGGCTATCTTCTCGAGGACCGGGTCGGGGTCTTCGTAACGTGTCTGCAGGCCTTCCAGGTTGAGGACACCCAGCCCGCCCAGCTTACCGACCGCCACCGCGGTCGCGGGGTTGACCACGCCGTCCATGGCCGAGGCCAGAAACGGAAGCTCGAGCCTGTGGGGCCCGAGCTGCCAGGATAGGTCTATGTCTTCGGGGTCGCGCGTGCGGCGCGAGGGTACGATGGCGATGTCGTCGAGGCCGTAAGCCCGCCTCCCCGACTTGCCCATGCCTATCTCAACTTCCAAAAGAACCTCCACATTCGGGTCCAGGGGGCCACAGATATTGCTACATATTTAACCATTACGCGGTGACACGGTAAAGGAGAATGATGCGGAATCCACGCACGAAAAGCGCGTCCTGGCCGTTCGGCCCGCCCGACGACGGGTCCTGCCGACTTCACCGGGGCAGGGTCGAATCCTTCATGAGACGCGCTTCTCGAGCTCCATCTCGCGCAGCTCGCGGCGCAGTATTTTGCCCACGGCGCTCTTGGGGAGCTCCTCCATGAACTCGACCTCGCGGGGGACCTTGTAGGCTGCGAGCCGCTCCCTGGAGTAGGCTATGACCTCTTCCTCGGTTAGAGTCTCCCCCGGCTTGGGCACCACGAACGCTTTGAGGCTCTCGCCCCGGTACTGGTCCGGCACACCGACCGCGCACGCCTCGAGTATCTTGGGGTGCTCGAAGAGGACGTTGTCCACCTCTATGGGGTAGATGTTGTAGCCGCTGGAGATGATCATGTCCTTCTTGCGGTCCACTATCGTTATGTAGCCGTCGGAGTCTATCATGGCGAGGTCGCCGGTGTAGACCCAGCCGCCCTTGAGGGTGGCGGCGGTCTCCTCCGGCTTCTTGTAATAACCCATCATCACCTGCGGTCCGCTGATTATCATCTCCCCCACCTCACCCACGCCGAGCTCCTCTCTGCCCGTCTCGGAGTCCACTATCTTCACATCGGTATCAGCGACCGGCACGCCCACCGTGCCCGGCTTGATGGTCCCACCCCAGGGGGTCACCGTGACGACCGGGGTGGTCTCGGTCATGCCGTACACCTCCAGGATGGTCGCGCCCGTGAGGTCCTGCAGGTCCCTGATGGTGTCCTCGGCCAGAGGGGCGGCGCCGGAGAAGAAGCCCTTTATGAACGAGAGATCCATCTTGCGGAACTCGGGTTCGGCGAGCAGGCCTACGAAGATGGCGGGGACCCCGGGCAGGAACTGCGGCTTGTATTTCTTGAGCAGCTCCACCAGCGTCTCGGGCTCCGGCCTGGGTATCATAACGTCCTCCCAGGCCGCCCACACCATCATGTTCTGTATGGCCGTGAAGCCCGCCGAGTGGAAGATGGGGAAGGTGCCCACGATGGAGACCTTCCCGTCTTCAAGGTCGGGGAACCACCATCTGAACTGCTGAACGTTGCAGCTCAGATTCTTGTGGCTGAGCATGACGCCTTTGCTGACCCCGCTAGTGCCGCCGGTGTAGAGGAGGGTGGAGAGCTCCTCCCACTCGCCCCTGTCGGGGACCGGGTCGTCCTGGTACGCCTTGATGAGATCGTTGAAATCCAGCACGGTTTCAGTCGGGTTTATCTTGGCGTACATCGCCTTCTTGACCAGTGGGAACAGCTGCTTCTTGGGGAACGGCAGGTAGTCGTTGATGTTGCAGGCGACCACCTTCTTCACCTTTGTCTGCCCCATGATGCCGGTCACGCGCGGGACGAGAAGGCTGAGTGTGACCGCCACCTTCGCGTCCGAGTCGTCAAGCTGGTAGGCGAGCTCGCGCTCGGTGTAGAGTGGGTTGTTCATGGCGACCACGGCGCCCAGACGGAAGGTGGCCAGGTTGGCGATGATGACCTGCGGCATGTTGGGGAGAATCATCGCTACCTTGTCGCTCTCGCCCACCCCCAGGTCCGCGAGCGCGCGGGCGAATCGGTTCACGTAGGCGTTCAGCTCGGCGTAGGTGATGCGCTTCCCCAGGAAGTTGAGGGCGACCGCGTCCGGGAACCGCTGGGCGGAGCGCGCCAGGCTCTCGGAGATGGTGACCTTCTCGTAGTCGAGGGTCTTCTTGACCCCCTCAGCGTAGGACTTGTGCCACAGCTTCTCTTCCACGGTGACCTCCCCCGGCAGCTGCCGCCGCAGACCTGCCGCCTTGCCTACTGGAATGACTCTATATGCGTATCCTCAGGTCGGAGAGTGGATAGCTCATGCACGGGTGGATGTAGCCCGCTTTTCCGTCCACCCAGCGCGCTCGCACGCGCTCCGGGGCGAACACCTTACCCGAGACCAGCCTGGTGCGGCAGGCGGCGCATTCGCCGGCGCGGCAGACCGCGGGTACGACGATACCCTCGCGCTCTAGCGCGTTCATGAGGGGCTCGCCGGACCTGACCTCGACGGCACGGCCGGAACGCTCCTCGACGCACTCTAACAAGGCGTCGGGGTCGGCTCCGGGCCATCCCGGCTCGGCAGTGACGTCAGGAGCGGGGCCGTAAGCTTCCCTCCTCACCAGGCGGGCGGGGACTCCCATGGACTCCAGCGCGCCCTCGCAGAGGAGCTGCATGGCCGCCGGGCCACATACGTAGAACGTCTTGCCCTCCACCGGCTCGATGAGCTTCGATATCATCCTGGCGTCGAGGAATCCGCACAGGCCGCTCCAGTCAGCAGTGGGATCGCTCATGACCATGTCCACCCTGATGTTGTCGCGGGTGGCCGCCAGGTTGGCCATCTCGGCCGCGAAGATTACGTCGGAGGGGTCGCGGCTGCCGTAGATGATGTGTATTCCGAGGGGCAGGCTGTCCCTCACCGTCTCGCGCACTATTGAAGCGAACGGGGTGATGCCGCTGCCCCCCGCCAGGAACACCAGGGAGGAAGTGTCCCGAAGGGGCTCGTGGTAGAAGGCGCCGCTCGGCCCGGTCGCCTCGAACGCATCGCCGACCTTCACCCGGTCAAGCAGGAAGTGCGAGACGAACCCGCCCGGCATTCGCCTCACCGTCAGGTCGTAGTATGGCTCACCGGGTGGTGATGATATCCCGTACGGGCGCGAGGTGAGCACGCCGTCTATCTCCACGAAGAGGTTCACATACTGGCCGGCCCTGAACGCGGGGAGGGTGCCTTCCGTTGGGACCATGCGAAGGCTCCTGGTGCTGGGGGTCTCGTCGATGATCTCCGAGACCTCCAGGCGCACGCGTGAGGGGTGCAGGGCATTCACGGCCTTTCGCATGGCATCCGTGACCTGGCGAGAGGCAGGGGCGGCATCTCCCGACTGACCCTCGACTTTCGCCCGGACCTTCTCCATGGTACGGGCGTCCCTCCCACCGGAGTCGATGTCCTGCATGACCTGGTTCGCCGTAAGGAGCCCGCTGTAGATAGACGGCTCGTACCCGCCCCCGATATTGGAGTAAGCGCCGGCGAAATACAGGCCGTCCAGGGGGCCGCGCGCGGGCATGCGGTCCATGCCGCTCCCCGAGTAGGTCTCGTTGAACCCGATTATGCTGCCGGCGATATTGCCGGTGTAGCGCGTGTTGGTCACGGGGGTGGCGACCTCGATCTCCTCTATGTGGTCCCGCAAGCCGGGCGCCACCCTCTCAGCGAGAGCGATGACCTTATCCGCCACCTTCTCCTTCGTCGCGGTGTACTCGGCCGGTGGGACGGTCATCCAGGCCTCGGCGCGGGCTATCATGGTGATGACCACCACTGCGGTTCCTGGAGGCGAGAACCCGGGGTCGGCGGCGTTGTAGGCTGTGACCGCGGCCTCTGCGGGCTCGACACCGATGCCGGCCTTCATCAACTCGTAGTGGTCGTCCAGGTCGTAACCGGTGTTCACGAACGTCTCGTGGTTGCGCAGGCCCACCTCCTCGTACGGGCAGTCCAACCCCATGTAGACATTGAAGGTTGAGGCGCCCCCGGTGCCCGCGCCCAGCCGCCTGAGGTACCAGTCCGGTATCTCGTCAGGGCCGATGAGGTCCAGGCAGACCGTGAAAGGGTTCGCGTTGCTGACGACGTACGGGCAGTCTATCCTGTCACCGTCGTCGGTCTCTACGCCGTAGATCCTGCCGTCGGCGGCCATTATCCTGGATACGCCCTTGCCGAGAGCGACATCGCCTCCGTTCTCCTCGATGGCGTCCACGAACGCCTGAGATAGTGCCTGCGAGGTGCCCTTCACGTGCCAGGGACCGAACCTGAGGTAGGCGGCGGTGCCCATCGCGTATATGAGGAATGAGAGCTGGGACGGTGGCAGGCAGTAGTAACCCCAGATCTGCCCAAGCACGGCGCGCAGCTTCTCGTCTGTGATCATGGGATTCAGCACCTCTGAGAGGGTCTTCCCGAAATACTTCATGAGGGCGGGGAACTGCTCCGGGGCCTGCATAGCCTTCTTCATCCCCAGGCGGTTAGCCTTGAGCGCCTGCTCGGTGAAATCGAACATGGCGTCCGTGAAGCTGCCTAACCCCTCGGCCTCGGCCGGGAAGTGGCGGGTCAACTCCTCCACGAACCGCTCCCGACCTATGGGGAGGGTCACGTCAACGTCGGGGAAGACGCTCCGGTAGAACTCGGGTATCGGTATCAACTCCACCCGCTCTGTGATCCCGAACTGGTCAAGGGCCTTCCATAGCGGTCCCCGGTCTTCGGACGGGCCCAGGCCGGAAAGCTCGTGGAGCGATATCTCGAACTCGAAGCGACCGCGCCTGAACGAAGACGCGTATCCTCCGGGGACACGCTGCCTCTCCAGAAGCAGTACTTTCTTCCCCTCCTTCGAGAGGGATACTGCCGATGACAGCCCGCCCAGCCCCGCGCCTACGACGATGACATCATAATCCCGCATCTTCCACCCTTTCCGACTTAACACCTGGGGACGGACCCCCTAAGTTAAGCTCTGCCCTGCAGATATTTTCCGAAACAACTTAACTCAAGGGGTCCGTCCCCAGGTATTAAGTCGCCACGTGCTCTGCTAACCACCAACATCCTTCTGTTTGTCCAGGAACTTCTGGACGTCGCGCTGGTGCTCCGGTGACATCACCAGGTACGGCTGCACAGCCGCTTCCGCGTCAAGCATGGTCTTCAGGTCGAGCGTGTTCGAGACGTCGAGGTTCCGCTTGGTCATCGCTAGCACCCTGGGGCTGCTGCTGGCCATGCGGCGCGCTATCTTCATCACCTCGTCCGAGATGCTTTCCGCGTCGAACACGCGGTTGATGAGACCGATCTGGCACGCCTCCTCAGCTCCGATGACACGCGCGGTCAGCGCGAGCTCCTTTGCCCGCGCCAGACCGATCCGCCTGGGGAGGAAGTAAGCCGAGCCCAGGTCGGGGATTATGGATATCCGCATGAAGCTCATCAGGAACTGCGAGCGGTCGGTGGCGTAGGTGAGGTCGGAGGAGATGGCAAGGCTGAAGCCCCCTCCCACCGCCCAGCCGTCGACCTCGGTTATGACGGGCTTGGGCCCGTCGTGCATGGCGAGGCCAATGGAGTTCATCTTCTGCATGCCCTCGTATAGGAAGACAGGGTCCATCTTCTCGCCCATTATCGAGAGGTCCGCTCCCACACAGAAGTTCCCGCCGTCGCCCCTCAGCACCACCACCCGCACCTCGTCGTCTGACAGCACTCTTTCCATGCCTTCTATGAGCGGGAAGAGCAGATCCTTGCCCATCGCGTTCATGGTGGGCCCGCTCATGGTGCAGCGGGCCACCCCGTCCATCATCTCGACCTTGAAGTTCTCATCGGACATCGCTTCTACCCCCTCACGAGGCTGAAGTGCCTGATGTCCTGCAGGCTGCCCGTACGCTCGGACTTGTCCACGAACACCGCCTTCACCCGGTCGCCCGCCTTCATCTTCTCGGGATCCGTCTCGTCAATGTAGTGGATGAGGTAGCTGTCGGCCCCGTCCAGCTGTATCACCGCGTAGCCGTACGGCACCGGCTTCTGCTGACCGGTGGACGGGTCCACGAACCCGAAGCTGACCACCGAGAAAGTGATCAGGGTCCCCTCGTCGCTTACCGGGACCAGCTCGGTCATCTCCTCATAGCAGGGCCCGCATACCCTCCGTATTGGAACGTACACCTTCCCGCACTTGGGGCACTTGATTCCGATAAACCGCCCCTCGTCGCGTATCTCGGTCAGGAACCTGGAGCCGTACGCCCCGGCGCTCCACCGGAACGGCTGCTCCGCCTCTCCGCTCTCTATCGCCAGGTACATCCTCTTCTCTTCGTCTTGAGACATCGCGCTCACCCCCTCGCCTTCTCAGGCTTGTCCCTGCCGAGGACGAGCTCGTCGGACCAGTAACACCCTCCAAAGCCGGTGGCGAGCGCGAGCTCCACGCCCGGCACCTGCCTGTCTCCGGCCCGACCCTGCACCTGCAGTGCGGCCTCAGCGACGCGCAACAAGCCCGTCGCGCCTATGGCGTTCGAGGCGAGCACCCCGCCGGACGGGTTGACCGGGCACTTGCCCCCC
>JAGUWJ010000124.1 GCA_020062425.1 Actinomycetota bacterium
CGGTCGCGGTGAACGGGGCCAAGAACGCGGCCGTGCTGGCGGCCCGCATCCTGGGGCTCGCCGACCCGGAGGTGCGCAGAACGCTGGCGGAGTACAGGCGCGGGCTCTCGGAGGGTGGTTCCAGATGATAGACAGGTACAGCCTCCCGCGGATGAAGGAGATCTGGTCCGACGAGGCCAGGCTCGCGAACTGGATGAAGATAGAGATACTGGCCTGCCAGGCCATGAGCGAGCTGGGCGCGGTGCCGCCCGAGGCGGTGGAGGAGATAAAGAGCAAGGCTCGCTTCGACGTGGCCCGGGTTGGTGAGATAGAGGAGCGCACCCATCACGACGTGGTGGCGTTCCTGGAGAACCTGGCCGAGAACATCGGACCGTCCTCTCGGTTCCTGCACATGGGGATGACATCCTCGGACATCCTCGATACCGGGCTCGCGCTCCAGATGCGCGACGCGGCGGACATCCTCCTCGAGGGCACATCCCGGTTGCTGGGCATCCTTAGGATGAGGGCGCTGGAGTTCAAGGACACCCCCATGATGGGGCGCACCCACGGTGTGCACGCCGAGCCCATCACCTTCGGCCATAAGCTGGCGGTGTGGGCGTTCGAGACCAGGCGGAACATCGAGCGCCTGAAGAGCGCGAGAGAGACTGTGAGTTACGGGAAGATATCGGGGGCGGTTGGAACTTACGCCAGCCTGGACCCGTTCGTAGAGAAGTACGTCTGCGAGCGCCTGGGGTTGAAGCCCGCCGAGGCCTCCACCCAGGTGCTGCAGCGCGACCGCCACTCCGAGTACCTGTGCGCTATCGCCGTCGCCGCCTCGTCGCTGGAGAAGTTCGCCACCGAGGTGAGGGCGCTTCAGAAGACGGAGGTCAGAGAGGCACAGGAGCCGTTCCGCGAGGGCCAGACCGGCTCTTCGGCGATGCCCCATAAGCGCAACCCCATTATATGCGAGAGGGTGTGCGGCATCGCGCGGGTCATCCGGGGCAACGCGGCCGCCGCACTGCAGAACCAGGCGCTCTGGCACGAGCGGGACATAAGCCACTCCTCGGCGGAGAGGGTGATACTGCCGGACAGCACCATCCTCTTGGACTACGCCACCGACAAGTTCAACGGCGTCATGGAGGGGCTGGTCGTCTTTCCGTCGAACATGGAGAGGAACATCGAAGCAACCGGCGGGCTGTTCTTCTCGGAGAGGGTCCTGCTGGCGCTGGTCGACAAAGGCCTGTCCAGGCAGGACGCGTACAAGCTGGTGCAGGCCAGCGCCATGAAGGCCGTCGAGGGCGAGGGGACGTTCCGGGAGAACCTTGCGGCGGACGGCGAGGTAAGCCACCTTCTCACGGAAGAAGAGCTTGAAGGCTGCTTCGACATCGCCGGATCGCTCGAGCGCGCGGGCGTGGTGTTCGAGCGCCTCGCATCTTTGAAGGTCGAACCGTAAGCGCCCCGGTCGACAGACCAGGGGATAGGAAAGGGGGCTCGCGTTGGCCACGGCCAGGGTGTACATCACGCTGAAGGAAGGGATACTGGACCCCCAGGGAAAGACGGTGCTCCGCGCGCTCAACAACCTCGGGTACGACGAGGTCCTGGACCTGAGGGTGGGCAAGTACATGGAGCTCGAGCTCGCGGGCGACGATAAGGAGAAGCTCGAGTCGCGGCTGGGCGAGATGAGCGAGAAGCTGCTCGCGAACCCGATTATCGAGAACTACCGGATGGAGGTAGACGCCTGATGAGGTTCGGGGTTGTTGTTTTCCCGGGGTCCAACTGCGACCACGACTGCTATTACGTGCTGGACCGCGTGCTGGGTCAGCAGGTCGAGTACGTGTGGCACGCGGAGACGGACGTATCGAAGTACGACTGCGTGGTGCTCCCGGGCGGGTTCGCCTACGGCGACTACCTTCGCACCGGGGCGGTGGCGCGCTTCTCGCCGGTGATGAAGGCGGTGGAGGCTTTCGCGGCCGACGGCGGTTACGTTATAGGCATCTGCAACGGCTTCCAGATACTGCTCGAGGCGGGCCTCCTGCCGGGCGCCATGATGAGGAACACCGGGCTCAAGTTCATCTGCAGGTTCGTGGATATAAGGGTCGAGAACACCAGCACGCCCTGGACCGCCGGTGCATCGAAGGGGGACGTGCTGCGCATACCGATCGCCCACAACGAGGGCAACTACCAGGTGGACGCGACCACCCTGGAGGAGATGAAGAGGGTGGGCCAGGTGGTATTCCGCTACTGCTCCCCCGAGGGGGCGGTCCTGCCCGAGTCGAACCCCAACGGAGCGACCGAGAGCATTGCCGGCGTCTGCAGCAGGGAGGGCAACGTGCTGGGCATGATGCCCCATCCCGAGCGGGCCAGCGAGGCGGCGCTCGGCTCGGAGGACGGCCTGGTCATCTGGAGGTCCCTGCTCGAGCACTGCGGGGCTTCGGTCTAACTCCTCATGGCCGGCGCAGTGTCAGCACCCCCGAAAGGAGCCACCCTGATAAGGGCAGATTTTCACGTGCATTCCAACTATTCGCCGGATTCGGTGGTGACGTTCCCGCGCCTGGTGGAGGGCTGCCGCCGCGGCGGCATCGACACGGTGGCCATAATGGACCACGACGTGCTGGAGGGCGCGGTGGAGTTCAACCAGCTCTCGGTGGAGGCGCGCTTGAAAGGGGACTACGCCCCCAGGGTCATAGTGGGAGAGGAAGTGCGGACCTCGGGCGGCGAGATATGCGGCCTGTTCCTGCGTGAGCACGTGCCCAAGGGGCTCACCCCGCTCGAGACCATGCAGCTCATCAGGACCCAGGGCGGGCTGGTGTACGTGCCTCATCCGTTCGACATCCTGAAGATGAAGCGGCTGAAGGCGCGAGAGCTGGAGGAGCTCGCGCACATGATCGACATCATCGAGGCGTTCAACGGCAAGCCGCGCTTCCCGGGCGCCAACTGGCTGGCGCGCCGGTTCCTGAAAGATCACGACTTCGTGAGTGCGGCGGGCAGCGACTCCCACGAGCCGACCCACTTCGGTGCGGTGTACGTTGAGATGGAGGAGTTCTCAGGGCCGGAGGAGCTGATGGAGAACCTCAGGAGGGGGACCATCACCGGAAGGCGATACAACCCGCTCGCATCAGCGTACGTGAGGCTGAGGATGCGCCGTCACGACGGCGGCGGCGGGGGCGGGCGTCACAACTAGAGCCACTTCGGCATCGGCGTCTCATCAGCCCCTTCGGCCGGTGCCTCCCCGCCGGGCTCGGCTGATCCACCCTCTTCCGCCGCAATCGCCGCGGCCTTCTTTTTCCCGGAGCGCCTGGAGGGCGACCTGCTCCACCCGGAACCCACCCTCAGGAGAAACGGAGTGAAGAGGGCCAGCGCCAGGCCGCAGGCCACCAGCAGCCAGTCCATGCTGGTGAAGTACCTGCTCACGAAATCCGTGAACGGCACTTCGCCTGTGACCCCGCGGAAGATAATCCTGTAGGCGAGGTATTCCAGGAGCGGCATGGTGACCGCCACGATCGTGAACGAGGTCACCGAGATGTACGGCACCGGGGGAGGTTCGCTGTAGAGGCGGACGCCCATGCGCCTCTTGCGGGTGGTGGTGTTGTAAAGGGCCCAGGGCACGGTGAGGCCGAGCGTGAATATCGACACCTGGCTCCACTGGCGCTCGAAGTAGGCGATGAGGAGC
>JAGUWJ010000060.1 GCA_020062425.1 Actinomycetota bacterium
CTCACCTGGGGAAACGGTTTTACGCGGTCGGCTTTCGGGCACTTTTTGTTTTTGAGGCAACGTATCCGTTTCGGGTACTTTTATTGTGAGGCAACTCGGGGTCTTGTATTTGTCGGGTGATTGCTGTAAACTATAATGGTTGACATCATAATACCGTGAAGCATACGCAATGTCAAATGTAATGGTTGACAGAAGGAGGGCCTTGAAGGAATTACCTGAACTCATAAAGGCAGCCAGGCAGAAAAAGAAGCTAACGGTTCGAGGTGTAGCCGACCTGGTCAATCAGAGTGGGGAAGTGAAGGTCACCGGTTCGATGATCAACATAATCGAACTGGGACGCAAACCGGCTTCGTACCGGCTCGTCTATTCGCTCTCCCAGGTTCTCGACATCGAACCCCAGCAGGCTTTACGCGCAGCATATCTGGGGCGCATCAGACACTGCGTGGAGAAGGAATCCAGGTTCGTAGCGGATTTTGTTTCTACGCTGCCTAAGGGGGATAGAGTGGACCCGGAACAGATCACACGGCTGACGGCGAGGTTGGTCTGATGGGTGCTGAGAATAAAAGCGGTTTGCCGGGCTCTCTTCTCATGAAGGTTAGGGATAGCTCCCGGTGGGAAGAACAAGACGGTCTTCCCGGCGACCAGATTTGGGCGGATTTCATTGAGAAAGTGCTAGAACATCTACAGGATGAGGGGGTGTTCGAGGAGTTACTGCCCCGCTTGCAGGGCCCTGCCAGGTTGAGGGATGGTGTTCTGGCGGAGGCGTACGTGTCTTATTACCTGTCTAACCTGGGATTCAGGGTTCTTCGATACGAGCCTGAAGTAGTTCCGGGAACGTCGATGGACCTGGAAGTGGAGTATATGGAAGGAGAGGCCATCTTCGTAGAGGTGAAGAGGCCAAGCTGGAAGGGAGAAGTACCCGAAGAGGAAAAAAGCGAACGGAACAAACTTCCAAAATACCTGGATGGGCAGGGAGGGTCCGTCGATCCAAGCGAGAGAATCGTATATGAACTGAAATACAAGGTTTCCCACAAGCTATCGCGGGATAAGCCGAACATCGTGGCAATCGTCCCGGACCTGTTTGTATCCCCACTGGATGTTCCGAGGGACGTAGTGGTCCATCGTGTACAGAATGGACTTTCAGATGCAAATCTGAAACACGTTTCGGGCGTCTTGGTCCTGGAACCACGCTGGACGACGAGTGGGGTAGTGCTGAGTAGTATGTTTATCAACAACCCAGGGGTTAAACCGTCGTGCGCGCTACCTAGCGAGGTGAAAGCAGTGCTGGATGACACTGGTGTTCAAGAGGACGACGAAGGCGAGGAAGGCAGCACCAGTCGAATCAGGGCTTGGTGGAATACCCATTTCGATGTCACCAGGTCGTTTTCCTATGCTCGGGAGAACCCGGTTATAGTAAACAACCAGACGGCTTTCAACGTAGCGATAAGGCTTGAAGAGAATAGGGTCAAGATTGCCGACTGGATTGCTGAACTATCCGGTGTCATGATCGCCATTGCTCTCCCACTCCTGCTCACGAGACTTCAGGATGTCGGAGGTGCGACACAGACGACTTTCTTTGTTCTCTGCGTGGTGGGCGCGCTCTTGCTCGGCGCCGCACTATTTCTGGGCATTTATTTTCACTACGGATACATGCGAACGCTTAACCTGAATGCTCATTACCTTTTCAAGAACAAAGGAGAGGATAAGGTTCCGAGACAGGAGTTCAATACTGTCATTGACGAACAGAAAGTCTTCTACAACCGAACAATTCGTTATGGGCTCGGAATGCAGCTCATCGCCTTCTGCTCGGGTACTGTAGTGATCATCGCAGCGACACTCTTGTTCGGTATCGCGCAGCTCAATTAACGAACGTTCTTAGAGCTGAATCCACTCCTCAAGGCATGTGCCCAAGATGGTGTCGGTCCTCCGACACCACCAGGTAGCGTACGCAATGTCAAACTGCTGTTTGCCGGAGGTTCTGAACAAGGCAGTTTATACAGACTGCCGGAACATATAAACCTGGCGATTAATCTCTGTCTAACAGGAGAATATCGGCTTCAGAGGCCATGGTAAGTCAGGTATAGTGACAGCGCTTTGAACGCGGCATTGGGTGATAGGTAGCAGGGCATCCCCTTCCAGGACAGCTCTGATACTAATGGGAAGGCCAGCCCGCTGGGGATGCCGACGACAATCAGGGGTTTGTCTATCGAATCGAAGGCTGCCGCTATCTCCGCACTGTGCATCTTTATCAACCCCGGGTCACCCTCGCGGTAGGCCGGTGCGCCAGCTACAACAAGAAGGATGTCCACCTCGGGATCAGACGCGGCAATCTCAATCACCTTTCCCAGCTTGCCTGGGATAACAGCACCGAAGCCCATGTCTACCGGGTTGGAGAAGCTCGTACCGACCTCGGGCAGCACCTCTGCGAGCCTCCCGATTGTGTCCGGACAAAGTCTCGGCATAAGAAGGCCGTTCTTCTCCGCGGAATCTGCCGAGTTCACGGCCACGCCCCCCGGAGGGCTGATCACGCATACGCGCCTGCCGCGAGGTCTCCGAAGGTGGTAGAACGCTGACAGGGTATCCACCATGTCGGCAAGGTCGTCCACGACTACCAGTCCCGCCTGCCTCACAACGGCATCCCATATCTCGGAGTTTCCGGCTATCGCCCCCGTGTGAGAAGCAGCGGCCCGCCTGCCCTCCTCCGTAGATCCCGCCTTCCACACCAGGATCGGTTTCCGGCCCTTGATACGCACGGCGGTATCCAGGAAGCGCCGCGGATCGCGGACCTGTTCCAGGTAGGCAGCGATGATCTCGGTCTCTTCATCCTCGGCGAAGTACTCCAGGAAGTCCGCGCAGTTGAGGTCCAGCTCGTTGCCGCTGCTCGCCATCTTGGAGAACATGATGCCTCTCTCGGCGCCCAGTAGATAGAGCATGGAGGCAAGGGAACCACTCTGGGAGATGAAGCTGACCCGGCCCTGTGCGGGGCGCATCCCCGCGAAGAGCGCCAGCCCGCCGCCCGAGGAGTAGATGCCCAGGCAGTTCGGCCCGACCAGTCTCAGGGACGAACCCCCTATCGCTTCAAGCACGCGCTGCTCGCAGGCGGCGCCTTCACTCGTTCCAGTCTCGGAGAATCCAGCGGTGTTCAACACGCAGGCGGTCACCCCCGCCGCGACGCACTCTGCGATGACCCCCGGGGCCGCCGCCGGTGGCACGGAGACGACTACCAGGTCGGGTGGTTTCTCGATCGCGCCGATTGTCGGGTAGCAGGTGAGCCCCAGCAGTTCATCGTGCCTGGGGTTGACCGGGTAGAGGGGCCCAGAGAACCCCATATCCAGCAGTGAGCGCAACAGCAGGGTGCCAGCGTTATCCAGCCGCTCAGACACTCCGACCACCGCCACCGATTCGGGGTAAAAGACTTGGTTCAGCTGGTTTTTCAAAACTGTATCCACTGACGACCTCTACGCAGCGGTACGTAACTCCAAATCTGGAAATCCTAATCTATCACATCGCCTCGAATGCTCTTCGCGGTCATCTTGTTTGCCTGGAAGTGTAAACGCACGTTTTCAGAGCTGAATCGTCCCCTCAATCCTGTAGGGGGTTCGTTGTGTCGGGCCTCCGACACCACCACGTAGCGTACGCAAAGTCAATTAACAGATTGATCTGTTATACACCCGTCGTCGATATGGATGACCGCCCAGCGACCTCGCGGGCCAGGTGAGCGGGCCACCGTACCTCGCGGTTGTGCCCCTAAACTTCTGTAAAAACCCCCAAGCGATGCCGTCGCTTTGACCGCGACGGCCATCACTCTCCAAGATAAGAGTGTTCAAAAGCTCTATCGAAAGGAGAGTGAGATGGCCAAGAAAAAGACTATGCCGTTGAACGAGGCGATTCAAGAGGTACTGGCAACTTCGGAGGACAATCCTCTGAGATCTCTGCTCGAGCTCATCTGTCAGCAGGCCTTGGAAGTCGAAATCACCGACCACCTGGGAGCCGAGGCCTACGAGAGGACGAGCGATCGGACCGGATACCGCAACGGCTACAAGCCCCGCACACTCACCACCGCCGTCGGCGACCTGAACCTGCTCATTCCGCAGGACCGCGACGGCACGTTCTCCACACGACTGTTCGAGCGCTACCAGAGAAGCGACAAGGCGCTGGTGCTGGCGCTCATGGAGATGTACGTGAAGGGAGTGTCGACCCGCAAGGTCGCCGCCATCACGGAGAAGCTCTGCGGCAAGAGCTTCTCGAGCCAGCAGGTATCAAAGCTTGCCCGTGACCTGGATGCGAACGTGGAATCCTGGAGGACCAGGCCGCTATCCGGCGACCGACCCTACCTCATCGTAGACGCGCGCTATGAGAAGGTCAGGATCAACGGGCGCGTGATATCACAGGGCATCCTCGTCGTGATCGCCATAAACCCCGAGGGCAAGCGGGAGATCGTCGCGGTGGAGGTCGCCGATACCGAGAATGCTACAACCTGGTCTGAGCTGTTCAAGTCGTTGAAAAGACGTGGACTCTCGGGCGTGAAGATGGTCACATCCGACGACCACGAGGGCATCAAGGCCGCGGTCAGGCGCCACTTCCAGGGTGCCTCCTGGCAGCGCTGCCAGTGCCACTTCATCTACAACGTCCTGCCGCTCGCCCCAAAGGGCCAGAAGAAGAAACTTCATGCAGACCTTCGCACCATCTTCGATTCGCCGGATCTGGAGACCGCCAAGGATCACCTATCTGAAACACTCGATCGCTGGGTCCTCGTCAGGCCCGACGTCGCTTCCAAGCTCGACAGCGACATCGAGGACTGCCTTTCCTGTTTCTTCTTCCCGGAGCCGCACAGAAAGAGGATAAGGACCACGAACTGCCCGGAGAGGTTCAACCAGGAGATCCGGCGGCGGACCCGGGTCGTGCGCATCTTCCCCAATAGGGCCTCCGCATTGAGGCTCATCGGGGCTGTGTGCATGGAGCAGAGCGATGAATGGGAGACCGGAAGGCGCTACCTCGACGTCGGCCTCTTGGCGGACTGGGAGCTCGAGCAACGGCCAGAGCCGGCTCTGGCCGTTGCTGGGAGATGATGGATGTTATCTTGGAGAAGGGAATTTACGGAACTTTGTGGGCTTTGACTTGATGGCGTGTCTTGAAAAGGTAACGAAGACTGACTTCCCGATGCCAGACTCGCTGTTCCTGGTCGAGACACAGTGCGGCGAGGAATGGTTTGTACGTTCTATCAGACTATCCGATGGAAAGGCGTGTACTGGGGATGCCGAGGTTGTCAAGAGGACCGACGCCGCGAGGTTCCTAGAGCGCTTTAGCATTTGAAACGCTGAGCGAATGGGTCCGCCGTGAGGATGCTGGTAAACAGAAAGGAGCTGCAAGCTTTTTTCGATGATCTGAAACGCGAATGTCGGCTGTTCATCCAGGAGCATCTCAACGAAATGTGGAGCGTGCTTGGAAAAGAGCCCACAATCTCCTAGCGGCATAACAGAGCGGGGCTGTCGAATCCCGTTACTCTAATCACACGTTCCTAGAGCTGAATCCACTCCGCAAGGCATGTGCCCAAGATGGTGTCGGTCCTCCGACACCAAGAACCACGCAGCGTACGTAAAGTCAATTCAAAGTAGTCGCGTGCCCATACGGTGACCCTTCTATCCCGATCCCTCGGAAAACGCTTGCGAGACCGACCAATTGCACGTATTATGTATGCTAGATAGCGCATATGTGCAAGTATGGGAGGGATAGGAATGACGGAACAGGTAGAGGCCTTCAAGGCGCTGGCAGATGACACCCGGCTGCGGATCCTCAACCTTCTTCTCCGTGTAGGTTCCGAACTCTGCTGCTGCGAGCTAACTGACTCGCTCGAAGAGCCGCAGTACAACGTCTCCAAGCACCTGAAGATCCTCAGGCAGGCTGGCTTGATCGAGGGAAGGCAGGAGGGACGCTGGGTCTACTATTCGCTGCCCGAGAGACCCGATGAGTTCAGAAGAGGGCTGCTTGATTCAGTCCGTTCAGTACCGGAGACCAGGCGCATGAAGAAAGACAAGAAGAACCTGAACCGGCGTATCAGCTTGAGGCAAGACGGCAAGTGCATCCTTGGAGTACTGCACCGGCAGCCGGGTGGCGATAAGAATGCCGCCTGAGGAGAGGCACTACAGACTCGGTGGGCTCGACTGCGCCGATTGCGCTGATAGGGTCGAGAAGGCGGTGGCTAAGGTTGCTGGCGTCCAGAGCGCGGAGGTCTCCCTGGCGACACTGCGGCTCAAAGTGACGTTCGAGCAAGCCGCTGCCTTCGACGACCTCATAATCACAGCGGTGAGGAAACTCGGCTACACCGCCGAACCCGAGGAAGAGGCTGAGAAGCGGGTCCTGCTTCACGTGGAGGGGATGGACTGCTCTGACGAGTCGGAGATCATTTTCCGCAAGTTGAAGTCCGTCTCCGGCATCGGGGAGTTCAAGGTCAACCTCATGACCGCACAGGTCGAGGTCTCCTACGACCCGTCTCGCGTCTCGGTCCAGGATCTCATTAAATCGATTGCAGAGACTGGTATGAAGGCGTCCCTCGAAAGGGGCGCCGTGAGGGAGGCCAAGCCTTGGTGGATGCGGAACCGGCAGATTATCTTTCTGATCGTCTGCGGCGCATTTGTAGCATTGGCGTTCATCCTCAAGCTCGCCGGAGTGAACAAGGTCGTGGTCGATGTATTCTTCGGCCTTGCTGTACTTGCCGGCGGATACTACCCGGCGAAGATGGGTTTGCTTGCCCTGAGGACTCTCACGCTCAACATCCGACTCCTGATGGTCATTGGAGCGATGGGCGCCATAGCCCTCGGGTTGTGGGAGGAAGCCGCTTTGCTGGTCCTCGTCTATTCGCTCGGCGACGTCCTGGAAGCTTACGCGGTCGACAAGGCCAGGGGTGCGATAAGGGCGCTCATGGACCTTGTTCCCAAGGAGGCGCTGGTAAGGCGCAACGGTGATGAGGTAACCCTGCCCACCGAGGAGCTGGAGGTCGGCGACGTCGTGATCGTGAAACCCGGTGAGAAGGTCCCTATGGATGGGGTCGTTGTCGCTGGAAGCTCATATGTCGACCAGTCGGCGATTACTGGTGAGCCCGTGCCGGTCGAGAGGGGCGTGGGGGATGAGGTCTTCGCGGGAACCATCAACCAGCGCGGCTCCATGGAAGTGCGGGTAACCAAGAGAGCGTCCGACACCACCCTGGCGAAGATAATCTACTCGGTCGAGGAAGCGCAGGCAAAGAAGTCCACCTACCAGCGGTTCGGGGAGAAGTTCGGGAAGTATTACACGCCTGCCATGTTCCTGCTGGGGATCGGGGTAGCTGTCATTCCTCCTCTTCTCTTCGGAGCGGAATGGAAGGATTTCATATACAGGGGCCTCGTGGTGTTCGTGGTCTCCTGTTCCTGCGGGATCGCGCTCTCGGTACCCGTCGCCGTTGTGGCGGCCATAGCGAACGCCGCGCGTAAGGGCATCGTCTTCAAAGGCGGAGCCTACCTTGAGGTGGCCCGTGAGTTGAAGGTGATAGCCTTCGACAAGACAGGCACCCTGACAATCGGGCGGCCTTCGGTCACCGATGTTGTCTCCCTCAACGGTTTCTCGGAATCAGACGCCTTGAGGATCGCTGCGAGTATCGAGGCCCGCTCCGAACATCCCCTGGCCGAAGCGGTGGTGCGAATGGCCAGGGAGGACGGAGCTGCCCTGGAAGAGATAACGGATTTCGAGGCGATTCCAGGCTTCGGCGTTAAGGCCGGCATTGATAACATCAATTACCTTGTGGGAAGCCGCCGTTTGTTTGAGGAACGGGGCGTCTCCGTTTCAGAAGCAAGCGGAGAGGTCGAGCGCCTGGAGGGACAGGGTAAGACCGTGGTCCTCCTCGGTGACGAGAAATCCCTTCTGGGATTGATAGCGATTGCGGACACTGTGAGGACGGAGGCCAGGGAGGCGGTCGAGGCTCTTAAAGGCCTGGGCCTGACTATCGTGATGCTCACAGGCGACAACGAGGGAACGGCGCGGGCGATCGCGGCTCAGGCGGGGGTCGATGAGTATCTCGCCCAACTGTTGCCCGAAGACAAGGTAGAAGCTGTGAAAAAGCTGGGGGAAAAGTACGGCAAGGTAGCGATGGTCGGTGACGGAATAAATGATGCCCCCGCAATGGCGGTGGCTGACGTCGGGATCGCCATGGGCGCGGCGGGCACTGACGTGGCGATGGAGACTGGTGACATCGTCCTGATGTCGGATGACCTCTCAAAGATAGTACCCGCTCTGCGACTGAGCAGGCGCTCGGTCAACAACATCAGGCAGAACATATTCGCGTCTCTGCTCCTGGTGGTGGTCCTGGTCCCGCTCGCTCTTTTTGGAGTCGTCGGACTACTGACGGGCCTGCTGCTCAACGAGGTCAGCGCGCTGGTCGTCATAGCGAATGCGCTGAGGCTACTGCGATGACCAAGAGGGGGCGTTCAGTGTGAAACCTCAACTCGTCTTCTTTTCGATACTGCTGGCTCTCTATCTGATCCACGACCTCGGCTTTTCCTTCATGTTAAAACGGAGGTTCGGCAAGCAGGAGGACTTCCTTGGAAGCAACGCTCCTGACACGATGCAGAGGTTCTTCGGGAAAGCGGTGTACCTGGTCCTTTTCTACTACCTCCTTGTATTGGTGAACCTCATATTCCATTTCAGCTTCTGGGGGTTCATCTCGTACGTGTCTGTGTTGGACAGGGTATCCATCCAGACCGTGGGCTTCGCGCTCGGGGTCGCTTTCCTGGTACTGATGAGCCTCGCCAGGTTGAACCTCGGTAGTTCCTGGCGGATCGGCCTGGACCTGGAGACGGAGGACCCTCTCGTAACAGACGGCTTCTACAGGTTCACGCGGAACCCGTATTTCGCATTCCTGCTCGGGTTGCAGTTCTCGATCATTCTGGTTGTCCCGACCGCAGTCACGATATTCGCGTTCATCCAGAGTTACTTGCTGCTGAGCCTCCAGGTACGACAGGAGGAGCCGTTCCTTCACGACAAGTACGGGGACGAGTACGACATCTACCGAGAAAACACCGGACGGTTCTTCCCCTTGTTGACGAAAAGAACGGTTGCATGAGACCTGTAAACGACCGTTCTCAGAGTTGAATCCACTCCTCAAGGGATGTGCCCAGGATGGTGCCGGTCCTCCGACACCACCACGCAGCGTACGCAATGTCACACCTTATGAGCGCATTGATTGTCGTCGTGTTGACGGTTCCCGAGGCTGCCTGTACAATACTCTACCATAACGGTAGGTATTAGATGGAGCGAAGAGACAAGATGGCGAAAAGCAGTTTGAGCAGTTACAGAAACGTTCAGATGATGTGCCGCATGGCTATGCATTCCCACCTGGGTGTGGGAGGGGTGCTCATGTAGGCATCGTCGTTTCTCAAGATGTCGCGAGGGCCCGCAACCAGGTGGAAAGCCAGGTTGGCGGGTTTTTTTGTGAGGATACGCGACTGAAGGAGGAACGATGAGCGATTTTGGACTGGAGACACTAGCGATACATGCCGGGCAGGAGGACCATGACCCGGCGACCGGGGCGCGAGCGGTCCCTATTTACCAGACGACTTCTTACGTCTTCGACGACACCGACCACGCGGCGGACCTGTTCGCCCTGAGAGTGTTCGGCAACATCTACACGCGGATCATGAACCCCACTACGGACGTGTTCGAGAAACGCGTCGCTGCGCTGGAGGGAGGAACGGGTGCGCTTGCTGTCGCCTCGGGCCAGGCAGCCGAGACGCTGGCGCTGCTGGCGATCACGCAGGTCGGAGACGAGATCGTCTCCGCGAACAACCTGTACGGCGGGACCTACGAACTGTTCCACTACACCTTTCCGAAACTGGGCCGCACCGTGAAGTTCGTGGATTCGTCCAGGCCTGAGGCATTCGAGAAGGCGATTACCAAAAGGACCCGGGCGATATACGCCGAGACCATCGGCAATCCGAAGCTGGACGTACCCGACTTCGAGAGGATTGCGGCTATTGCACATGAAGCTGGTATCCCATTCGTGGTGGACAACACCGTGGGGGTGGGCCTTGTTCGCCCGTTTGACTACGGCGTCGATATCATCGTCTCGTCGGCGACCAAGTACATCGGGGGCCACGGCACTTCCATAGGTGGCATCATCGTCGACTCCGGCAACTTCGACTGGAGTAACGGTAAGTTCCCCGAGTTCACCGAGCCGGACCCGAGCTATCACGGTCTCGTCTTCTGGGACGCTCTGGGTAACCATCCCGATCTTGGTAACGTCGCTTTCATTTTGAAGGTAAGAGTTCAACTACTGCGTGATATCGGGGCGGCATTGAGCCCGTTCAACTCATGGATATTCCTCCAGGGGCTTGAGACTCTGCCACTGAGGCAGGAGAAGCACTCTGAGAACGCGCTTGAGGTCGCCATCTGGCTGGAGTCTCATCCCCTTGTAGAGTGGGTGAACTATCCGGGTCTCGCCAGCCATCCCACCTACGAGACGAACAAGAAGTACCTGGGCAAGTACTTCGGAGGCCTAGTCGGTTTCGGCATCAAGGGCGGTCTGGAAGCGGGCAGGAAGTTCATCGAGTCGGTCGAGTTGCTGTCGCATCTGGCTAATATCGGCGACGCAAAGAGCCTGGTGATACACCCGGCATCCACCACCCACCAGCAGTTGACTCCCGAAGAACAGGAAGCGACGGGTGTCACGCCGGACTTCGTCCGCCTTTCCATAGGGCTTGAAGATCCCGAGGACATCAAGGCTGACATCGACCAGGCGCTAAACAGAGCGTTGACTGAGGAGCATTCATGGTCGTGCGAATTGTAAAGGAAGCTGAATTGAAGGACAGCCTGGGCATCGTCGTAACAGAGAGCTACACGTTCGCTGACCCGCCGGAGGAACTTATCCTCGACTGCGGGGAAAAGCTTGGACCGATAACGGTAGCTTACGAGACCTACGGAACCCCGAATGAGGACCGGTCGAACGCCATCCTCATCCTGCATGCCTTCTCGGGCGACGCACACGCGGCTGGCTGGCACGAAGGTGACAGGAAGCCAGGCTGGTGGGACGACATGATGGGCCCCGGCAGAGCGTTCGACACCGAGCGTTACTTCGTTGTCTGTTCGAACGTTCTCGGTGGCTGCAAGGGGACGACGGGACCGTCGTCGCTGAATCCTGAGACGGGAAAGCCATACGGTGCGGGGTTCCCCCTTGTGAGCATTCCCGACATGGTGAGGGTGCAGGCTCGACTCCTCGACAAACTGGGCATCGAGAAGCTCTTAGCGGTCGCCGGGGGTTCGATGGGAGGCCAGCAGGTGCTCGAATGGCTCGTGGCTTACCCCGAGAGGGTGAGAAGCGCCATCGTGATAGCGACCGCTGCCAGACACTCGCCCCAGCAGATCGCCTTCAACGAGGTCGGGCGCCAGGCCATACTGGCAGATCCGAACTGGAACGAGGGCCAGTACTACAGCGGTGAACAACCCTCCAAGGGACTTGGCGTGGCGAGGATGGTCGGCCATATCACATATATGAGCGACACCTCGATGGCTTTCAAGTTCGGCAGGAGGGCGGGAGCCAACGGCAAGTCGCACCCGTTCGGCACCGGCTTCGAGGTGGAGGACTACCTCCAGCACAAGGGCCTCACCTTCGTCGACCGGTTCGACGCGAACTCCTACCTCTACATCACCAGGGCGATCGACGAATACGACGCTACCGGTGGCGGGAACCTGGCGGAGAGGTTTGAGAGGCTCAATGCCAGGGTCCTCGTACTATCATTCAAGTCCGACTGGCTGTATCCGTCCTACCAGTCCCGGGAGATTGTCCGCGCCTGCAAGAAGGCTGGTGTTGACGTCACCTACTGTGAGATCGAATCCACTTACGGCCATGACGCTTTTCTCCTGGAGGTCGAAGCGCAGTCAAATCTGGTGTCTCATTTCCTGCGGAGGGCTCACACAGCAGGGGAAGGCGCGTGATGGAGGAACAGAAGACCGGTTGGCTCAAAGGATAATCGTAGACTGGGTCGCGCCCCGCGCCTCCGTGCTGGAGCTGGGCTGCGGTAACGGCAGCTTGCTGACTACGCTCACACGCGAGAAGGAAGTCAAAGCCCAGGGCATGGAGATGGACGGCGATAACGTCGGCATTTGCGTCCAGAGGGGACTCAATGTGGTGCACGAAACGGTGGACGAGAGTCTCAAGGACTACGGGGCCGCGAGGTTCGACTACTCTATATTCAACGAAAGCCTGCAGTGGGTCTCGGGCAAACCCGATATCGTGATCCAGGATGCATTGAGGGTCAGCAGGAATGTTATCATACGCTTCTCGAACTTCGCTCACTACAGGGCTCGATGGCAGGTGTTTTTCGATGGGAAGACACCGGTGACGCCCTCTTTGCCCTATGAGTGGCACGACACGCCGAACCTCCATTTCCTGAGCATTGCCGACTTTGGCGAGTACTGTGCCGCGAGGGATGTCACCGTGGAGCGCACCGCCTTCCTGGGAGAGAGAAGGGTGGTTCGCGCTTTCCCCAACATCCTGGCGCTGTCAGGGATATTCATGATCTCGAAGTCGACAAAGGCGGAGCTGTCGTGTCAGAGCAGAAACGCGAGGTCAGAGGCTCGTGAATAGAACCAGGGGAGCAAGAGGCTGGGCCTCCCGAGGGCTGCAAACCCTTTGGCCGGTACTGATACTACCGAGGTGGAGTTCGATTCCCACTGCTCCCCTCCACAAGAACCCGGTTCATGGAACCCGTCCTGTATCCTTCGAGGTCGAGGGTCACGTAGAGAAAGCCGAGGTCTTTCAGGCCGCTCACGACCTGCTCACGTACCGCTCGGTCGGCCAACCGTTCGATGGAATCGGGCGAGACCTCGATGCGGGCAGTGCGCTCATCCCCAATCCTGATGCGGACTTCACGGAATCCCAGCTCGGAGAGGAGACGTTCGCCCTGCTCGATTGCGGTAAGTATTTCCAGGGTGATCTCTCGGTTGTAGGGGATGCGCGAGGCAAGGCAAGGACCTGCCGGGGCATCCCAGGTCTCCAGGCCGAGTTCCCTGGAAAGAGCCCTTACCTCATCCTTGGTGAATCCCACTTCGAGAAGGGGGCTTCGCACGTCGAAGTCGGTGGCGGCCCGCATCCCGGGTCGGTAGTCCCCGAGGTCGTCGGCGTGAGTGCCGTCTATCACGAAGGCGATATTCCGTTCCCGGGCCATATCCGTCAGTCGCCCGTAAAGCTCGCGTTTACACAGGTAGCAACGGTCGGGCGGGTTGGTCCTGAACTCCCGGTCGGCGAGTTCGTCGGTTTCGATGATCACGTGCTCAACACCCAGCTGCCCTGCCATCCTGCATGCCCTCTCTACGACGGGAAGAGGATAGAGAGGGGAGTGGGCCGTGACAGCAACGATCCTGTCACCCAGCGCTTCCTTGCCGACCGCGAGAAGCAGGGCGCTGTCGACCCCTCCGGAATAAGCCAGAAGGGCACTACCCATCTCCATGAGAATCGTGGTGAGCCGGGCGTGTTTTCGTTCCAGTTCGATCTCCACGAATCCCCCTCCTTTTCTGGCGTTCCTTTGACCGCTTCAGTTGACAACGGTCCTGTGGGCAGATGTATAATAAAACCTACTGAAACGGTAGACAATAAGAGGATAACTGAGATCTCTCGGTTTTTCAAGGAGATCTGTTGGATACGGAAAGGTCAGGTATTGGTATAACGGGCGAATCGACAAAAGGTCTGTTGTGGACATCAGAGCACGATAGCCCTCACGGATCCGTTCACGGGTCGACGGGCAGGTGTTGCCCATGTATCATGCGTACCCGTTTCGTCCAGAAGGCCGGGATTTACGTACCGTAAGCCCTTCAGTTATTGACAGCAGGTCTCAGGTGACAAAAGGGAGGTTACGGTGGGCAGGTTATATGAGGACATCACAAGGACAATGGGGAATACACCGCTGGTCCGGCTCCGAAAAGTGACCGAAGGCGCGGCAGCCGAGGTCTACGCCAAGCTGGAGTTTTTCAACCCGCTTTCGAGTGTCAAGGACCGCATCGGTGTGAGCATGATGGACGAGGCCGAGAAGGCGGGCCTTGTCACTCCCGAGACGACCATAATCGAGCCGACCAGCGGCAACACGGGCATTGCGCTGGCGTTCGTCTGTGCCGCACGCGGCTACAAGCTGATTCTCACCATGCCCGAAACGATGAGCGTGGAGCGCCGCAAGCTGCTTTCTGTATTCGGGGCGGAGCTTGTGCAGACACCTGGTCCGAAGGGCATGAAGGGAGCTATTGCTGCGGCGGAGCAGCTTGCCGCCGAGACTCCAAATAGCTTCATCCCCCAGCAGTTTCAGAACCTGGCTAATCCAAAGATCCACAGGGAGACCACGGCGATAGAGATATGGGACGACACCGACGGCAAGGTGGACATCCTTGTAAGCGGCGTGGGCACCGGCGGCACCATAACGGGCGTTGCTGAGGTGATCAAGGCGAAGAAGCCCGGATTCCAGGCTATCGCGGTCGAACCGGCGAAGTCGCCCGTCCTGTCTGGCGGCGAGCCTGGTCCGCACAAGATCCAGGGCATCGGGGCGGGTTTCGTACCCGACGTGCTCAAGACGGAGCTGATCGACGAGATAATCCAGGTTGAAGAGGAGGATGCGGGGGAGACGGCGAGAGCGCTTGCAAGGCGCGAGGGGATACTGGCCGGTATCTCCTCGGGAGCTGCGACATGGGCAGCGATCCAGGTGGCGAGACGCCCCGAGAACGCCGGAAAAATGATCGTGGTGATAATCCCAAGCTGTGGGGAGAGGTACCTGTCCACCTGGCTGTTCGACACACCGACTGAATACAGGACCATGGAATAAGCATTGCGGCACCTGGAAGGAGAAGACATGAGCGCCGACAAGGTATTCGCCCCGGTTTCCGAAAAGGACGTTTCGCGCGCGATAGTCTCCGAGTTCGCGGCCACATTCGAGGAGTTTGTCGAGAGCGACGTAGTGATCATCGGGGCTGGGCCCAGCGGGCTGACCGCAGGCCGGGTGCTGGCGGAAGCGGGACGCAGGGTTGTGATAATCGAGCGTAACAACTACCTGGGCGGGGGTTTCTGGATTGGCGGTTATCTCATGAACAAGATCACCGCCCGGGCACCGTCGCAGAGTGAACTTGAGGCACTGGGTATCCCGTTCAAGGAAGCAAGCCCGGGGCTCTTCGTCACCGACGGACCGCACGCGTGCTCGAAGCTGATCGCGGCGGCCTGCGACGCGGGCGTGAAGACGCTGAACATGACCGTTTTCGACGATCTGGTCATACGTGAGGGGAACAGGGTAAGCGGTGTCGTCATCAACTGGACCCCAGTACAAGCGCTTCCCAGACAGATAACCTGCGTAGACCCAATCGCGATCGAGGCTAATGTCGTCATCGACGCGACAGGCCACGACGCGATGGTGCTGGCGAAGCTCGCCGAACGCGGCGTCCTGGAGGTCCCGGGACATGACGCCATGTGGGTTGAACAGTCAGAAGACCTCATCCTGGAGCACACCTCCGAGATATGGCCTGGCCTGGTCGTGACCGGCATGGCAGTAAGCACTGCGTTCGGGCTGCCCCGGATGGGGCCGACCTTCGGGGGGATGCTGCTATCGGGCATGAGGGCTGCCGAGATAATCCTGGAGAAGAGTTGAACTACTGATGGAGTTGGTGGCGCTGTCGAGGATGTACCTGTTCAACGCCTCGGGGTCACCTGTCGTGGATGTCGAGGCGCTTGCCGAATACTGTGGGGAGCTGGTCGGAAAGACAGAGGTTCTCCATCACGGGGATTTCTTCGAATATGGCCTTCGAAAGGTCAATCAGCTCGATGTCGGTCAGGTAAAAGACGAGCTCGCCGAGGCACTTGCAGGTGCGCGAGTTACTAACCCTACCGCCAGCAAAAAAGGGGGAGAACAGCCGTTCGTGGACTACGAGCGACGGATGTTGGAGAAACAACCTCCCAGACCGACAGGCGTCTTGTATGACGGGTTCGAGCTATGCCTTGCGTACAGCTCACTGCTGACTCATGCAAGTATCGATGCTGAAGACCTGGTGGTCGTGATAACAAACCAGTTGTTCGGTACGCTCGAAGGAGGAGACTCCCGCTATCATGCAAGGGTTATCGTCTTCGGCGGCCCATGTATCGTTTCAACCACGGGTCTCGTGGAAGCGCCGGCCAGGCCGAGGGAACATTATCTACAGAGACAACTGGGGCTCGACAGGATCGTCGGCAAGGAGGACGAACAGGAAAGGTGGCTCCGTACAGACGATCCCCGCACGACCGAGGTGCTCAAAGGCTACCTGGCTCAGGCCATCTTCTTTCATCTGACGGGTGACCCCTTCTGCGAGGAGAAGGGCTGCAGGCTATTCAACGCCCACTGGCAGGAGGACCTCCTCTTCTCCCAGCTTGAGAGCGGGAGGGACTTCTGCGAACGACATCAGGAAATCGCACGGTCTTTCACGGGAGCACGAGATGGATAGAGGTATCTACCTGGATAACGCTGCAACGACACCTGTCAGACAAGAGGTACAGGATACGTTTGACGAGGTACTCTCGGGAACCTTCGGGAATGCCTCCAGCATCCACACTTTCGGACAGGATGCTAAGCGGGTTCTGGAGGAGTCGAGGGAGACCGTCGCGAGTCGCATCGGCGCTCAGCCAGATGAGGTGATCTTCACGAGCGGTGGGACCGAGAGCGACAACCTCGCTGTAAGGGGCGCGGCATACGTGCTGAAGGACAGAGGACGACACGTTATCACAACAGCCATCGAGCACCCGGCCGTGCTGAACTGCTGCGGAGCGCTCGAAAGAGAAGGTTTCGATGTGACGTACCTCCCGGTGGACCTGGAATGCAGGGTGCATCCGGATTGGGTACTCGATGCGATAAGGCCCGATACCATCCTCATCACGGTGATGTTCGCGAACAACGAGACCGGTTCGGTTCAGCCGATAGAGGAGATCGGTGGAATCGCGAGACAGAAGGGAGTGATATTCCATACCGATGCAGTCCAGGCGGTTGGAAAGGTACCGGTTGATGTTGACGACCTCGGTGTGGACCTGCTGTCGATATCGGCGCACAAGATCTACGGGCCGAAAGGAATCGGGGGATTGTACGTGAGAAAAGGGACCACTCTCGATCCCCTCGTCTACGGCGGTCATCACGAGAAGAACCTGCGGCCTGGTACCGAGAACGTTCCGGGAATCGCGGCGTTCGCGCGGGCCATAGAACTCGCAACCGTTGAACTGGCGTCAGTAAAAGAGCACCTGGAGTTGCTCAAGGAGAGGCTCGCGAACGGTATCCAGGAGCGGATCGACATGGTCCATCGCAACGGAAGCAGGGATTCCTGTCTTCCGAACATCCTCAACATGAGCTTCTCGGGTGTTGACGGAGAAGCGCTGCTCCTCAACCTGGACCTCATGGGCATAGCCGTTTCGACGGGTTCGGCCTGCTCGTCGGGGGCTACGGAGCCGTCACATGTCCTGCTAGCTATGGGTATCGAGCCTCTGCTCGCGCAGGCAAGCCTGAGGTTCTCGTTCGGCCGCGAAAACACGGAAGAGGAGATAGACAGGGTTATCGAGGTCCTGCCAGACATAGTGAAGCGTCTGAGGGGACTCGGGGACTCCCGTGCCGTGAGATGAAAAAGGTGATTTTCAGATGTCACTGACCGACCGTATCAGTGAGTCAATCGCAACGCTTAAAGACGATATAGGTGTCATACGCGAACGAGACCCGGCTGCGAAGAGCACGGTCGAGATAGTGCTCTCCTACCCGGGGCTGCACGCGATATGGATGCACAGGATGGCGCACTACCTGGAAGCGAGAGGTGTTCCCCTGCTTCCAAGGCTGCTCTCCATGTTCGCACGCGCTGTCACGGGGATAGAGATACACCAGGGGGCGAAACTGGGGCACCGCCTGTTCATAGATCACGGGATGGGCGTGGTGATCGGCGAGACCGCCGAGGTCGGGGAGAACGTGACGATGTATCAGGGGGTAACGCTTGGCGGTACCGGCAAGGAAAGGGGTAAACGGCACCCAACTGTAGGGAACAACGTGGTCATAGCCGCAGGGGCGAGTGTGCTCGGGCCGATCACGGTCGGGGATAACTCCAAGGTGGGCGCGGGCGCGGTGGTATTGAAAGACGTGCCCGCGAACTGCACCGTGGTCGGAGTGCCCGGCCGCTTGACGGTCTGTTCAGGGGAAAAACTCTCGCAGATGAACTTCCACCACGAGAACCTGCCGGACCCCCTGGTGGATGCTTTCGACGAGATCGACCGGAGGCTGGCAAAGGTCGAAGAAGCTTCAGGGGTCGCGGGACACACGGAACAGACTGCCTGTGAAATCGAAAGGTAACGGGTCATTTGATTAATCGTGTCGTGGTGGCAATGTCAGGCGGTGTCGATTCCTCCGTGGCTGCAGGGATACTTAGGGATACCGGCCATGAGGTGGTCGGCATCGGCCTGCAACTGGTCGATTCCTTGGACTCTGTCGGCACGGAGAGGTCCTGTTGCGGAATCGGCGCGATGGAGGATGCGCGGAGGGTGGCGGAAAGCTTGGACATCCCGTTCTACGTATTGAATTTCAAAGAGGCCTTCAAGGCTTCCGTCATCGACTACTTCGTCTCTTCCTATTTGAAGGGGGAGACGCCCAACCCGTGCGTACCATGCAACAAAGTGATCAAGTTTGAGGAGTTGCTCAGGGTGGCGAAGGGATTGGAGGCTCGTTTTCTGGCGACGGGCCACTACGCGAGGGTGGTCCACGACCGGCCAGACGGCAGATATCAACTGAAGAAAGGGGTGGATCCCGACAAGGATCAATCGTACTTTCTCTACCCCCTCTCCCAGGAACAACTTGCCCACGCCGTTTTCCCGGTGGGGGAGATGACCAAAAAGGAGACAAGGGAACTGGCGGAGGGTCTGGGGTTGAAGGTACACGACAAACCGGAGAGCCAGGACATATGCTTTATCGACGGTTGCAGCTATGCCGAATACATAGAAGACAACAACGGCTCACGGTTCACTCCCGGACCCATACTCGATGAATCCGGATCGGTCATCGGCGAGCATAGAGGCTTGCCGTTCTATACAGTAGGCCAGCGGCGCGGTCTTGGGCTTAAGATCCCCAAACCGATGTACGTGACCGCTATTGACCCTGAATCAAACTCAATCTACGTCGCGCCCCACGGTCATCTGAAACGGGAGGATTGCGTCCTGCTCGACAGGGTGAACTATATCGCCACTACCGGGCCGAAGATGCCGGTCAGGGTCACTGCTCGAACCAGGCATAGGAGCCCGGAAGTCGATGCTTTCCTGGTACCCCTTGATGAAGGGACGGCCCATGTCGAGTTCGATGAACCGCAGGAGCCAACCGCACCGGGTCAATCGGTCGTCCTCTACGACAGGGATACGGTCGTTGCCGGTGGTGTGGTAAAGCGCAGGGATTGAAGAAGATGGAACTAACAAAGGTGTCGGGACGGTATTCGCGTCAGGAGCTTTTCGAGCCGATCGGTAGAGAGGGGCAGGAGAAGCTCGGTCGCTCCACCGTGGTGATTCTCGGGTGCGGAGCCCTGGGTACGGTTGCTGCCGATAGGCTGGTCAGAGCGGGCGTCGGAACAGTAAGGATCGTTGACAGGGATTTTGTAGAGCTGGACAACCTCCAGCGGCAGTCGCTGTTCAACGAGGAGCACGCGTTGAAGCGTCTGCCGAAGGCGGTCGCGGCGGAGTCGGTCCTCAAGTCCGTGAACAGCGAAGTGTCGATCCAGGCGGACATCTGCGATGTAGCCCCGGCCAACATCGAGGATGTTCTGCGCGGGTGTGACGCTGTGGTGGACGCGACGGATAACCTTGAGACACGTTTTCTGCTAAACGACGCGTGTCTCAAGTTGGGCATCCCCTGGGTGCACGGTGCTGCTGTTGGCTCGTGCGGGCAAGTGATGACGATTTTCCCGGGGAAAACAGCCTGCTACCGCTGCCTGGTACCCGAATCGCCATCCGAGCCTCTACAGGGATGCGATGTCCTCGGGGTCCTGAACATGGTCACCGGCGTGATAGCGGATATCCAGAGCGCGGAGGCGGTCAAACTGTTGACGGGTAAGCTGAACCCTGATAGCACGGTCGTCTTCATCGATGTATGGGAGAACGAGTTCGAGAGGTTCGCGATCGACCGTGTCGCGGACTGTCCAGCCTGCGTCCGGGGTGAATACACCTTCCTGAACAGCAAAGCAGTCTCCTGGTCCACATCCCTCTGTGGCCGAAACGCTGTCCAGATATCGCCTGCCCTGGAGGCAACGCTGGACATGAAAGGGCTGGCGGCATCACTCTCCAGGCTGGGCCATGCAGAGGACAACGGGTATCTGCTGGTCTTCAATATCGACGGGTACGAGATAACCATATTCCCAACCGGTCGCGCAATTATCAAAGGAACTACTGACAAGACCATCGCAAGGTCGCTGTATTCACGCTATATAGGATATTGAAAGAAGGAGAACCATCTTGGAAGACCACCCGGACCCGGCAAGAATCAGGAAGATAGCAGAGGAGTATTACCGCGTGGGTGATTTCTACTGCTCCGAGGCGATTGTCAAGGCTATCAAGGATGAATTTCAGCTGGAGGTTCCGGAGATCGTGGTTGCCATGGCGTCAGGGTTACCAGTGGGCATAGGTGGCTCCGGGTGTGTATGCGGCGCTGTAACCGGTGGCGTCCTGGCGCTGGGGATGTTGTTCGGCCGCACTGCCGCAGGTGACCCGGCAGTTGAGAAGGTGATGGCTCTTGCTGGAGAGCTTCACGATGCTTTCAGGAGCAACCGCCGCAAGCTCTGTTGCCGCGTATTGACGAAGAAAACACCACTGGGCTCGCCGGAGCACATGGAACAATGTATTTCCTTCACGGGCGAGGTCGCGGAAAACGTTGCGAAGATAATACTTAGGGAAAAGCCCGAAATCCTGCAAGCTTGACCCTGGATTCCATAAGCGGGTGTTACAGACCGATGAGACGAATTGCCGGAGGTTAGATGAAATTCTCGACCAGGTCTAGATACGGAATGAGGGCGATGCTCGATATCGCGATTAACGGTGAGGACAAGCTTGTTCTCTTGAAGGATATCGCCGAGCGCCAGGCCATTTCAAAGAGATACCTCGAACATATGATGACCCAGCTCAGGAACAGCGGCCTGGTGATGGCCGAGAGGGGCGCCAGCGGCGGATATCGCCTCGGTCGACCGGCATCGGAGATACGACTCGACGAGATTTTCGAAGCACTTGAGGGCAAGATTGCTCCCGTGGAATGCCTGAATGACCCCTCGGTGTGTGAACGTTCAGAGGACTGCGTTGCTCGCGAGCTGTGGGACGAGATGCGGATGGCGATGTGTGATGTGCTGGAGAGCAAGACGCTCGAAGACCTGAAGATGCGCTGGGAGGAGATACAGGCGAGTCATGGCGTCCCGGCATAGGGTCAAGAGACGTCCGGATATTTGTGGTGGGGGAGACTACTGAAATGGCTGAATACAGCGACATCGTGATGGAGCATTTTCTTAATCCGAGAAATGTGGGTGAGATAAAGGATGCCGACGGGATAGGCGAAGTGGGGAACCCATTGTGCGGGGACATGATGACTTTCTACATCCGCGTGGATGGCTCTCGCCTGAGCGATATTAAGTACAAGACATTCGGTTGCGGTGCCGCGATAGCTGTCTCAAGCATTGTTAGCGAGATGGCTTTGGGCAAGACTCTGGAGGCGGCTGTCCGGATCACCAGAGAGGATGTCGCCCAGAGGCTTGGTGGATTGCCACGCGAGAAGATGCACTGCTCCAATCTGGGCGCTGAAGCTTTGCGTAGGGCGATACGGAATTATCTTGACGGAAGGGATGGCATGGATGACAGCTTATCCAGACAAACCGCCACAACGACTCCTGAAAGAAGCTTCGAATACAGTCTGACGGATGAGGCCATACTCTCCGAGTTGATCTTGAAAAAGAAACGTGAGAGGGACGCGGTGATACTTGTACACAATTACCAGCGCCCGGAGATCCAGGACATCGGAGACTTCGTGGGGGATTCACTGGGTCTCGCGCTCAAGGCATCGGAAACGGAGGCGACGGTCATCGTCTTCTGCGGCGTTCACTTCATGGCAGAGACAGCCGCCATTCTGAATCCGGACAGGATCGTGCTCCTGCCAGAAATCCGGGCGGGATGCCCTATGGCGGACATGGCGCCGGTGGACGATGTCATACGGGTAAAGAAGCAGCACCCGAATGCAACCGTCGTCTCCTATGTCAATACTACTGCTGCCGTGAAAGCGGAGAGCGACTACTGCTGCACGTCTTCAAACGCGGTAGGTGTCTGCCGGGATATCGATGCAGATGAGATCCTGTTTCTGCCGGACAGGAATCTGGCAGCCTATGTGGCGGGTCATCTGCCGGACAAGAAGATAATCCCCTGGGATGGGTTCTGCCACGTCCACCAGGGTATCAGCGCGGACGATGTCAGGGAGGCGCTCGCGAATCATCCCGGAGCGGAAGTCATCTCTCTTCCGGAGTGTACTCGGGAAGTAATATCGCTGGCGGACCATGTGACGAGCACTTCTGGGATGATCTCCACCGCCCTCGAATCAAACGCAGGCGAATTCATCATTGCCACAGAGGCGGGTATGGTTTACCCGTTGACATGCGGTGCGCCTGGTAAGTCGTTTTACTCTACGGCGAATGAGCCGCTGTGCCCGAACATGAAGCTGATTACGCTCCCGAAGGTCTTACGGGCCCCGGAAACCCTGGAACCCCGGGTTGTGGTCCCCGAGGATATCCGTGCGCGGGCCCTGCTCCCTGTCGAGCGAATGCTGCGCCTGTAGCTTGTTAACGAACGTTCCTAGAGCTGAATCCTTCCTTCCAGCCTGTGGGGGTTAAGACGGGTCGGTCCTCCGACACCACCACGTAGCGTACGAAATATCAAAGCTTCTTTAGAAAGTACTGTAGTCAACGACAAGTCGTTTTGGTCACCTGCTGTCGTGCACAGAAAAAGAAGCTCCCTCCGGATCGGGCTTCGGAGCAAAATATGTATTCTTGATGCGATAGTAATTGCGCATGGCGAAGGCCATGGGGCGGCGGGCCGGGTAGGACCACCTGGGGATGAAGACCAGGCGGTTCAGTTTGTCAAAGCCTTCGAGCATGTCGGAGGCATCCCATGAAACTGTAGCACCTTGCCTTGGGAAGTCCCAGGTGTTGTACTTGCGGGCCAGCTCTTCAGTGCGAAACACCGCTTCGAAATGCAGGGGGCCCTTCAGGACAAGAGGCTTCATCTCCGAAGCGTGACGCACGGCCTCCGCAGCGGTCGAGCGCAGTAGTTCCCTCCCCTCGACCAGGTACGTGAGGCTTTTCTCGCCTGACGTATAGGCGGACTTTTCCTTATCAACCACCACCGCTCTGGCCCAGGGCAGCGTCAGCAGAGCCTGGTTCACCGCAACGTCCTCTCCGGAGACGAAACCGATTGGGATGCCCAGTTCTCCCAGGTAGCCCCCGTAGATGTCCATCTCGCCGACTGGGACGCCGTTAAGCCTCAATTCTGAGAAGACGCCGTAATGCGTGTGGGGAAAGAAAGCATCCGGTGTTCCCGATGCGGCATGGATTGCCACGTAGAGGACCAGGTCGATTCCGACGATGTCGCCGTAGAGGGAGGGCTTGACGTAGTGGCCACCCAGGTATTCGGCTCTGGGGTCAAGTTCCTTCACCAGGCAATTGAATCCTACCTCGTGTGTGTCCTTGACCAGCACCCGTGTTGCGCCCCCGTCATAAGCCCCGCGTATGACCTGGTTTACATCCTCGGTCAGACATGCCCGACCGTATTGCCATTCCCTGGTTCCCATACGGCACTGGCGCATCCGCCAGATGCCGAAACTCCCCTCGATGTCTGCGAAAACCCCAACGTACATGAGAACTCCTGAGGTCAATCAGTACCCGCGAATGGTCGTCATGCTCGTCCAGTTTCTCTGGATTCCACTATACCGTTATCGGCATCAGTGTTGAATATGGAGTCAGAATGACCTCGTTGACACGGTAGGGGCCGAGTTCAGTAGACAGATGTTCCTAAAGCTGAATCCACTCGTCCAGCCGTGTGCAAAAGATTGTGTCGGTCCTCCGACACCACCACGTAGTGTACGCAAAGTCAGAGTTGCTGGCTCAATCTGACTATCCCAGAGGCTATTGGCTAATTGGCTAAATATAAGCTATTATATAGCTACAAACGGAAGGGATGCTGCGTGTCGTCGTTCAAAGAGAAAGAGCTCACGGATATGAAGGTCCCGCTGGGAACCAGCTGGCTCCTGGCTTCATGCATGGAAGCGCGTGGCAAGCAGGATCTCTGGATCAGACAGAAGCCCGAGGTCCTCAAGGCACTGCGAGACCAGGCAATCGTGCAGAGCGTGGAGTCTTCTAACAGGATAGAGGGCGTTACTGTCGGTGCAGGCCGTCTGAGACCTCTAGTCCTGGGTAACGCAAGGCCAAAGGACAGACCCGAAGAGGAGATTGCTGGATACAAAAGCGCGTTGGACTGGATATTCACCAGCCGTAGACCGATAGAAATATCTCCGAAGACGATTCTGCGGATGCATTCCCTCGCCCAGGGTGGCATGTCTGGGGACGCGGGAAAGTGGAAGAGCAAGGACAATGAGATCATCGAATTAAGGCCGAACGGCGAGCGGGTGGTCCGCTTTGTGCCTACGGGCGCCAGGAAAACTCCGGGTGCCGTTCGAGAACTATGTGAGGAGTACTTTGAAGCAGCAGAAAGGGGATTACATCCGGAACTGCTGCTCATCGCCTCTTTCGTGCTGGACCTGCTCTGTATCCATCCCTTCCGGGACGGGAACGGCCGGGTCTCACGATTGATGACGACGTTGCTCCTGGAGGAGAACGGATTCGCAGTGGCGAGATACATAAGCCTCGAACGGCTGGTCGAAGAGAACAAGGACAGCTATTACCGGAGTCTGCACGACAGTTCACTGGGCTGGCACGAATCGACCTACGACGTCTTACCATGGTGGAACTACTTCCTCTTTATCGTGAATCACGCCTATCGCGAGTTTGCACAGGCTGTTGAGTCAAGGGAGGCAGGACCCGGCAAGACAGAGATTGTCCGTGAAGTGATTAACGGTACTGAAGGCAAGTTCGCGCTCTCGGAAATCCGAGCGCAGCTACCGTCTGTGAGCGAGCAACTGATCAAGAAGGTCCTGCAACAAATGAAAGCAGAGGGCCTTGTTCGACTCTCTGGCCACGGACGTGGCGCAGTATGGGAAAGAGTGGATTAACGAACGTTTATCAACTCCTCCAGCCGTGTGCAAAAGATTGTGTCCCCCCTCCGACACCACCAAATCCAGTACGCAATGTCAAAGTGGCTCTATACCTTGCAGGCGGGTTTTCCGGTTGACCGTGTCAGTAAAATGGTTATAATAATGTTATAACGATTTTGAAGAAGGTGAGAGCGATGGTGAAAAGGCTCCAGAAGGTGGGGAACAGCAACGCTATCATCCTGGACCTTCCGCTGATGGAAATGGTGGGTTTGGAGGAAGGGAAGGAGGTCCAGGTAACGGTCAGCAACGGGTCTATCGTCATCACACCCGTGAATCCCTGCCGTGTGGATTCAGAGGAACTGAAGCGGCATCTCGACCGTATCGTGGGTGAGCGCGGCGAGATGCTCAAGGAACTGGCAGAATCGTGAGACCTGAGCCGGTATTCCTTTCGATCGAGGACATCCTGTCAATTCATGATCGAATGACAGAGGAGTTCGGCGGGATGCCGGGTGTAGCGGACCAGGGCCTCCTCGAAAGCGCGGTGTCCATGCCTACAGCCGGTATCGCCGGAAAGTTCCTTCACAAGAGCATCCCTGCGATGGCGGCTGCATACCTGTTTCATATCTGCAAGAACCACCCATTCTTCGACGGAAACAAGCGCGTAGCGGTTGTCGCCGCTGAAGTCTTTCTGAATGTAAACGGGATGCGTCTCGATGTCTCTAATGATGAGCTGAAGGTATTCTGCCTGGGGGTCGCGGCCGGGGAGATATCGAAGGACCAGACGGTTGCATTCTTTGAGAAACATGCCGTACCGTCTGGTGAGTAAGCGGCAACGAACATCTTCAGAGTTGAATCATACCTTCCAGCCTGTGGGTGATCGTTGTGTCTGTCCTCCGACACCACCACGCAGCGTACGCAATGTCAGACCCCTGAGACCACGAGTCCCTGTCGCCAGCTTCTATCAGAATGGTAACGTAGCAGGCGAGCGCGGATCCTCCTGGTATTGAAGGAGTTGAAGAAGATTGCTTATACTGTCACGAACACGAAACCGAAATAGGACAGAAGACAGAGTTGTCAAACGGGAGCTTGCATGCTGGAGATAAGGTTTCACGGGAGAGGCGGGCAGGGAGCCGTCACCTCGGCCGAGCTGATCGCCGTAGCGGCTATCGGCACAGGCAAATACGCCCAGGCCTTCCCGAGTTTCGGGCCCGAGCGCAGGGGCGCCCCGGTCGTTGCTTTTTGCAGGGTTGACGATAAAAGGATCCTCGCCCGCGCCAAGGTATACGAGCCCGATGTTGTGGTCGTTCTCGACTCGGGGCTCTTGACTTTGATCGATCTGGTCGAGGGCCTGAAGCCGGATGGGATACTTATCATCAATTCCAAAAGATCCTATGAGGAGATAATGGATTCGTGCCAATTCAACTGTCGTGTCGGTATCGTCAACGCTGACCAGATCGCGCAGGAAGAGCTCGGACGGGTCATCGTGAACACCACCATGATGGGCGCGGTCATCAAGGCGACCGGCCTGTTCGGGATCGACGATATCCGTGGGCCCATGCTGGACCGCTTCGGGCCCAAGCTGGGAGAGAAGAACATGAAGGCCCTGGAAAGGGCCTACAATGAACTGGTTATAAAGGAGTAGGCAGACGTGGCCAGACCGATGGACGAGATAAGATGGCAGGACCTTGAAATAGGGGCGGCGGTCAGCGAGCACGGCAGCTCCAGTGAGTACAAGACCGGCACCTGGCGTTCGCTCCGGCCGGTGGTCGACAAGGACCAGTGCATCCGCTGTGGCGTCTGCTGGCTGTACTGTCCGGACGTGGCCATCAAGCAGTCGGAGGACGGGTATTTCGAGGCCGACTTGGAGTACTGCAAGGGGTGCGGCATCTGCGCCAGGGAATGTCCGGTAGGCTGCATATCCGTGGTAATCGAGGAATTCTGATATGGCTAAGGAACGCAAGGGAATAGAGGTATCGCTGGCCATTGCGGAGGCGGTAGGACAGGCGGACTGCGATCTAATAAGCGCTTACCCCATCACCCCGCAGACCCATATCGTAGAGCACCTCTCCGAAATGGTGGCCGACGCGCATCTGGACGCGGAATTCGTGCCGGTGGAGAGCGAGCATTCGGCCATGAGCGTATGCTGCGGCGCGGCCGCCGTGGGAGCCCGGACCTTCACCTCCACCAGCTCGCAGGGGCTGGCACTGATGGCGGAGATATTCTTCATCGCCTCGGCCATGCGGCTGCCCGTAGTAATGGCCCTGGCCAACCGCTCCCTGTCCGCGCCGTTGTCCATCTGGAACGATCATTCCGATACCATGATGGTGCGCGACGGCGGCTGGATACACGTATTCGTTGAGAACGGCCAGGAGGCCTACGATCACGTGTTCTGGGCTTTCCGCGTGGCCGAGGACCCCGCGGTGCGGCTGCCGGTGGCCTTGAACATCGACGGTTTCATAATGACTCACATGATCGAGCCCGTTGATTTCGAGGACGATGAGCTGATCAAGCGGTACATACCTGAATTCAGGATGGAAAAGCCCCTCCACCCGGACAACCCGGTTTCCATGGGCTGTTTCGCCATGCCCGAGATATACTCGGAAGCGCAGATGACCCGCGAACGGGCCCTTGTGGATTCCTACGCCACCTGCGTGAAAGCATGGGAGGAGTGGGCTGCCGTAACCGGACGACAATATCATCCGGTCGAGACCTACCGGGCGGACGATGCCGAATACTGCATTGTGACCATGGGTTCGCTTGGCGAGACGGCCATGGCGGCCGTGGACGAACTGAGGGAGCAGGGAGAGAAGGTCGGGGTCATCAAGATCCGGCTGTGGCGTCCGTTCCCGTTCGATGATCTCTACAGGGCGGCGGCCGGCAAGCACACCCTGATCGTGCTGGACCGCGCCATAAGTTTCGGCGGCCCGGGCGGCCCTGTCGCCCTGGAGCTGAGGAGCGCCCTGTGCAACAGCCCGCAGGCGCCGGTGGTCGTAAATTATGTAGCGGGGCTGGCGAGCAGGGACGTGACCGTGGAAGATTTCAAAGCGATCATCCTCGGAGGAAAGGCCAAGTCCGCCGAGGGCGACGTTGCCGGGTTCACGTTCTACGGTCTGCGTGGGTGAGGAGCAAGGCATGGACAAGTTCTCTGTTTTCTCGGCGAGACTGGTTGAAAAGGGCGAGTATTTCACCTCGGGCCACCGCGCCTGCCAGGGCTGCGCCGAAGCGCTGGCCGTCCGACTGGTCATGAAAGCCCTGGGACGCAATACCATAGTGGCCATGGCCACGGGCTGCATGGAGATCGTATCCTCGCCGCTGCCCACGACGGCCTGGGAGGTGCCCTGGATACACGTGGCCTTCGAGAACGCGTCGGCCGTCATCAGCGGCTGCGAGTCCGGCATGAAGGCCATGATGCGCAAGGGTAAGCTGCCCCCGAAAAAGATCAACTTCGTGGCCATGGGCGGTGACGGCGCCACGGCTGATATCGGAATGGGCCAGCTTTCCGGAGCCCTCGAGCGCGGGCACGACATGATCTACGTGTGCTATGACAACGAGGCATACATGAATACCGGCATCCAGCGCTCCAGCTCCACTCCCTGGGGTGCCAGCACCACCACCAGCCCGGCCGGCAAGGTATCCAAGGGCCAGTACACGCAGAAGAAGGATATGCCCAAGATCGCCATCGCCCATAATATCCCCTACGTGGCCACGGCCTGCCCCAGTTTTCCCTTCGACCTCATGGACAAGGTCGAGAAGGCCGCCGCCATCGAGGGCCCGGCTTATCTGCATATCCTGTCGGTATGCCCGACGGGATGGCGCATCCCGTCGGAGGAGGCCATCAAGTACGGACGCCTGGCCGTGAACACCTGCGTATTCCCGCTCTACGAATACGAACACGGGGAATACAGCCTCACCTACAGGCCGCATCCTATCCTGCCCGTGCGGGAATATATCGAGGGACAGGGGCGCTTCCGTCACCTTGGCTCTGAGGACATCGATTCCATCCAGGAGCGTACCAGGATGGAATACGAGAAACTAGTGAAGCTCAGCGAAGAGGATTGATCGCATGACGGACTTGACTCGGTTTGACCGCATAATAGACCGTTACGAGAGGTCGGAGGAATCACTGCTGGCCATCCTGCAGGACTTCCAGCGGGAATTCCACTATGTCCCCGAGGAGGGCATGCGCCGTTTGAGCGAGGTCATGGAGGTCCCGGAGAGCAAGATCTACGCCATGGGCACCTTCTACAAAGCCCTTTCGCTCACCCCGCGCGGCAGGCACACCATCAAGGTCTGCACGGGTACGGCCTGCCATCTCAAGGGAGCACCGCAGATCCTGGAGACGCTGGAGCGGGAGCTAAAGGTTAAACGCGACGGCACCACGGCGGATGGAGAGTTCACGTTGGAATGCGTCAACTGCGTGGGGGCCTGCGCAATGGCGCCGTTGACCCTGATAGACGAGGAATATCACGGGCAGACCCGCTCCTCAAAGATCATGGACATCGTCAAGAAACGGGCGGGGAGTTAGGGACATGGCAGCCATCAACTCTATCGAGCAGCTGGAAGGTTACCGGCAGGAGATAGCGGCAGAGGTCAAGGCCGATCTTCCCACCATACTGGTGTGCTTCGGCACCGGATGCCAGGCCAACGGTGCCAGGCCCGTGGCCGAGGCCTTCAGCGACATCATTGAAGAACAAGGGCTCGAGCTGGACGTGAATATCGCTATCAAGACCACGGGTTGCCACGGCTACTGCGAGAACGGGCCACTGGTGGCGCTCCAGCCGCAGGGTATCCTCTACCTCAAGGTCAAGCCCGAAGATGTGGCCGAGATCGTGGAAAAAACCATCAAGGGCGGCGAGATCATCGAGCGGCTCATCTACAAGGACAAGACCACGTCGGAGATGACAGCCGAGTACAGCGAGATCCCGTTCTACAAGCACCAGCACCGCATCGCGCTGAGGAACATTGGTGCGATCGACCCGACCAACATCGACGACTACATCGTGGCGGGAGGTTATACAGGGCTGGTCAAGGCGCTGGGGATGAAACCGGACGATATCATCACCGAGATAGAGAATTCCGGCCTGCGCGGACGCGGCGGCGGCGGCTTTCCCACCGGGACCAAGTGGCGCTCCTGCGTGGCCGTGGACAGCGATGTCCGCTACGTGATGTGCAACTGCGACGAAGGCGATCCGGGTGCTTTCATGGACCGTTCGATAATGGAAGGGGACCCGCATTCGGTTATCGAGGGCATGATCATCGGAGCCCTCGCAATGGGCGCGCACACGGGCTATGTCTACATTCGTGACGAGTATCCCCTTGCGGTCAAGAACCTGACTTCCGCCCTCGAGGCGGCGCGCGAGAAGGGCCTGCTGGGCGACAACATCCTGGGCAGCGGCTTCGCCTTTGACATCAAGATCAGCCGCGGTGGCGGCGCTTTCGTGTGTGGCGAGTCTTCGGCCCTGATGCGCTCCGTGGGAGGCGATGTGGGCGAACCTCGCGCCAAATACATCCGTTCGGTAGAAAGAGGCCTCTACGACAAGCCCACGGTCCTCAACAACGTCGAAACCTGGGCCAACGTGCCCGAGATCATCGTCAAGGGCTCGGAATGGTACGCAAGCCTGGGCACCGAAGACTCCAAGGGTACCAAGGTCTTCTCCC
>JAGUWJ010000038.1 GCA_020062425.1 Actinomycetota bacterium
ACATGAGCGCAGCCGCTCCGCGGCGCCCTTGGCTGCAGGTTCGAGTCCATGCACGGGATACCTTTCACTCAGTAAGAGTGGCTCCCCGGGCAGGACTCGAACCTGCAACACGCTGGTTAACAGCCAGCTGCTCTACCGATTGAGCTACCGGGGAGAGGCTCAGATCCGCAGTAACGAAGTCCAATTATAGAGAAGGTGCGTTGCGGCGGCAACGAGACGCCGCGCCGCGCCCATCCTCAAAGAAGGCGAGCGGACTCGGTCGGCTTGGGGGTCTTCACCACCAGGAAACGGAAGAGGCCCTGCCCGTCGTTGAAGAGTCGGTGCGGTATCCCCTTGGGGCTCTCGATGAGCTGGTCGGTCGAGACGTCCACCTGCTCGTCACCGATCTCCACGGTACCGGCTCCCTCGACCACGTAGAAGAAGACGTCGACCGGCGTGATGTGCTTCTTCAAGCCCTCGCCCGGCAGGAGCTTTATCTCCATGACCTGGACGTGCTCGCTCTCGAACATCTTGCGCACGTCCACGGCGTGCGGCGTCTCCTGGACCGGCTGTTCCCCGTAGCTCACAACGTTCACTTTTCATCCCCCTCGGCATTGTCGTACCCGGCGGGACGCCCCTCCGCGATCGCGGCTGCGCACTTGTCGGCGTAAGGGCACCACTCGAGGCATCCCATGTCCAGGCGCGGGTTCGGGAACTTGTAGGCGCAGTTCGGGCACTTTCGCGATACGTCATCCTTGAAGAACTCGACCATGTGGGCGCATATCGGGCACGGCGTCTCGAACAGGTCCTCCGGCTTCCAGAAGAGCGTGTTCTGCCCCGGGCATATCGTGTCGGCCATCAGGCATCAACACCCGTGTTCACGTCCATGGTCTCCAGGATCTCCCCGTTTATGCCTATCTTGGTGAGCTTCAGGGGGATCTCTTTCCCCGACTCCTTGATGCTCTCGTGCACCAGGTGGACCATCCCGAAGCAGCAGGGCACCTCCATGTAGACGACCTCGATCGAGCGGATGTCGTTCTGTATGAAGAGTTGAGCCAACTTCTGGCGGTAGAACTCCGCGCTGTCAAGCTTCGGGCAGCCTATCAACAGCACCTTGTCCCCCAGGAACCTCCGGTGGAAATCGGCGAAGGCGAACGGGACGCAGTCCGCAGCTATCAGCAGGTCCGCACCCTGCAGGTAAGGCGCCGTCGGCGGCACCAGCTTCAACTGCACCGGCCAGTTTCCGAGCCTGGAGGGGACGGCCGCACCCTCCCCCCGCTCGCCCTCCATGTCCAGTATCTCGCAGCGCTCGATCGAACGGGCAGCCGAACCGGGGCACGCCTGCGGGGCCTCAACCAGCTCTTCGCGGGCCAGGTGCTCCTTGACGGCCTCCTCGTCGAACTCAGCCGCCTCTCTCTTCTCGATGGTTATAGCGCCCTGGGGGCACTCGCCAAGGCACGCCCCCAGGCCGTCGCAGTATGTGTCGCTCACGAGCTTCGCTTTGCCGCCTACGATCTTTATTGCTCCTTCGGCGCAGGCGATGACGCACTGGCCGCAGCCGTCGCACAGGTTCTCGTCTATCTTGACTATCTCCCTGGTGGCCATCATCCCTCCGCTCGGTACGACCTTATCCCCGGACCGACATCAGGCGCTCCGGGCCGCTTGCGCACCCGGAGCGCTCCTTCTCGCTATGCGGATGTCTAAGACGCGTTCAGTCCTCGGGCGAGAACTCGTCCTTCTCCGCGCCGCAGACTGGGCACACCCAGTCGTCCGGCAGGTTCTCGAACGCCGTGCCCGGGGCAACGCCGCTGTCGGGATCCCCTTCCTCGGGGTCGTAGATGTAACCGCACACGTTGCAGACGTACCTCTTCATCGATGGGTCCCCTTTCTTCTCCTCCGCCTTCTCCGGCGGCCTGTAGGTCGGCGCGTTCTTGGGCGCCTTGCCCTTGTTTGCGTGGTACTGCGTGTAGGTCAGCGGCTTTCCCTCCTTCAGAACCCTGCCGCTCACCACGTCACCGACGAATACGGTGTGGGCCCCCACGTCGACCGTCGCGAACACCTTCGCCTCAAATATCGAGATCGCGTTCTCGGTCACGCAGGGGCACCCGGTCGAGCCCTCGACCTGCTCTACGCCGGTGAGCTTGTCGGTCTCCCTGCCGGTCTTGAAGCCGAACCGCCCGATGAACGGCATCGGCGTGTTCTCCTCAAGAACGGAGACGGCGTAAACCCCGCTCTCTTCGATGAACTTGTGGGTGAAATTATCCTTGTTTATCGCCGCGAGCACTCGGGGCGGCTCAGCCGAGACCTGTGTGACCGTGTTGCATATCTGGCCGTTCGACCGCCCCCCGCTGCAGGAGGTCACTATGTATATTCCGTAGCTAAGGCTCCATAGCGCCTTGGTGTCGAGCCCGATATCATCGGCCACCCTGGACAACCTCCTTCAGCCGCTTCGCCACAGTCGAGCCCAGTGCGCGGAACTCGAGCAGGTCCGCGTCGGTGGGAACGTACTTCGCCGCGACCGGCTCGCTAACCAACTCCACTTTGATCTCCTCCAGCATGGAGTTGACCAGCTTGGAGCCCTGGCCGCTCCAGCCGTAGGAACCGAAAGCCGCGCCGATGAGATTCTTGGGCTTGAGCCCCTTGATGTAGGTGAGGACGTCAGCGACGGTGGGGAACATGCCGTTGTTTATGGTGGGTGTGCCCACCACCAGCGCGCCCGCGTCGAGCAGTTCCGTCACCACCTCGCTCCGGTCATGCGACTTGAGCGACATCACCTCGACTTTCGAGCCCTCGGCCTCCGCGCCCTCGGAGATGGCCCTGGCCATCATGTCGGTGCTCCCCCACATGGTGTCGTACACGATGACCACCTTGTCGGTGGGCTCCTGCTTCGCCCACTGCTCGTAGAGCCCCAGTATCTTGCCCAGGTCCTCGCGCCAGATGGGCCCGTGGTCCGGGCAGATGACGTCTATCTCGACTCCCAGCCCGGCGACCCTCTCCAGCAGCTTCAATATGAGCGGGCTGTACGGCAGGAGGATGTTGGCGTAGTACTTAGTGCCCTCCTCCAGTATCTTGCTCTCGGGTATCTCGTCCGCGAACCTGTCGCTGGCGGCCAGGTGCATTCCGAAACCGTCCTGCGAGAAGAGGAGCTTGTCCTCGGGCACGTACGTGATCATGCTGTCCGGCCAATGCAGCATGCGCGTCTCGAAGCACTTCAGGCTCAGGCCTCCCAGCTTCAGCTCATTCGAGTCTTTGACCGGCACGATCTCGGTGTCCATGTGGAAATGCGCTCCGAGCGCCTCCACACCTTTCGGCGAGGCGAACACCGTCTCGGGCTGGACTTCGGCGATGACGCCCGGAAGCGAGCCTGAATGGTCCATCTCCGAATGGTTGGAGATTATGTACCTGATGTTCTTGGGGTCGGTTACGGATGAGATCCTGGAGAGCAGTTCAGCCTTGAAGGGTGCCTTCACGGTATCGATCAGTATTATGTCGTCTGCGACGATCAGGTATGCGTTGTAGGTCGAGCCCCGCTTCGTCGAGTACCCGTGAAAATCCGTTATACCCCAGTCGATGGCGCCCACCCAGTAGACGTGCTCGCTCACCTTAACCGCCTCGAAAGGCTCACTCATGGTCCTCTACCCCCAGTTCAGACAGGGTCCGGCGCGACACCGTGGAGCCTCAAGTGCGCAGGGCCAGCTCCCCGTCCAGCTTCTCCAGCTCGTCCGCGGAATCCCCCGCGGCCTTGATCAGGCCTACGACCTTCTCCGCGGTTTCCTCTTCTTCCTCCTGCTCATGTACGAACCACTCCAGGAACTCCAGCGAGGCATCGTCCTTCTCTTCCTCCGCCACCTCGACCAAGTCGTTTATCAGACCGGTCACCCTCCTCTCGTGAGCCAGCGCGGCCTCGAACGCCCCCAGGGCGCCGTCCCACTCGAACGGTGGCGCCTCTATCGGGCTCAGCCGCACCCGACCGCCGGAATCCACGACGTAGTCGAAGAACCGGAGCGCGTGCGTCAGCTCCTCCAACCTCTGCACCCGCATCCAGCTCGCGAACCCCGGCATGTCGATGGATTCGTAGAAGGCGGCCATGGAAAGGTAGAGGTACCCAGAGTACATCTCGGCGTTGAGCTGAGCGTTGAGTTTCCCCTCCATCCGCTCGGTCAGCATACCGGGTCAGGCCTTCCACAGGCCGTGCAGGTTGCAGTGCTCGCGCGCGGTGAGCCCTGTCCCCGGTACGGGGAAGAACGCCACGGGCTCCATGTCGGGCTGCAGGAACGCTACGTAAGTCATGTCCGGGCCCAGGACCTCGATCCACTCGATATGATGCTCCTCGGTCATGGGGTGCGTTACGCTGCCGACCTTGACCTTTATCCCGCCTTCGACCTTCTCCACGACCGGCACGTGCTTCTCCACCGCGGCATCGGTGGTGTTCTCCTCCAGCAGCTTCATAGGCTCGCCGCAGCAGACCAGCTCTCCCTTGCCGCCTCTGAAGACCTCTACTATGTTCCCGCACACCTCGCACTCGTATACCTGTAACCTCTCCGCCATGACTCCCCCTTCCCTGCCGGAGACTGTCCGGCAAAGGCAGATGTTGTTTCCTTCGCTGTCACGGGATGTACTTTCGACAGGGCTCGTGGATTTCCTATTGCGAACCTCTAAAACAGAGGCGCCGGCGCCAACGGGTCAGCCTTATGCCACACGGAACTCCTTGCACTCCTTGCTGTTCTGGGAACGCGGACCGACCCTACCAGTTCTCCGCCAGGAGCTCGTAGTAGTCTCGAGGATGCGCGCAGGCCGGGCACTATGCCGGCGCCTCCGGGCCCTCGTGCAGGTAGCCGCAATTAAGGCAGCGCCAGACGACAGTCTCGGGCTTCTGGAAGACGGTCCCCGACTCTACATTGGCGAGCAGGCCCAGGTAGCGCTTCTCGTGCTGCTTTTCGGCTACCGAAATGGCCTCGTAGACCTTGGCTATGTCCTCAAACCCCTCCTCGCGGGCGACCGCCGCGAACCCGGGGTACATCTCGGTCCACTCGTAGTTCTCGCCGCCGGCGGCGGCCTTCAGGTTCTCGGCGGTGGTACCGATGACCCCGGCTGGAAAAGACGCCGACACCTCCGCTGCGCCTCCCTGGAGAAACTTGAAGAACCGCTTGGCGTGCTCTTTCTCCTGGCTGGCGGTCTCCTCGAATATCGCCGCTATCTGCATGAGCCCGTCTTTACGGGCCTGGCTGGCGAAGTAGGTATAGCGGTTACGCGCCTGCGACTCACCCGCGAAAGCGGTCAGGAGGTTTGTCTCCGTCTTCAATCCTTTTATGTCTGCCATTGTCCCTCCTCGTACGACTCCCCAATGCTCTCCGAAAGGATACGGGCCGCCAGTTCAGAGGTCATTGTGCTGTGTCAACTGGCGGTCAGAAACTCCGCCAGGGACGCGTCTTCCCTTATCCCCAGGCGTGTCAGGGCGAAATCGTACCGCACGGGATCATCGGGCGCAATCCCGCGGAACCCTTCCGTTATCTCCAGCGCTGCGCGCAGGTCCGCGCTCTTTCGCAAAGTGAACCCGAGCGCCAGGCCGGTCCTGTACATGTGGGTGTCGAGCGGCACCACCAGCTTTGAGGCCGGCACTCCCTCCCAGCCTCCCGGATCGACGCGGTCCTTTCGCACCATCCATCTTAGAAACAGGTTCAGCCGTTTGCAGGCGCTCTTCCGCCCCGGATCGGGGAGCATGAATCCGCAGTCGCAGGTACTGGCAGCGTCAAGTTCGGTCGTGAAACGTGAGAGCGAAGGTACGACTGTATCCTCGTCCTGGTCGCATCCTTCAAGGAAACATGCGTTGAGCGAGCCGTATCTTTCGAGCACGTGTTTGACGCCTACCAGCAGGCCTCCCAGTTGTTCCCCGGTGGTAAACCGGTGCTTGAAGCCGGTGAAGGCGCCGAGCAGCGCCTTCTCGGACGAGTCGCGCACGAATTTGTAAGGGCTTGGCTGCATGCTCTCGAGGACATCACCTACGCTGCGCAGTATGAGGATTACCCTGCCGTACGCCAGGGTGGACGCGATGAGTGCGACTATCTCCCGGTCGTCCAGGGAGGGGTAGTCGTACAGGAACTCCAGCGGGTCCGGGTGTACGTAATCCCGGCGGTTGTACTTTTCGTAGAGCGCCTCGAGTCGTTCGCGGTCGGGCGCCTTTTTCGTCAACCTTCCTCCATCTCCGTGAGGTCGCCCTCGGTGAACATGTAGTCCTTCAGCTCCTTGCTGAAGGCATCGTCGCGGCGCCGCAGCCACTCCAGGAGCATGGAGGCATGCTCTTTCTCCTCGTCGCGGTTGTGCTCCAGTATCTTCTTGAGCTCCTTGTCTTTGGTCGCCTTGATGCGCTGGTGGTACCAGTCTACCGCCTGCAGCTCCTCGATCATGGAGACGATGGCGCGGTGGTAGTCCCTGGCTTCCTCCGGTAGGAGGTCCACCGGTTCGTGATAAGCTTCTGCGCACATGAAGCATCCCTCCCAGCAGGTTTCTGATTGCAGATGATAGATTTACCGAAGAGTCCCGCAATCCTGCTTAACAGCGGGGACTTGTCCCCGCTGTTAGTCCTCGATGTAGTCGCGGAGGCGTCCGCTGCGGGAGGGGTGGCGGAGCTTGCTCAGGGTCTTCGACTCGATCTGGCGGATTCGCTCGCGGGTCACCCCGAACACCCGCCCGACCTCCTCCAGGGTGCGGGGCTGGCCGTCCAGCAGGCCGAACCTGAGCTGGATGACCCGTTTCTCGCGCGTGTTCAGGTCGTCCAGGACCTCCTCAAGCTGCTCCTGAAGCAGCTTGAAGGCGGCGGCGTCCACCGGGACAACCGCCCCGGAGTCCTCGATGAAGTCCCCCAGGTGGCTGTCCTCCTCCTCGCCGATGGGGGTTTCCAGCGATACGGGCTCCTGGCTGACCTTCAGTATCTCGCGGACCTTCTCCGGCGACAGCTCCATCTCGTCGGCTATCTCCTCCGGCAGAGGCTCGCGCCCCAGGTCCTGTAGTAGCTGGCGCTGCACGCGTACCAGCTTGTTGATGGTCTCCACCATGTGCACCGGGATGCGTATCGTCCTGGCCTGGTCGGCGATGGCCCTGGTTATAGCCTGCCTTATCCACCAGGTGGCGTAGGTGCTGAACTTGTATCCCTTGCCGTGGTCGAACTTCTCGACCGCTCGGATCAAACCGAGGTTCCCCTCCTGGATGAGGTCCAGGAACAGCATGCCGCGTCCCACGTACCTCTTGGCGATGCTCACCACCAGGCGCAGGTTTGCCTCCACCAGTTTCTTCTTGGCCACAAGCCCGTCGGCCTCGACAGCCTGCAGGCGGGCCGTCTCGGAGGCGCTCAGCTTCTCTTCGGACGCGAGGCGCGCTGACGCTTCCTCGCCGGCCTCGATGCGCTTCGCCAGCGAGACTTCCTGCTCGGCGGTCAGCAGGGGGACCTTGCCGATCTCCTTCAAGTACATGCGGACGGGGTCGTTGGTGGCGGGCTGCACCGAGAGGTCCAGTACCTCGGCGGACTTGCCCCTTCCGGTCCGGTCACCGCCCGCCTCCATCTCCTCTTTTATCTCCTCCACGGCCTCGTCGGTTATCTCGATGCCCATGTCGGAGAGCAGCACGAATACGCTGTCGACCTGGTCGGGCGTCAGCTCGACGGTCTTCAGCCGTTCCACTATCTCGTCGGTCGTCAGAAAGCCCCGCTCCTTGCCCCATGTGGCAAGCTCGCGCACTTCATCGAAGTCGAGGTCTTTCCAGTCCTCAGCCATGTGTAAGACGTCACCGCCTCGCAGGCCACACAGGGTGGCTGGTGTCACGTGTGGTCATAGGGAAACTGTTCCCTGATGACCTGCTGGATATCTAGCAGGCGAGCGCACAGCGCCTCGTACTTCTTCGGCTCCAGCCTGGGGTCCACCTTGCTGGTCTCGAACTCGATACGCCGCTTCTCCCTCTTGAAGAAATTCAACTTGAGAGCCTCGAAAACCTTACTTTCATACCCCGGAGCGCTCTCAGGTGGTGGTTCGACGAGCAGACCTGACAACCTGGCGCGGGTCTCTTCCTCCCCCAGTTGATCGAGTATCCCCCTGATAAAGCAATCATACTCGGCAACAAGGTTTTCTTCGTCACAGGCCGGGAATTCCTTTAAGAGGGCGAATATTTTTTTATTTTCCGGGTCCGTGAAGTAGTCGTCGTCCAGGTACATCTG
>JAGUWJ010000127.1 GCA_020062425.1 Actinomycetota bacterium
ACTGCAGCGAGAGCGCGGTGAGTACGAACAGGATGAGCAGCGCCAGCGACTTGTTGTTGACGTCGAGGTGCGTGATGCCCGCCGCTTCCGGTTCGCGCCTGAAAGGGCGGGGGCTTCTCATCGGTACCTGCCTCGTCATCCACGCCGGCTTCAGAAGCCGGTGTATCCTTCCGCGAAGTACCAGCACGTCGAGGGCCCGGTGACACCTGCCGTGTCGTGCCCGCCGCCGCGCAGGCAGTAGCCGTCGGTATAGTTGAAGTAGACCGCGCGCTCTGCCACGACCTTGACACCGTTCGTCGACTGGACGGTAGTGGCGACCTCGGCGTCAGCCAGTCCTTCCAGCTCATCCACGTGGACCGTGAACCGCGAACGGCCCTTGATACCGTACTCGCAGCGCACGCTCGCGCCGGAGGGCCTGCTGAATGTGAGCCTCACGCGGGCGGTCTTCGCGGAGGGGTTCTGCAGCAGCACGAAAGTGTTGAAGGCGCCCCCCGTGTATCCCTCGGCGAAGAACCACTTCGCAGAGGGCGCCGTCACGCCCATGCTCCCGTGCCCCCCCGATTGGCCCGCCCCGCGGTCGAAGTACACCGCCCTCTCCGCGATGAAGCTGACGCCGTTGCGGGAGACCAGCTCGCATGAGAACCCGGCATCCTCCAGTCCGGGCTCCTCGTCTGCGTGAATTGTGTAGCGCGAGAAGGCCGGGACCCTGCAGGTCCTGGTGACCGATTCTCCGTTCTCCTTCATGAAGATGGCGTCGACGAGCGCGGTCCGGCTCAAAGGGTTCTGCAGGAGGATGTAGCTGTCGAAACCGCCCCCGGTGAATCCCTCGGCAAGGTACCACCTGAGCGAGGGCTGGGCGGCGCCGGGCGAGTTGTGTCCCCCGACGCGCCCCTGGTGCTCGAAGTAGCACGAGCGCTCTGCCACCACCTCGTCCCCGCTGGTGCACTCGACCAGAGTGGACACCTCGGTGTCCTCGAGGCCGGGGACGTCGTCCACCATTACCGTGGTCCGGGAGTACGCCTGCGCGCTGGCGGTCTTCTTTACCACTCCACCTCCCGGCTTCATGAAGGTGAAACGCAAGGACACGTCCACCGGCTGCGGGTTCTGGACCAGTATGTAAGTCTCGAAACTGCCGCCGGTGTACCCTTCCGCGAAGTACCACCTGTCGCAGGGCTCTTTGACGCCGGTGCTCCCGCTGCCACCGCTGAAGGACCCGTGGTAGTCGAAGTAGGTGGCCCTCTCGGCGATGACCGGCAGGTCGGAGACGACCCGTGTGGAGACCTCCTGAAACTGCACATAGTCGTTCAGCTTGAGCGTGAACCTGGCGTTACCGGCGACCTCCTCGAAGTGGTCGGTGGTGGTGCCGTCAGGTCGCATGAATGTGAAGGTCACGATGGTGGGCTCCGGGTTGGGGTTCAGTACCAGGATGTACTCGTCGAAGTTGGGGCGGACCATGTCAAACTTGGTGCTCTGGAATCCCAGTATTCCCTGCAGGGTGCCCCCGGACACGCGCTTCGTCCCGCCGGAGCCGCTGATGCGGGCGTACTTGACCCTGCCCCCGGGCGTGCGTTCGGAGAGGTCGATGGCAGACAGGCTTCCCACCGCGGTGTCCGAGCGAGAGTTGAAGCGGGCTTCCAGTTCGGACTTGCGGAAGGTCGCTGACCACGCGTAGCGGGGTGAATTCTGGCAGTATGGGTCCGGCTTTCCCCGCAGGTACGGGATCGGAGTTCCATTCCACACGTCCTCGTTGTTCTCGCTGTGCCCGCCGCAGGAGCCACAGTAGGCTGCTATGATGGGCTGCCCGTCGTAGGTCATTATCTCGCCCGCCGTGGCGTCCTGCGCCGCGTTGCAGTTGGGATACTTGGTGACGTCCTTGTTCTCGTCGAAGGCCTGGCAGCAGTCGCCGCTCGAGCAGACGTCGAAACCCTCGCGGGCGTGCTTTCCGCGGGCGATGCAGGACAGAGTATAGGTCCGCGCCGCCACGTACAGCGCCTTCAGCTCTTCGAAGGGATAGTTGTCCGGCTCCTCCTGCAGGTGGCGCAGGTACTCCTTCATCGTCAGCGTGCGCACGACTCCATCGCGCCCCTTCACCCTGATGGGACGGTTCTCGTCGGTCCGCGAAAAGGATATGCCTGTGTAGTAGTGGCTGAGTATCTGGCGGTACCCCTGCCCTTCCTTCGCCCGGTAATAGACTCCGTCCATGCACATTCCCACGCCGTGGGCTCTGCCGGTGCCGCTGAAGTAGAAGAGCGGGTCGCTCGCGCCTCCGGACCGGGGGTCCGCGGCGGGAGCGGCAGGCGCCAGGGCCAGGATGCCCATCAGCACCGCCAGCCCCGTGGACAGCCACCTTCTCCTTGAGCTGTTCATGTGTGCCTTTCGTTGATTTTGTTCACTAATGTACTTTTATGTTAACTATTGTGGGTGACCGCTGTGATGTCGGTTACCTCCCTGTGTACCCTTCCGCGAAGTACCAGAGCCGGCCCGGGCCGGAAACCGCCGGTGAGCAGGAACCTCCCTGCTTTCCCAGGTACTCGAAGTACATCGAGCGCTCGACAACGACCGGCACGCTTGAGGTTACAAGAGCCGATACTTCCTCCGCGGTGAGCCCCGGCTGTTTATCGACCTCTATGGTATAACGCGAGCGCGCGGGCACACGATACGTCCTGTCCGAGAACCTGCCCCCGTCGAGCATGAAGCGCACCCGGATGCGCGCGGCGGTCTGCGACGGGTTCGACACCAGTATGAAGGTGTCGAACTCGTCCGCCGTATAGCCCTCGGCGAGGAACCACTCCAGGCCGGGCTCGGGTGTGCCGGTCGCGCAGTGGCCTCCGCCCCGGCCGCGGTACTTGAAGTAGACCGCCCTCTCCGCCGCGACGGGGAGGTTGGAGCGGATCTTCACGGAGAAGGCGCGGTCCGTCCACCCTTTTATCCTGTCGACGGCTACCGTGCGGCGGGCGTGCGGCGATATGCCGAACTCGATGTCGGACACCTCGCCGTCGTCGCTCATCAGTGTCATCACCACGCTCGCGGGCGTGTCGGCCGGGTTGGCGAGCAGGACGTACGTGTCGAAGGCGTCCTCCGTGTACCCTTCCGCGAAGTACCAGCTCCGCGAAAGGCCCGTCAAGCCTACGGAGTTGTGTCCTTCCTTGACACCCCTGTAGTCGAAGTACATCGACCTCTCGACCACCACCTCCCTATCGGAGGTCACGCGCGTCGAGAACTCGGCCTCCTCCATCCCGGGAACCCCGTCTACGGCCACCGTGTAGCGGGAGAACGGTCCCACCTCGATCCTCTTCCTGACGGTTTTGCCCCCGGACTTCATGAACGTGACCGCGACGTCGCAAGCCTCCTCACCAGGATTCTGTATGAGTACGTACGTATCGAAATCGTAGGCGGTGCAGCCCTCGGCGAGGAACCAGTCTCTCGCCGGCGCGGGGGCACCGGGGCTGCTGTGTCCGCCCGAAAAGCGCCCCAGGTACTTGAAGTACATGGAGCGCTCGGCGACGACAGTCCCCTCGAGCGCCTCCACCTTCGTGGAGAACTCCTCGTTCAGCAGGGTGTCGTCGACCCTCACCGTCGAGCGGCTGTACGCTTTGAGCTTCCTCTGCTCGGCGACCTGGCGACCGTCACGCAGCATGTAAGTGAGCCTCGCGGTGGCGGAGCTGCCCGACGGGTTGCACAGGAGTATATAGGTGTCGAACGACTCGGGGTCGCCCTCCGGTATCACGCGTTTCCCCCAGGCGAAGTTGTCGTTCCAGTACCCCGAGAGGTGGTCCACGCTGACGCCTGCGTTGCTCCCCGTCGAATGGATGAACATGCCCAGGCCGACGTACATCCCGGCGTGGCCTATGTAGTCCGAGGACACCGGGTCCCTGTAGAAGAAGATGGGGTCACCCGGAAGCAAGGCGTTCCTGGGGACCATGGGGTAACGACCGTCCTTGGCCTGGTCGTCGGCGGTTCGCTGCATGGGCATCCCCAGGACCGTCCTCAGTACGTAGTAGGTCAGACCCGAGCAGTCGTACCCGCCCTCCGCGTCGGACTCGCCGCCCCAGACATACGGGTATCCCAGCTTCGCGAACGCGCATCCGAGCGCTCGCGTCCGCATCGGGCCGGTCACGGGCCTCTGGCAGCTCAGGCGGTTGAACGATTCCCTGACGTAGTCGAGGCGCCACTCCTCGACCTGCTCCGCCGCGCGCAGGCTGTAAGCCAGCTCGGAGCGCGGGTACGGATCGGACGGCTCCGTGCCCGTGTAGCGGTACTTCAGGTGCAGGTCGCTCGACACTATGGAGTGGCCCGCGTAAGGTGGGCCGTCGGGCCAGAGCCCCTGAGCGCTCTCCACCGGGCTCCCCGTCCCGTCGAGGCCCAGTCCGGTGTTGAGCCCCGCGAGGCAGGAAACTGTGGGATGGGTCTTGCGCGGGCCGAAAGACCCGTCGGGCAGCACGCCTATAAAGCGCAGCTTAACCGCGATGTTCGCGTATTCGAACCCCGGGTCGCCACTTTCGAGGTCCTTGAAACTTATGCCGAGGTCCAGGGGCTCCTTCTGCTTTTCGAAGAGCTTGACCACCGCGGTGGCGTACTCGAGCCTGGTCACCGGGTCCGCCGGCCGGAAGCGCCCTCCGGCGCCGCCCATATAGCCGCGGTCCGTCACGTAGGAGATGGCATCGACCAGCTCCGCCGGCTGGTCCGCCGTATCGTCGTAGGTCTTGGCCTGTGCGCTCGTCCGCGAGAGAAGCGCGAAAGCGCATCCGAGCATCACTACCGCGAGCACCGCGGAGAGTGCGGCGCGTACTCTTCTTGGCCGGCCGGACATATCCCTCGTCACCTCGTGCATCCTTCCGCGAAGTACCACTCGAGCGCCGGGGCCGGCACGCCCATGGCGCTGTCGCCCCCGGACTTCTCCCCGTACGAGTAGTATTTCGCCCTCTCCACCACCAGCGGCTCCCCACTGGTGACAACAGTCGCGAAAGCGACCCCGTTCATCCCGCTGACGTCGTTCACCTTGACGGTCAGGCGCGAGTTCCCCTCGACCAGGACGGGAAGCTTCTTCTCGGTGCCGTCCTCCCTGATGAACCTCAGAAGGGCACCCGTGTCGCGCATGCCGGGGTTCATGAGCAGGATGAAGGTCCTGAAACCCCCGCCGGTATAGCCTTCGGCCAGGTACCAGGAGTCGGAAAGGGCGTTCGTCCCCAGGGAATTCGATCCTTCATCGATGCCGCCGTACTCGAAGTACATCGAGCGCTCGGCTACCACCGGCAGGTCCGACTGGACGGAGAAAGAAACGTCCGTCGCCTCCAGCCCGGGAACCTCGTCCACGTGCACGGTGCGCCTGGCGTTCGGCTTGATGCCGTATCGCTCGGCGTGCGCCGAACCGTCCGGCAGGAGGTAATACACCGTGACTGTGGCTGCGGCGCTGTTAGGGTTCTGGAGCAGCAGGAACGTGTCGAACTCGCCGCCGGTGTAACCTTCGGCCAGGTACCAGTTCCTGCTCGGGGCGGAGGCGGCCGGCGAGTCGTGCCCGCCGCTCTTTCCACGCTTGTCGTTCCAGTACATCGCCCGCTCGGTGACCACCGGAGCCGTTGATACGATTGTGGCCGAGAAGTCGTTCTCCCTGAATCCCGGTACCGACCTGCAGTCCAGGGTGAACCGCGAGTGGGGCTCCAGGGTGTAGGTCTTCCTGGTGTTATAGGCGTCGCTTCGCATGAACCTGAAGGTCACGCGGTTCTCGGTGTCACCGGGGTTCTGCACCAGTATGAAGGTGCTGAAGCCCCAGGCGGTCGAGCCCTCGGCCAGGAACCACCTCCTGGAGGGGGCCGTGACCCCGTGCGCCCCGTGACCCCCACGCCCCCGCTCGAAGGAAAAGTATTGAGCGCGCTCGGCGACCACGGGAACCCCGTTGGTGCTCCTGACCCTGGTCGAGACGTCGCTGTTGAACGCCAGCTTGTCCACGTACACCGTGCGCCGGGTTCGGGGCGGCACCACTTCCTCTTGCGTCCTCTTACGCCCGTCGCCCAGCATCAGGTCGATATCTACCTCCGCCTCCTCCTCCGGGTCGGGATTCATGAGCAGTATGTACTCGTCGAAGAGGCCGGGATCGATCATGTACGTCTGTATACCGGCGGCCACCCCTTCGGCTATTCTTTGCAGGAACGCCGGACTCTTCAAGAGTTTGGCTTCGCGAGAGTTGGTGACGAACGCGCCCTCGAGGAGGGCGGCAGGCATGTCAGTATTCCTGAGCACATAGAAGCCGGCTTCCTTGACACCGCGGTCGGGCAGCCCTGTCCGCTTCACAACCTCGCCGTGGATACACCTGGCCAGGTACCTGCCTTCGACCGAGTCGTAATAACAGAACGTCTCCGTCCCTTCGCTGGTGGTCAGGTAGGCGTTATTATGTATGCTGACAAAGACTTCAGCGCGCGATCCGTTGGCTATCTCACACCGCCTGGCCAGGGACACGGTTTTGTCGGTCTCACGGGTCATGACCACCGTGTACCCCACCGACTCGAGGATGGCGCGCGTCCTCCGGGCTATCTCCAGGTTGGGCACCTTCTCCATCAGGTTATTGTAGTTGGCTCCGCTGTCTTCACCGCCGTGGCCGGGATCCAGGCATACCACCCTCGAGCCGCCGCCCCCCGCCGCCCCGGCTGGCGGGGCACAGGCGCAGAGAAGAAGCGTGAGCAGCACTACCGCTATGGCCGTCCTTCGTGCCGTAGACACGTTAACACCTCAAAGAAAAAAGCCAGGCAGACACGGAATACATCCAGCTCCCTGGCAGGAGAACCATTATTGAATTCAAGTAGGAATTCTACTATAAAGCTATTCTCCTATCGACCGGGCGGCTCCTTCGCTTGAACCGCCATCAGACAGGCGAAAGGGGTTCGGGGACTCATTCTCTCGTAATCCGCAGGTGGAAATCATGCCGGGACGCACTTGCGCCCCCCACCGAGGACATCGAGAGAATGAGTCCCGAACTCCTTAGAATCCCCGGATGCCGAGCGAACTGGTGCCGCCGCTCCGGCCGTTGAAGTAGATGGCGCGCTCCACTATCACCGGGCCGTCCGCGCTGACCCTGGTACTGACCTCCGAGGCGGGCAGTATCTGGTCGATACCCACGGTGAACCTGCTCCGGGGGGCGACATCGTAGGTCCTCACGGTGTTCCTGCCGCCGGGTTCCATGAAGGTCATGGTGACGCGGCGCGGGTCGTCACCCGGGTTCTGTACCAGCACCCAGGTCTCGAACCCCTGGTCGGTGTACCCCTCGGCGAGGTACCAGTCAGGGTCGGGCGTGGGAGTGCCTATGCAGGCGTGGCCGTCGCTCCGGTTGTTCCAGTACATGGCCCGCTCCACCAGCACCGGGAGCTCGGAGCGCACCTTCACCGATACCTCACTGGCCTTGAGGTAGGCGTCCACCAGTATTGTGAACCTGCTCTCTGGCGGCACGCGGTACTGCTTAACGGTGTTCTTACCGCTCTTCTCCATGAACACCACCGACACGTTGTTGTACGCGGGCTGCGGGTTCTGGACGAGCACCCACTCCTCGAACCCCTGGTCGGTGTACCCCTCGGCGAGGTACCAGGTCCGTGAGGTCGAAACCGCGCCTATGGAGCACGTGCCCGATGTCATATAGTTCAGGTACTGGGCCCTCTCCACCACCACCGGCCTGGTGCTCTGGATCTCGGTGGAGACCGACTGCGCGGGAATTATCTCGTCCACGTGGATGGTGAAGCGCGAGTGCGGTTTGATCTTGTAGTCCCTGACCGCGTTCCCGGCGTTGGGCGTCATGAAAGTCACCTTCGCATCGGCCGTCTCATCTCCGGGGTTCTGGATGAGCACGTACTCGTCGAAGCTCTGATCGGTATACCCTTCAGCCAGGTACCAGGTCTCCGACGGGCGCGATACGCCTATGGAGTCGTGCCCCGCCTTCCTCTGGTTGAAGTACATCGCCCGTTCCACGGCCACGGGCCTGTCGGAGGTCAAGCGCGTGCTCACCTCGGCAACTGGCAGTATTTCGTCTACGGTTATGGTAAACCTGCTTCCGGCCGGCACGACGTAGGCGCGCTCCACTGTGCTGCCGTCCGGGAGCATGAAGGTAGCGGTCACGTTCGCCGCCTGCGCGCCCGGGTTCTGGATGAGCACGTACATCTCGAACTCCCCGCCGGTCGCGTTGGAGCCCGTATACCCCTCCGCCAGGTACCACTCCGTGGAGAGGTCCGGCACGGAGCTGTTCACGTAGACCGGCGCGCCGGCCGGCCTGACCTCGTATGCGTTGTTGCCGGCCCGCGCGTCTATCCTGGCCGTGTAAACGCCGTCCTCGACCACCGCTCCCTTCACACGGCCGTCCCAGGTCAGCGTATGCCTACCCTTCCCCCTGGACCTGGAACCGAGCGAAGCCTTTAACTGCGAGCCTTCCCAGACGGACTCGGAGACGTTCGCCGCGAGCGGGAGGTCGTAGCTCACTGTCGCGGTTTCGTTTACGCCGTCCGAGTTCGGGCTCAAGGCGTGCCCCGAGGGTTGAACGTTCTGGACGTCCTTCATCCGCCTGGGGGCGACCTTCGAGGGCAGAAGGTTACCGTTCTTCTTCGATGGGGCGCCCGACGAGGTGAAGTAGAGCGTCGGGATGCGGCGCGATGGGTCACCGTTCCCCCAGTCGGCGCGCGCCAGGACCGGCACCCTCAAGGGGTACGTGGTCTGGGCGTAATAGAGGCTTCCGTTCTTGGCGTCCAGCGTCAACCCCGCCACCGCGTCGATGAGCCCCAGGCTCGCGGCGCCCCGGGGGTAGTAGCCCAGGCTCTGCCCGTAAGCGCTCGCCCCTGCTTCCTGCGACGCCGCCGATCGACCGGTCACGGCCTCGGGGAGAATGCCCGCGCCGCCTGAGCCGGAGCCGGCACAGACGTCGTCGGGCGTTCTAACAGAGGCTCCCCCGGCCGTCCCTCCCGGGTACGTCACCACGTCCCAGAACGTGCCCCAGAGGTTCTTGGCGAAGTACTTCTCGAGCGACCAGTACCGGCCGGACAGCGCCAGCGGGCTCGTGTTGTTCAGCCGTACCCCCATCATCATGGCCACCTGGTCCCGCCAAAGGTTCTGCGACACCCACTGGTTCCCTGCGTCGTAGCTGGAATGGGTGCAGCCGTATTCCTTGAGCGTACGCGTTGTGGCGTTGGTGAGGTCGGTACGCATCTTCTCGGTGTTGGCGGAGGTGAGACCCACCGAGCGGGTACCGCCCAGCAGGTAGAGCATCCCGTTCGAGGCGTAGATGCTGTAGGCCTCCCGGTCGGCCGCGAGCACGTCGCCGTCGAAGCACACCGCGAAATGGTCACTGAGCCACATGTCGTACTCGAGGGTCTGGTTGATCGCCTCGACCTGGCCCGTGCACCGCGCGGCGTAAGCGTAGTCAGGGGACGCCTGGTTGAGCGCCATCTCTCGCGAGGCCTGGTACGCCGCCAGGCACTTCACCCCCAGGTACGACTGGTCCTTGCCGAACTGGATGGCCAGAGACCCCTGGTCGACGGTGTTGCCCGTATGGAGGTCGGGCAGGCCGTTCGCGTTGTCGTCGCAGTTGACGAGGAAGTCCACCAGCTTGCGAACGGTCGGGAAGCGCTTCCGCATGTACGCGGTGTCGCCGGTGTTCTTCCAGTACTTGTAGAGCACCAGGATGAAGTCGGCGTTCTCCTCCACCGCCATGTTGTTCGGGTAGGCCTGCCCCGTGGCCGAGTCGCCGACGCCCATGTCGTGGGACATGTACACGCCCTGCTGGTTCGTCCTGGTGTAGAGCACCCACTCGTCCATGGTCATCTTCAACAGGCCGGGCCAGAAGTAGTGATAGAACCAGGCGTCGTTATAGACGACATCCACGGTGCTGTGGTACCTGCAGCAGCTTCCCTCCCACACGCTGAACCATTCGCGCCCGGAGTCTGAGCGCGCCCACCAGGTGTTCATGATGAAGCTCTGGAAAGAGAAGGCCGTGAGGTTGCGCACCGAGCCCGCATAGCCGGCCGGCAGGCGCAGGTAGCTGTCAGAGGAGAACACCGAGTCGAAGAACTTCGACCTGGTCTCGATTCCGTCGCCCGTGTCCCTCTGGCTGAAAGCGTAATTGACCACGGCCCCGACGCTGCCGAAGTGCTTCCGGTACTTGAAACCGAAGGTGCTGTCCCTGTAGGCGGAGTTGGATACGCGGAGCACCCTGTCCGGCACTCGCCCCGCCAGCACGAACTGCTTGGTGTCGGAAGCCCCGGGCGCCAGGTTGGTGATGGACCAGACCGCCCCGGAGTATCCTCTTGGGTAGAAACTGTAGACGGGCTTGCTGTAGTCGCTGTAGGTCCTGGGGTACCCCGAGGGGGAGGTGTAGCCCCAGAGTCTGTCACCCGCGAAGTTCGCGAAATCCGCGCTCGAGTACTTGAAGGTCACGTCAGCGGCGTCCGCAGTGGGAACGGCGAGCGCCTCCGCGGCCGTCTTGGCCCCGTGGTTGTTGTAGCTCTCGTCGTAGTAGTTATACCTGCTCGAGCAGGTGTAGCCCGTGCTATCGGCCGTGGCGAGCGCCGCGAACGAGTTGGAGGAATGGTCTCGGCTGTGGGGCCTCGCGAATATGAACTTCGGCGACGCCGGCGCCCCGGACTTGTTGGTGACCTTCACGTCCACGTAGAAGAACGGCGCGATGGAGAGCTTCTCCTCTTCCGGGTAGAACGGCGCCCGGAACGTGACCGTGACCTCGAACGGAACAGTGCTGGAAGAGCACTTGTAGGTCTGAGAGGTCATGGTCTGCGAGAGCGTCATCTTCTCCCAGACCGCGTACCTGTCGGTGAAGGGGAGTACTCTCATCCTGGTGCCGTCGTGCAGGCCCATGACCAGGTCGCTCAGATCACCGGTCCCGTCACCGAGGGTGCTGAATCGGGCCCCGAGCTTCTGGGGGACCAGGTTGAGGCTGATACGCGACCCGAGCTTTGAAAGGGCGGTCTCGTAGACGTTCTGGCCGGAGCCGTTCGTGAACCTGGTGGGGAGATCCATGTTGAGGCGGCTGGCGGAGGCGTCTATCTCCACCGTGCTCACGGTCCCCCTGTAGATCCTCACGGTGCTCACGGTCGCGAGCCCCGTGCACCCGGCTTCGTCCGAGCGCAGCTTGAGCGTTATCCGCCCCTTGCTGTCGCTCTTGGCGTAGATGTTCCTCTGGTAGGCGGCATTCCTTCCCACGAGGGCGTAGACGTCCAGCCTGGAGATCACCTTCTTCCCCTGCAGGTAGACGTTGAAGATCCGCCTGCCTGCCGACTGGCTGTCGTGCTCCACGAAGCTCAGCTCCACCGTATAGCCTGTGGAGGGGGTGAGATTCGCCGTGACATACGAGAAGTATCTCCCCTCCCGCTGCCTCTGGAACTTGTAGGGCTGTTTCGCGCCCGCGTCCGTACCTGAGATCTTCCGCCCGGAGAAGCTGCTGGACTGCGTTACGCCGCTCCCCGAGTTGTCCTGCAGCTCGACTACCGGCTGGGCCCGGCCCGCGGCCATGGCGCCGGATGCCAGGAGCAGGACAAGCCCCAGGCACAGGGCTCCGGATACCGCGAGGTAGATGATTGTTCTTTTGAGCGTGGTGTCCATGTTGTATACAACGACCGCCGCCGCGTGCGGCAACCGCCATGATAACAAAGGTTCGTCACCAGTTGAAGTCCGACCTTTCGACGCGTGTGCAGCCCGGCGGGTCCGCGACCGCCGGGCGCGGAATATTGACATCATGAAATACGCTTGCATAGACTATTCAAAATATTCCCGGTACCTCGACAGCGGGGCGGGCGCCGAGCACCCCGCGGGGAACACTGTTTCGTTCTGTGATGGGGGCGACTATTGAAGAATGGAGCGGCGGCGAGACGCTTCCTTGAGGCGGTCCCGCACGCCCTGGTGCTGCTGGTCTTCCGGCTCATCTTCACCGGAAAGACGAACCGGCACTACATCCTTCTCGGAGCGGTCGTATCGCTGCCTGTGTCGTTGTTTTCCTACCACCTGCTCTCCGGGCGGCTCGATCCGCACCTGAACCTGGCCTTCGACGCCTTCGCCGCTCACCTTGAGCGCTTCGTGAACAACGTGCCGCAGCCTATGTTACTTCCTGAGGTTTGTGGATCGATCCACCGAAACCACCGCCGGCGCTCGAGGGAAAGGGGGTGGCGCTTCCTTAGACTCTGAACGGTGGTGTCTCAATGTCCTTGACAGGCTCCGAGAATGTCAGTGAAAGGCAGGGGGAGGAGCTTGATAGCAGCAGAGAGCATAAAATTTGGGCTGCCGGTTAATCTTCACATCATTTTCAGCCTGGCAGTTACGGCTGTTATCTTTCTGATTGCCTACTTTACGAGCAGAAAAGCTACTTCGGGCGTGCCCCCTAGAGCCCAGAATCTTGGCGAAGCCATAGTTGAGTTCCTCGCCGATTATGTAGAGCCTGAAGTTGGCAAGGAGCTGACCCCAACCATTCTTCCTTGGCTTGGCGCTCTCTTCATCTATATTCTGCTTGCCAACTGGCTCGGCCTTTTGCCTTTCAGTCGCTCGCCTACCTCAGATATCAGTACCACCCTTGGCCTAGCCGTCACCGCGGTCATCGGCGTAGTAGTCTTCAACATCAAAGTTAACGGTCCAAAGAGGGCAACCAAGCAATATTTGAAGCCTGTCGTGTGGTTATTCATTCTCCTCATCCCACTCGCGATAATCGACAATGTTGCCAGAATGCTGTCGCTCGGTCTCCGGCTCTTCGGCAACATAGCAGCTGAACACCTGGTCTTTGAAAAACTCTCGAACCATGTTCCCTATTTCTTACCCATGATTCTATTATTGCTCGGTCTTTTGGTTGGACTGATTCAGGCAATCGTCTTTACTATCCTCAATCTGTTCTACATAGTTGAGGATCTTGGATTACAGGAAGAGGAGTGAATCAACAGGGGGAGGAAAGTAATGGACGTTGAAGTGATGTACGCCATCGCCGCAATGGTATCAATCGGTGTTGGAGCTGCCTTTGCTTCTATAGCGATCGGCAAGATCGGCAAATCAGCTGTAGACGGGATGGCCAGGCAGCCCGAGGCCTCCAGGACAATTCAAACCGCGATGCTGATCTCCTGCGCTCTTGTCGAAGCTCTTTGTATCTATGCCCTGCTGGTGGCAATTCTGCTCGTTTCTAAATAGAGCTTGCTTCAAGATGACTTTGTAAGAGGAGACACAAATGAAGATATTGGGCGTTAATGCGACTAATTTCATTTTTACTATCATCAATTTTCTTTTGGTCTTTTGGATCTTGAAGAGGTTTCTCTTCAAACCTATTCTTCGAGTCCTTGAAGAGAGAAGAAAGAAGGTCGAAGAAGGTCTGGCAAAGTCTGCCCAGGCCGAGAACGAACTGGCGACCGCCAGAGAAGAGGCTAGGAGCATCATCGCTGAGGCGAATGTAGAAGCGAAGAATATTGCCCAAGGAGCCGAGGAGGCCAAGGAAGCTCTTCTAAGGGAAACTCAATACCAAACCGAGCAGATGATCAAAGAGACCCATGAAGGGCTTGAAAGGGAGAAAGAGGAGATTCGGGCCGAGATGGAAGGCCAACTGATCGAGCTCGTTTCTGTAGCGGTCGATAGAGTCCTCGATGCAGTGGTGGGAGAAGAAGAGCAGAGAATTCTGGTAGAAAAGGCAGTCTCCCAGGCCCTTGTAGAAACCTTCTGATAAAAAAGCCGGGTAAAGAAATGAGCCCTGAGCAAGACATGAAACTAAAGGAAATGCTAGCCACAGCACATCTTCCTCTGATCTTGGAGTCTCCGTCTCCTCTGGATAAGGATTTCATCAAGGAACTGGAGGAGAGATTTAGTGCCCTGGCTGAGAAAAAGATCGAATTCGAAACCAGGATCAACCCGAAAGCGGAAGGCCAATATCTGTATCTGAGTCCAGAGAAGAAGATCAACCTGAGTATTTCTCGCCACTGGGTTATTCAGTTCAAAGAAAAACTGTCTGAGCTGCGAGAAGAAGAACTCGGGGGGATTGAGGATGTCCGAACCAACATCAAAAGAATCATCGAAGAGAGCGAGCCGGCGCTTTCCGTTGAGGACATCGGAGAGACCGGATCGGTTCTTCAAGTCGGTGACGGCATTGCCCGGGTCAGCGGCCTGGGAAGAGTGGGGGCAAATGAAATCGTCAGGTTCTCAGGAGGTGTCTTTGGATTAGCTTTTAGCCTGGAAAGAGAGGAGGTCGGTTGCATCCTTCTCGGGCCGGAAGAAGCCATTGAAGAAGGAAGTCCGGTCACAAGGACTGGCCGTCTGCTTCAAGTCCCCGTTGGTGAGGCGATGGTCGGCCGGATCGTTAACGCCCTCGGCCAGCCGATCGACGGCAAGGGAGCTATTACGAGCGGCGTCCTCCTTCCCATCGAGAAGAAAGCTCCCGGTGTCGTCTCAAGACAACCGGTCAAAGAGCCTCTTCATACCGGAATCAAATCAATCGACGCTTTGATCCCAATCGGTCGAGGCCAGAGAGAGCTGATCATAGGCGACCGCAAAATCGGCAAGACCGCTCTGGCCGTCGACACGATTATTAATCAAAAGAACTCCGATATCATCTGTATCTACGCGGCGATCGGGCAAAAAGCCTCATCGGTCGGCCGAGTCGTCAAGGTACTTCAAGAAAGAGGCGCCATAGACTATACCATCCTCGTCGCCGCATTTCCCAATGAACAGACCGCTTTCCGTTACCTGGTTCCCTACGCGGCCTGCGCCATTGGCGAGTACTTTATGGAAAAAGGCCAGCACGCTCTGGTCATCTATGACGATCTTTCCAAACATGCTGTGGCGTACAGAGAGATGTCAGCCCTGCTCAAGCGCCCGATCGGCCGAGAAGCTTATCCCGGAGACATCTTCTATATTCATTCTCGTCTCCTTGAACGAGCAGCTAAGCTCCGCGACGATCTGGGGGGCGGTTCCCTGACCGCTATTCCGATAGTAGAAACCATGGGCGGAGACGTGGCCGCCTACATTCCCACCAACATCATCTCCATAACCGACGGCCAGATCTACCTGGAGTCCGACCTTTTCAATGCCGGCTTCAGACCGGCTATCAATGTCGGTCTTTCGGTCTCCCGAGTTGGTGGAGCCGCTCAGATACCAGCGATGAAAAAGATAGCCGGCCCGTTGCGGATTAATCTTGCTCAATATCATGAGATGGCTACCTTTGTTAAGTTCGGCGCCGAACTCGACGCAGCTACTAGAGCTCAGCTGGCCCGGGGGCAGCGCGGGCGCGAACTCCTCAAGCAACCGCAGTACCAGCCGATGCCGGTCGAGGAACAAGTCGTTCTCATCTACGCCGTCGTGGAAGGGTATCTGGACGATGTTCCGGTCGATAGAATCTCTGAATTTGAAACTGCATTTCTGGACTTCTTAAGGGAGTCCCGACCGGAGATCCTGGAGGGAATCGAGAAGGAAAAGGATTTGACCCCTGAAGATGAGGATCGACTCAAAGCAGCTATAAGCGAATTCAAACAGACTTTTCTTCAGTCAGGGGAGGCAGAGGCATTGAGCCCCGAAGAAAGCGAAGAAGAGTATGTCGCAGAAACTGACTGAGCTTACCGAGCGCATTCGGAGCATGGAAAACATACAAGGTATTGCTGAAACCATGGCTACGGTAGCCGCGGCCAAGCTGGCTCGGACTCGAAATAAAGCTCTCGGACTGAAGAGTTATTCTCAAAGGCTGCGCCGAATTGCCCTTGACCAATCGGCTTGGATCAAGAGTTTTGGCCCAAGACTGGAAGAGATCTCCCCATTGATGAGGGAAAAAGAGGGAGCCGACCAGACTCTTCTATTGGTGATCGCCGCCGACCAGGGGATGTGTGGCAACTATAACGGCAGGGTTTGCCGACTGGCCCACTCCCTCGTCGATGAAGAACTGGAGCAAGCCCGAGAGGTGCTTCTCATCACCAAAGGCCTCAAAGCTCAGGAGTACTTTGAGAAAAAGACCGACCTCCCTATAGCCGTTAAGCTGAACTGGAGAAGTGAAGGAGTCTCTCTCGAAGATGCCGACGAACTACTCGCTCTCATCCTTGAGTTCTACGAGAAAGAAGAGGTCGGTTCAGTCCAAGCTGCTTACACCGCTTTCTACTCGCCGGTCAGGAGAGAGCCGGAGGCGATAAAGATTCTTCCAATCCAACTGGAACTCGAGACTTCTGACCTGGCAACCGAGCGAGAATGGTTCTACGAGCCAGAGATATTCCCCATCGTAGAGGAACTGGTTCCGACTTATCTCCGAGTCCAGGTTTACGACCTTCTCCTCGAGTCTTATGCGAGCGAGCAAGCAGCCCGAATGATGGCGATGGAGGACGCGGCCGATCGAGCCGAAAAAGTCCTGGTCGAACTGCATGCTCAGTACAACAAGGTCCGGCGCGAACTGGTTACCATAGATCTGCTCGGTATCCTCAGCGCCGCCCAGGTCTTGAAAAAAGAAACCGCCGCCAAGATGGGATTTTGAGGGGTAAATATGGACGAGGAAGTGCCGGGCCAAGAAAGCAATGAGTCAGCCGCAGACGCTCCAAAGAGTTCGGCTCTTGAAACCAGGGAAGTCTGGCGAGAAGGAGCGGTTATCCAGGTTATGGGCCCCGTGGTCGACGTCGAATTCAAAGGAACTCTGCCGGAGATAGGTCACCTGCTAAGGGCCGAAGACCCGGAAACAGGTCTGCCGATGGAGGTAGTACAGCTCCTCGGTGAGCGCGCCGTCCGAGCAATTGCTCTCGACGTCACCGACGGCTTGGAACGAGGCGGTCGCGTTATTGACACTGGCTATTCGATCCGAGTACCGGTCGGTCCCGAAGTTCTCGGCCGGATGGTCAATGTCCTGGGTGAGCCGATCGACGAAAAAGGTCCGATCAAAGCTTCCATTTTTCACTCGATCCAGCGCCCGCCTGTGCCCTATGCTGAACTGGAAACCTTCCCCCAGATCTTTGAAACCGGTATCAAGGCCATCGATCTAATAACTCCTTTTCCCCGCGGTGGCAAAATCGGTCTTTTTGGTGGAGCGGGGGTTGGAAAGACGGTCATCATTATGGAGCTGATCCGCAATGTCGGTATCGAGCATCAAGGAGTCTCGATCTTCGGTGGTGTCGGTGAGCGAACCCGGGAAGGCAACGACCTCTGGTTGGAGATGCAGGCCTCCGGTGTTCTGGATAGAGCCATCCTTGTCTACGGGCAGATGAACGAGTCTCCCGGCTGTCGTTCGC
>JAGUWJ010000177.1 GCA_020062425.1 Actinomycetota bacterium
CGTTTTCCACGGTTATGGTGTTCGTCGAGTTGTCATAGATAAACACGATGGATTTTTGATTATTCACCACCACCCCCGCAGCGAATTTTTTGTTCTCAGTCAGCTCGGCCGGTACGCAAAAGTAAACCTCAACATTGTCTTGAGACACGCCCTCTCTTGAGGCAACCGCTGCTTTTACCCTTGCCAGCGGCATTTCAACCGTGATTTTCCCGGGCGCTTGTGGCGTCACCTGCTCTTCTGGTGCATGCCGCATGCTTAAGTAAACCGCCACCGCGCACACGATGATTATCACGCCAACGACTGCGGCCGCTACACGTTTGCTCATTGTCTTACCTCCTAGGAATCCAAGGAGAAGGAACTCGTGGGATCACCGTCGAATTGTTGTGCTGCATTCGCGCCGGTGTAAAGATAGCGCGCCGATACCCAGTTGAATGCTTCTTCTGCGTTGGTAAAGCCCTGATTAATCAGCCCTTCTTTAAGGAACCAATATGTCAGAGCACCATGCCCGTGGAGAGCATCATCATAACGGTGACCAACATTTGTGCACGCGGTGACCATGTATCTTTTTGCGGAGGTGACCAGTTGGCCCATCCCGCCTGAGCAGGAGGAGTCAAAAAATGCGAAGAGTTTACCGTCGTAGCCCGAGAGCAGATTTTGCAGTTCAGGCCCACTAAGATATCCGCTTACCCCAGGCAAAGTGGTTATACTGCGCGCACCGGCATCATAGCAGACGAATGCGCTTGTAGTATCTATACAGATGCAACGACCGGAAAAGATGAGGACTAACGTGCCGTCGGATCCAGCTTCAGCGGCAGCCCTTGTTATCGCACTTTGGATATTCGCTTCAGTTGCCTGGTTGTCCGTCAGGAAAGAACTTATCGTGTATCCTCGCCCAACCAAGTAGCTCTTCCACGCGATAGCATCGTTTATGCAGTACCGCATCCCGCTCATCCTCAAGTTTTGATAGTCGTTTATACCCACGATGACAGCCACTTTGTTGGACGGTGTGGGGGGCACCGCTGCGCTGGTTTCCACGTTATCAACGGTGAAGCCGTAAGCGGTAAAGGAGCCGTCCGTGACCAGCCTGATCTTTATCGTGTCCCCGTTCACCCAAGAGGTCCAGAAGTCGCGGCGGCTCCCGGTGTAGCTCTCCACCAAATTGTCGTTCTTGTCGTAGATGTACACGTAGTCCCAGCCGTTCTCAGTCTCCAGCTGAGCGAAGTGCGCCTTGATCTTGCCCTCCCCTGGACGAGAAATTGTCCAAGTCTTGTCGAGATTGTTTGTGTAGGGATGAGCGGATTCCGCCTCGCCTCCGGTCGCTACTGAGACATTGAGCGAGTAAGTCCCCTCGCCCGTGAACTGCTCAACGAAGATGTACACGTACCCAGAGGAGGAAAGCGTTCCTTCAACCGTGTCGGTCTGGCTTCCACCGTGGGCGGACGAGTCGAGACGAGATTGGTCTGGGCCGTAGAGCCAGAGGTCGAAGTCCGCTCCGAAAGATGGAGTCATGCTGACGCTTATCATTCGGTCTGCTGGGGCTTGAACTTTGTACCAGTCGGCTGTGTCTCTCGAGCTGAGATAACCCGTGCCTGAGCTGGGAGAAATCGCGGTCGCTGCACCGAAATTGTCACCGGCATCACCGCCTGTGCCCATGTCGTCTTGGGTTGTTCCGGTGATGGTGAGAGAGTATGTCCCCTCGCCCGTGAACCACTCAACAAAGATATAAGCGTAACCAGATGAGGTAACCGTCCCATGGACAGCGTCGGTCACACTTCCGCCATGAGCAGACGAGTCGAGCCGCGACTGGTCTGGGCCGTAGAGCCAGAGGTCGAAGTCCGCTCCGAAGGATGGAGTCATGCTGACGCTCACGATCTGATTAGCAGTCACCTGAATCTTGTACCAATCTGCCTTATCTGTAGACCCGAGGTAGCCGGTGCCAGTACCAGGGGTTATCACCGTCGCTGCACCAAAATTGTCACCTGCATCACCGCCGGTGCCCATGTCGTCTTGGGTTGTTCCGGTGATGACGAGCGAATAGGTTCCTTCACCCGTGAACCGCTCGACGAAGATGTACACGTAGCCTGATGAAGCGATCGCCCCATGAGCCGCTTCGGGCTGGCTTCCACCATGAGCAGATGATCCTAGGTAAGCATGATTGGGGCCGTAAATAGCGAGATCAAAATCGGCCCCGAATGATGGCGTCATGCTGACGCTTACGAGCTGACCGGGCGTTACTTGAATTTTGTACCAGTCGCTCCTATCCTGAGAATCTAGGTAACCCGCCCCCGTGCCCGGGGTTACCAATGTCGCTGCACCGAAATTATCGCCTGCATCGCCGCCGGTGCCCATGTCGTCTTGGGTTGTTCCGGTGATGGTGAGAGAGTATGTCCCCTCACCAGCAAAACGCTTAACAAAGATATAGGCGTAACCAGATGAGGTAACCGTCCCGTGAGCCGCTTCAGGTTGGCTTCCGCCGTGAGCGGATGAGCCAAGGTAAGCTTGGTTGGGGCCGTAGAGCTCGAGGTCGAAGTCTGGCCCGAAGGATGGGATCATACTGACACTTACAGTCTGACCAGCCGTGACCTCAACTTTGTACCAGTCTGCCGTGTCGGTGGCGTCGAGGTAGCCTGTGCCGGCGGCGGGAGATATCAGCGTCGCGGAGTAGAAATCATTGCCGGCGTCGCCGCCAGTACCCATGTCGTCCTGGGCTTGTGCGGCTACCACCCCAACCATCAGACTGAACAGGAGAACTAAACAAAGTGCGACCGACGCGCCAGCACGGTTCATACTCAACCCTCAAGAATATATGCTCACGAAACATATAAAAGCATGAAATCGTGGTGATGACTGCGAGGGAG
>JAGUWJ010000118.1 GCA_020062425.1 Actinomycetota bacterium
AGGGAACACTTCGGGGAATTCAACCGTGGGGTCTGACCTCAGAGTTGAATTTTCACATTTTGGGGTCTCGAAAGCGGGAATCCGAAGTGAGCCGGCGAACTAAACTGGTGGTGTCTGTCCCCAGAGTTTAGTTGATAATGGTGGCATATATTAACTTGACAATGAGGCACTCAAGTAGTAAAATAAGAGCAGAATTCCGTACGAAAACAGGTACAAACCTGAGCAAGGAGTGGTTGGAAATGGCAAAAGTGATAGGAATCGATCTCGGGACCACCAACTCGTGTATGGCTGTCCTCGAAGGAGGCGAGCCCACGGTCATCCCGAACTCTGAGGGCGGGAGGACGACCCCGTCCGTGGTGGCGTTCTCGAAGACTGGTGAAAGGCTGGTGGGCCAGGTAGCCAAGCGCCAGGCCATCACCAACCCCGAACGGACCATCACCTCCATAAAGAGGAAGATGGGCACCCGCGAGACCATTAAGATCGACGACCGCGACTACTCGCCGCCGGAGATCTCGGCGATGATCCTGCAGAAGCTCAAGGCTGACGCGGAGGAGTACCTGGGCGAGAAGATAACCCAGGCGGTCATCACAGTGCCCGCGTACTTCGACGACAGCCAGCGGCAGGCTACCAAGGACGCCGGTAAGATAGCCGGGCTCGAGGTGCTTCGCATCATCAACGAGCCCACCGCGGCGTCCCTCGCCTACGGCCTCGACAAGGAGGACGAGCAGACCATCCTGGTCTTCGACCTGGGCGGCGGCACGTTCGACGTGAGCATCCTCGAGATAGGCGGAGGCGTCTTCGAGGTGAAGGCCACCAGCGGCAACACCCACCTGGGAGGCGACGACTGGGACCAGCGCATCATCGACTGGATGGCGGACGACTTCAAGGCCAAGACAGGCATCGACCTCACCAGTGACAAGATGGCCCTGCAGAGGTTAAAGGAGGCCGCCGAGAAGGCGAAGATGGAACTGTCGACCACCACCACCACCAACATCAACCTGCCGTTCATCACGGCGACGCAGGAGGGGCCGCAGCACCTCGACATGAACCTCTCGCGCGCCGACTTCAACAAGATGACGGCCGACCTGGTGGACAAGGTGGTGGGCCCGTTCAAGCAGGCCATGAAAGACTCCGGCCTGGACGCCAAGGACATCGAACACGTCATCATGGTGGGCGGCGCCACTCGCATGCCGGCCATCCAGGACAAGGTCCGCGAACTGACCGGCGGCAAGGAGCCCCACAAGGGTGTCAACCCCGACGAGGTCGTCGCGGTCGGAGCCGCCATACAGGCAGGCGTCCTCAAGGGCGAGGTCAAAGACGTGCTGCTTCTCGACGTGACCCCGCTGTCTCTCGGCATCGAGACGCTCGGTGGAGTGTTCACAAAGCTGATCGAGCGCAACACCACCATACCGACCCGCAAGAGCGAGGTGTTCACCACCGCGGCGGACGGCCAGACCTCGGTAGAGGTCCACGTGCTCCAGGGCGAGCGCGAGATGGCCGCCAACAACAAGACGCTGGGCAAGTTCCAGCTGGTCGGCATACCGCCGGCCCCCAGGGGCGTGCCCCAGGTCGAGGTGACGTTCGATATCGACGCGAACGGCATCGTCAACGTCTCGGCGAAGGACAAGGCCACCGGCAACGAGCAGAAGATAACCATCACCGCGTCGAGCGGCCTTACGGAAGACGAGATACAGAAGATGACCCACGACGCCGAGGAGCACGCGGACGAGGACCGGCGCCAGCGCGAGGAGGCTGAGACACGCAACAAGGCGGACGAGGTCGTCTACACCACGGAGAAGTCGCTGAGAGAGCTGGGCGACAAGGTCGACGAGGCAGAGCGCGCCAAGATAGAGGCGGCGCTCAACGAGGTCAAGGAGGCCTTGAAGTCGAACGACGTGCCCCGCATGAAGACGTCGGTGGACAGCCTGATACAGGCTTCTCACAAGCTCGCCGAAGCCGTCTACGCGCAGGCTTCGGCCGGAGCGGGCGGTCCCGCGGGCGAGCCTTCGGGAAGCGACTTCGGGCCGGAGGAAGAGGTAATCGACGCCGACTACGAGGTCGTCGACGAGGACCAGAGCTGAAGGCGCGGCTAGCGCACGGATGATATGTGCAGGCAGCTTGCTGTACGCAAGCAAGGTCAGAGTATTGGAAAGGAGTGATTGTAAATGGCGATTGTGAGATGGGATCCGTTCGATGCCTTTCTGGGAGCGCAGGACGATCTCAACCGGATGTTCCGCAGGAACTGGCTGAGCCCGACGGGCGAGAGGCCGTCCACCGAAGGAGCCACCTGGGCCCCCGCGGTCGACATTTACGAGACCGGCGAATCGCTGAACGTCGAGGCCGAGCTCCCCGGGATAGAACCGAAAGACATCGAAGTCTCGGTCGACGAGGGCGTGCTCACCATCAAGGGTGAGCGGAAGCTCGAGAAGGAGGTCAAGGAGGAGAACTTCCACCGCATAGAGCGCGCTTACGGCATGTTCCAGCGCTCGGTGCGCCTCCCGCAGGACGTGGACCCCGAGAGCGTCAAGGCCTCTTATGACGACGGCGTGCTGAAGGTAACAGTACCGAAGGTCGAGCCCAAGAAGCCTAAGAGCGTGCCCGTCGAGGTCGAGAAGAAGAAAAGCGAGCCGAAGAAAGAGAAGAAGCAGGCGTGAGCCTCCTTTTCATGAGAGCGTGGGCGAGCGGCGGGACCAGTCCCGCCGCTTACCTGATGGCAGGACGACGAGGTCGAGCAGAAGGGGCATACCCCCAGAGGTGAAGTGATGAAGAAGGTTGACGGACCCGGGTCAAAGGCCGGGGACGATAAAGTGAAGAGCGAAGCGGGCCGGGCGCCTGCAGACGGCGTCGAGGTGGAGGTGGTCGACGGCGAAGCCCTGCCGGAAGAAGAAGAGCTCCTGGAGGCCGCCGGGGCCGAAGAGGTGGAGACTGCGATCGCGGGTGAAGGCGAGCTCGCGGCGCAGAACGCGGTGCTGCTGGACAGCCTGCAGCGCCTGAAGGCCGACTTCGACAACTATCGCAAGAGGATGATCAAGGAGCAGACACGCATCCTGGAGACGGCCGAGGCCGACCTGGTGAAGAAGCTCCTTCCCGTAATAGATAACCTCGAAAGGGCGATCATGAGCGCGGGCGAGTCGGGCGCCGCCGGGCTAGCCGAGGGCGTCGGCAAAGTGCTGGAACTCATGCTCGATACCCTGCAGAAGGAAGGCCTGGAGGTGATCGACCCGGAGGGTGAGCCGTTCGACCCCGAGCACCACGAGGCCATGATGGTCGTGGAGACGGACCAGTGCCCGGAGGACACCGTCGTGGACGTGATACAGAAGGGCTACCGTTTCGCGGGGGTCCTGCTCCGTCCCGCGATGGTGCGGGTCTCGTGCCCGGTCAAGTGACATGCCTGGAGGCCGGCGCGCGTGCCGGCCGAGGATTCTCAGGCGGCGGAAGTGATCGCAATTGAACGGCAAGGACTACTACAAGATACTCGGGATAGACAAGAGCGCCAGCAAGGCTGACGTGAAGAAGGCCTACCGCGATCTCGCCCACAAGTACCACCCCGACAAGAACCCGGGCAACACCGAGGCCGAGGACAGGTTCAAGGAGATTGCCGAGGCCTACGAGGTACTGAGCGACGACAAGAAGAGGGCCGACTTCGACTCAGGCGCCATGTTCACCGGCGCGGGAGCGGGCCCGGGATTCGGCGGCTTCAGACCGGAGGACCTCGGGGGCTTCAACTTCACCGATATGGGCGGCGGCCAGGGGTTCAGCTTCTCCGGCGACCTGGGCGACATCTTCAACATGTTCTCCGGCGGAGGCGGGAGCGCGCGCTCCGGCAGGGCGGGCCGCAGGGGCCAGCGGGGCAACGACGTCGAGG
>JAGUWJ010000122.1 GCA_020062425.1 Actinomycetota bacterium
CGCACCCGACGACACGGCCAGGGAAAGCACGGCCCCGGCGGATGAGACGACCGCTGAGGTGACTGTGACCATGAACGGCCGCTCGGTAATGGCGGGCTGGATGGAACACTGGGGTTACGATTGGGAAGGCCCGGTGGAGAAGAACGGGTACAGCCTCGACTACAGGGAGCTCGATGATTCGGCTCTCCCCTCCAGCTTCGCCGACAACGTGAGCGGCCTGGAGCCGGGCGCGGTGGTCTTCTTCAAGTTCTGCTTCGTCGATTTCGACGGCTCCAACCTGGACACGCGGAAGTCGGAGATCGAAGAAGTGGTCAATACCGCCCGGGAACGCGGCCTGAAACTGATACTCGGCAACGCCCTGCCCATGCACGAGGCCGACAGCGACACCTCCCTGCTCCGCGAATATCGTGACTTCAACGCGTTCCTCGAGGAGACCGCCGCCGGGAGCCCCGACGTCCGGGTCTTCGATTTCTACGGTGTGCTCTCCGGGGATGACGGGTGGCTGAAGCCCGAGTACGACGTGGGTGACTCGCACCTGACCGAGGAAGCTTACGACGCGCTCGACCCCTCGTTCTTCGCTCTGCTGGACGAGGTGTTCTCGAGATAGATCACGCTCAGGGGGTGAGCGCCCGTGCGGCTGCCTCCACCTCCGCTTCCGCCGGTCTTACGCTGACCTCTCTTTCGAACGGTTTGCCCGTGTCCGAGGCGCTCCTTCCCGGCACGCCTGCCCCCAGCCGGGCGCTCAGGTAGACGAGGCTCCTGCCGGTCCCGGGGATAGGCACAACCCTGTAGATCTCCCCACCCCGGGCGACGAAGCCGCCGTCGGGTGAGTCAACCCCGGTGACAAGGCCGCGAAGCTCCATCGGCTGGGCAAGGTAGCTGCGTACCGTCCAGGCGGCACCCGCCGCTTCTCGGTCAGCTTCGGGCTCTGCATACTCCGCCGAGATCGCGGGCAGGCTGAGCCGGTCGACATTCGTCTCGCCGTCGAGTACCGAACCATCGTATAACGGTATTGAGTGCTCTCTATCGAGGTAGGCAAAGCTGGTCACGGCTGCGCCCTCGATCTCCACCAACCTGTAACCGGGGTACTTCTCCTGGACTCCGCCCTCGTCGAAGTAGACGCACGTCTGATTTGCGAACACCGTCTCTCCCCCGCCTGCGCTCCACCTCTCGCGGCCGACATCATCACAGTGGAGGTGGCCGCTGAAGACCGAGTCGACACGGCAGCGGGAGAAGAGCTCCAGGAGCGCGCGGCGCCCCTTTCCCCCTCCTCCCATGGTGAAGGCTCCCGCGAACCTCTCGTTCTCCCAGGCTCTTCCCTCACCGTCGGGGGTATAGGGATCATGATGCATAAGGACCACCCTGAGCCTGGACTCGGCGTGGGCCTCGAGGTCGTCCCGGATCCAGGCGAGCTGCCCTTTGAACGTCTCCGGGTCCCTCTCGTTGCTCGCCCTCGATACCTGTCCCTGCCACTTCCTGGGATACACGAAAAGGCCGAACTTCTCCATCACGATACGGTCCTGGAACGGCCAGTCGCTGGTGTTGACGGCCGTGAAATGGCAGTTCGCCATATCGAAAGAGTATCGCAGCGGGCCGAACGTCTCCTCCCACACCTTGGCGCCGTTCACCTCGTTCACGTAGAGGTCGTGGTTACCGGGTACGGTGAAGACGGGCACCTCGAACCTGAGCATGGTCTTGAAGAACTCCTCGAACTCCAACTGGTAATCGCCCGGTGAATGCTGCGCCCTCACGAAATCGCCCAGCAGGATGACGAAGTCGGGCCTGATGAGGTTCACCTGTTCTATCGCCTCTTCGAAGTAGACCGGCGTACCGTCCCGTGAGATGCCCTTGTCCGTCTGTTCCTGGAACAGCCATGAGATGTCGCGCCGGTGCACGTGGATGTCCGCGAGCGTCACAAACCTGAAATCGTTGTTAGCCTTGTCGGTCACCGACACGGAGTGCGGCTGAGTGTCCGGCGTCCATCCTTCCCCTTTCACAGCTTCCACCGTGAGGTCGTAGAGTTCCGGGACGGTTTCGGGCGGGACCTGGAACTCCACCCTCCATACCTTCCGGGGGCTCCCGTGCCTGGTGCCCCGGGGCCACCTCTCGGAGAAGGCAAGCCACGCCTTGAGCGCCTTGAGCCGGTACGTGAGGGAACTCAGCCCGGCCCTGGAGGCCTTCATCGAAGCCTTCCACCCGGCCGGGTTCTCTCTACCGGCGTCCTGCACCCCGTTTCCGGGGTCGAACTCCACTACCACGCTGTAGCCCGGCCTGGTGACTGCCGGGAAGCCCACGGTGGGCCATACCAGGTTGTTTATCCGGCGGGGCGGCGGGGGCGTGTCCTTCAGGGGGAACCGTCCCATGGAGGAGTAGAGGACGACCGCCACCGCGCTGTAGGCGAGCACCAGGATTATGAAAGCGACTCCGGCCACCTTCAGAGCCCGGGACAGGAACTTCCTCATAGCCTCGTCCCGCCGGCTTCATCGAGGTGTCTCAACTTCAGTCTCCGCTGTGTCGCCGGCCCCGATGCCGAGGTCGGGCCGGTAGTCGATCTCGATATGGGAGTGGTTACCTTCCTCGCGGGTGTAAGGGTCGGGACCGCTGTTGAAGTAAGGGACCAGGTCCCGCACCAGGCCGACGGGGGTGACCCCGGCCTCGACCCTCTGCCCGCGGGAAACCAGGAGCCGGGACATGTGGAGCACCGCCATGAGATAGCCGGGGTGCCCGTCTATCTGGATCCTCACCCTCAAGTCGGGATATCTGCCGTAGAGCAGGTAGCTCTCCGCCGCGACTACGGTACCGCTCACCGGCGCGTATACGGTGGTCCCGGTCTTGGCCATCACGTCGCACGCGGTCGTGGAGAAGGTACCCCTGGCTCGGGAGTCCTCGATGAAGTAAGCGGCCTCTCCGCCTAAGTCCTTGGAAACCCCGGGAGCCAGCCTCAGGGGATTGTCGTCCTCGAGGCACCTCCCCAGCGGCTGCATCGCCTGGGGATTGTTGGGCCGCCCGTCCCCGCCGTCGCGACCCGCCTCGTGGAAGACCGCCCCCAGGTAGTCGCAGTATCTTATGGGGCTTGCCAGTTCCATCCCGGCCCACGAAGCGAACGCGAACGGGCCCAGCTCCACTTTGGGCACGTACGAAAAGTAGACCGGCCTTTCCGCGACCAGCTCTCTGTCCCCGGTGACCTTTATCCACGGGTCCATCAGGCCGCTCACCGCGGCGTTCACGTCGATGGTCTCCCGGCTGCGCGCGGGCATCTCGATGACCGTCTTACGCTTCGCGCCGTCCGTACCCATGAACTCGACCCTTACGCGGTTCGAATCACGGCCGCCGTTCATCAGGCATAGGTACGCCTCGAAGCCGTCACCCGTTCCGGCGGCGGGGAAATACCACGTCTTTTCACCGCGACCCGAGCCCGCCAGGTCGTGACCGCCTTCGATGGCCCCACGGTACAGGAAGTACATCGGTCGCTCGCAGAGCACGCCCGATGAAGCTGTGACCCTGAGCGACACGTCCCTGCCGGGGCCGACCTCCTCGTTCACCGGGATCGTGGTCCTGGCCCGCTCTTTGAGCGGGTACGTACGCACGATGGAAGGCTCGCCCTCGAACATGTACTCGACCTTCGCCACCGCGCCGGGGCCGGGGTTCATGATGCAGAGCCACTCCTCGAAACCCGGCCTGGTGGTCCCTTCCGCGAACAGCCACTCCCTGTCGGGAGCCGAGGTTCCCGCCGCCGTATGGCCGCCCCTCCATGCGCCCTCGTAATCGAAGTACATCGGACGCTCCGCGACGACGGGGCCGTCTGACCTGACCATGACCGAGACGTCGAGGCCTGGGCTGAGGGCCGCGTTGACGTCCACGGTGCGGCGCCCCTTCGCGGGGACCACGACTCTCTCGGACACGTTCTCACCTGAACCGAGCATATAGGTGATGACCGCGCCTACGTCCGACGCTCCGGGGTTCTGCAGGCAAAGCCACTCCTGGAACCCGGGGCGGGTGGTCCCTTCCGCGAAGTACCAGGTGTTACCGGGAGCGGGTACCCCGCAGGATACGTGGCCTCCGGTCCAGACACCCATGTAGTTGAAATAGACCTGCCTTTCAGCCACGATCCCGTCATCCGAAGTGATGGCGACCGATACGTCCTTCCCGCGTCCGACGGCGTCGTTCACGTTGACGCAGGAGCCGGAGAGTGGCTCCATTATGAAGCTGCTGCCCACGGAGGGCTCATCGGGGAAGGAGTACTGTATCCTTACGGAGGAGCGCGCACGCGAAGGGTTCCGCAATACCAGGTACTCCTCGAAGCCGTTCCTGGTGGTGCCTTCAGCGAAGTAGAGCGCCCGGGCGGGTGTTGCCCAGCCCGGGGCGTCGTGTCCACCCGTCCAGCGGTGATTGGAGGCCGCGAACGCGGTCGAGGAGGCGAGCAGGACAAACGCTGAAACGACCGCCGTGACCACGGGGCCGCGCGCGGCGAGGCCGCCTTCCGCCCGACGGGCATGACGGTTCGCATGGTACCTCGGCTGTCTCATAACGAATAATATTAGCAGAGAACGCGTTCCCGGCAGTCAGGTGTGACCGTGAAAGTGCTCCTGGTGAGCGAAAACAGGTGCAGGGACAACCTCATACCGTTTCCCCTGGGGATCGCGGCGGTGGCCGCCGCCGTGCGTGAGGCCGGCCACGAGGTCAGGGGCCTCGACCTCATGTTCTCGCAGGACCCGGCGGGTGATGCGCGGCGCTCTGTGGTCGAGTTCCAGCCAGACTGTGTCGGCCTCTCCATAAGGAACATAGACAATCAGGACAGGTACGCCGGCGAATTCTACCTGCCCCAGGTCGGTGAGGTAGCCGAAGCGTTGAATGAGAGCACCGATGCGCCGATCATCCTGGGGGGCGCAGGATTCACCATCTTCCCGCTGGAGTGCCTCGACTATCTCGATCTCGAACTCGGCATCGCCGGCGAGGGGGAGGGGTCTTTCTGTCTACTGCTCGAGCGGCTCGCGGACGGCGGAGACATCTCGGAGGTCCCGGGCATTGCCATGAGGAACGGCGGCAAGCGGTTGTTGAACCCACCAGGCCTCGCCCCTGACCTGGACGCGCTGGCCCCGCCGGACCGGGTCGTATTCGACGTCTCTAAGTACAACTGGTCACCCGGAGCGGGAGGCCCCCCGTTCACCGCCAACATCCAGGCCAGGCGCGGCTGCCATATGCGCTGCATCTACTGCTCGAGCCCGCTGGTGGAGGGCCGCGCGATGAGGCTGCGCGATCCGGCGTCGGTCGCCGATGAACTGGAGGCGCTCGAGGGACTCGGTATACGGACGGTCCTGTTCACGGACTCCCTCTTCAACCACCCCCCCGAGTACGCGAAGAAGCTGTGCGCCGAGGTCGCGTCGCGCGACCTGTCGCTTGAATGGAGCGCGAACTGCAACCCTTCCTTTTACGACCCGGGTCTCTTCGAGCTGATGCGCTCCGCCGGCTGCACCACGGTGAGCCTGGGAAACGAGAGCGGCTCGGACGACGTGCTGGCCGCGCTCCGCAAGGGGTTCACCAGGTCCGACATCGCGCGGACCGTCGACGCGATAAGGTCGGCGGGGCTCGATTTCTACTGTTTCCTTCTACTGGGGGGTCCGGGAGAGACCCGCGAGAGCGTGGAGGAGAGTGTCGCCTTCATGGACGAGCTGGGCCCCGGCGCGGTCAGGATTACAGTGGGCATCAGGATATACCCCGGCTGCGAGCTCTACGATACGGCACTGAAAGAGGGTGTAATAGAACCGGATCAGAACCTCCTGTTCCCGACCTTCTACCTGTCCCCGGAGGTCGGGCCCTGGCTCTACGAGCACATGCATGCCGTTTGTGAAGAGCGCCCCGGCTGGGGCCTGTGAACCATCGACCACCGTCCCGCGGGGATGCGCTGTGCGCCGCCCGGCGGTGCATGTTGTAGACTGGAAGTGTACCTGCATGAGAAACCCCGAGGGAGCTTGACATGAAGATTGCAACACCCGCCGGGTACCTGGAGAGCCTCGAGTCTCTTGAGCGCGATGTGTACGTTCTGGGAGAGAGGTGCGAGTGCGCCGCCCGGCACCCCATGGTGCGCCCTGCCGCCAACGCCGTCGCGGAGACCTACGACCTCGAGAGCGAGGCGGAGGCGGAGCGCCTCCTTCTCACGGAATCGCATCTTACCGGAAGGACCGTGAGCCGCTTCACCCACATACACCAGAGCACGGACGACCTGGTGGACAAGGTCCTGATGCAGCGCTTCCTGGGCCGGAGGACGGCCACCTGCTTCCAGCGGTGCGTCGGCATGGACGGCCTGAACGCGCTTTATTCGGTAACCCACGAGTGCGACGCAGCGCACGGCACCGGATATCACCGCCGCCTCAGGGATTACATCGAGTGGGTGCAGGACGAGAACGTGGTGGTCGAGGGAGCGATGACCGACACCAAGGGGGATCGCTCGCTGCGGCCCGGCGAACAGCCGGATCCCGACGCCTTCCTGCACGTGGTGGACCAGAGCGCCGAGGGCATAACCGTGCGCGGGGCAAAGGCCCACCAGACGGGGGCCATCAACTCGCACGAGATACTGGTCATGCCCACCACGGCCATGCGCGAGGGGGAAGAAGAGTACGCCGTCTCATTCGCGGTGCCTGCAGACTCCAAGGGTGTGACCTTCATCCTGGGGCGCCAACCCTCTGACACGCGCAAGCTCGAGGACAGCCCGCTCGATGTCGGCAACCCCATGTACGGCAGCCAGGAGGCGTTGGTCGTGTTCGACGACGTATTCGTCCCCCGCGAGCGGGTGTTCATGTGCGGTGAGGTGGACGTTAGCGGCTACGTTGTCGAGCGCTTCGCGGCGTTCCACAGGCAGAGCTACGGAGGCTGCAAGGTGGGGGTGGGGGACGTGCTCGTGGGGGCCGCCCGGCTCGCCTCCCTGTACCAGGGGGTGGACCGCGCGAGCCACGTGAGGGACAAGATGACGGAGATGGTCCACTTGAACGAGACGCTGTTCGCCTGCGGGATAGCCTGCAGCTCCATGGGGAGGGCGACGGCGGCCGGCAACTACGAAGTGGACCCGCTGCTCGCGAACGTGTGCAAACTCAACGTGACACGGTTCCCGTTCGAGATAGCGCGCCTGCTCCAGGACATAGCGGGCGGTATAGTCGTGACCATGCCTTCCGAGAAGGATTTCCGGAACCCCGACATCGCCCCGTACCTCGAGAAGTACCTGAAGTGCGCGGACGGCTACACGGCTCTGGACCGCGTGAAGATACTGAAGTTCATAGAGAACGTCACGGTGGGCTGCGGTGCCTCGGCCTACCTTACCGAGAGCATCCACGGCGCGGGTTCCCCCCAGGCCCAGCGCATAATGATAGCCAGGCTGGCGGAACTGGATAAGAAAGCGGAGCTGGCCAGGAGGATAGCGGGGATCTAGAGGTCCAGCTGCTCCTCGAGGTCCGCGGCCTGCCCGTTGAGATCCTCTATCTCCTCGTTTATGGAGTCTCTCTCCGCAACCAGCGGTTCCACCTGGCCCCTCAGAGCCGCCTCGTCTATCTGTCCGGTCTCCAGGCCCGTCGCGAGCGCCTTGCTGTAAACGGAAGCGAACTGCACCGCCAGTTCAGAGCGCCGCTCCACGAGCTCGAGGGCTTCAATCCTGTTCTCAGCGTACTCCCTGTACTCCTCCACGCCTTCCAGCTCCAGGACCTTCTCGTACCCGGCCCGGGCGGCGGCCGCCGCTTCGGACGTCACATCGGCGAGCTCGGTGAGCTTCTTTAGGAGTTCCTCGGTCGCCGCGACGGTGCCCAGGGTTATGGAGCTGGACTCCTCCAGGTACTTGTTCAGTTCCTCGCCCCGCCGCTGGATCTCCAGCTGCTTCTGCGCTATGCTCTTGGCCTCCTCGCGGGCGGAATCGATGTACTGCCTTGCCTTCTCCTCCTCGTCGCCGCCGCACCCCGCCAGCGCGAGCAGGGCGACTGTCACCATCAGTATGGCCGTGATACGTCTGGTTCTTCTCAACGCTCTCCTCCCCGGCGGCCGGTGCTCTCGCACCCTTGACGGCTCGACCAGATTATATTTCAGCGCGGCGCGGATAGACACCGGCTCTTGATTTTCGGTTTTTGTTCGGTTAGAATCAGTCCGGAGGCACCGGAGAGCAAAGATGAAAGAGCTGACACCGACAAAGAGGCAGGTAGAGACCCTGAGGTTCCTGCGCGATTTCCGCGCCGTCCACGGGTACTCTCCCACCGTGCGCGAGACCGCCTCC
>JAGUWJ010000167.1 GCA_020062425.1 Actinomycetota bacterium
CGAGGCGGAGGCCGCAAGGCAGAGGGCGGAGGAGGAAAGCACTCAAACAACCGACACCACCGACACCACGGACGACTGGACCTGCGGCGACCCGAACTGCCCCATATGATATCCATAGAACCAGTAGTTACTGGTCCGGAATCGACATAGAGACTGCGCGAGGCTCAGCCTGTGCGATAATCGCTGCACGCGCGCTTTGTGAAAACCGGGGAAAGGGGGACGGATGCGGGACTATCCTCAAGATAAACTCCTCGAGCTATACCGCACCATGTACACCATCCGCCGTTTCGAGGAGACGGTGAGCGAGATGGCGGCCGGCGGGCTCATACCGGGGTTCATGATCCACCTGTACGTCGGGCAGGAAGCCGTGGCGACCGGGGTCTGCGCGGCCCTCCGCCAGGACGACTTCATCGTCAGCACCCACCGAGGGCACGGCCACCTGATAGCCAAAGGCGGCCGCATCGACCTCATGATGGCCGAGCTGATGGGCAAGGAAGCCGGCTACTGCCGGGGCCGGGGAGGGTCCATGCACATAACCTCGTTCGAGCTGGGCAGTCTCGGCGCGAACGGCATAGTGGGCGCCGGCCTCGCCATCGCCCCGGGGGCGGCCCTGTCTGCCAAGCTGCGCGGCACCGACCAGGTGACCGCCTGCTTCTTCGGGGACGGCGCGTCCAACCAGGGCACGTTCCACGAGGGCCTGAACCTGGCCGCCACCTGGTGCCTCCCCGTGGTGTTCGTCTGCGAGAACAACGGCTATGGGTTCTCCACCCCTCGAAGCTGCCACCAGTCCGTATCCAGCATCGCGGAGCGGGCTTCGGCCTACGACATACCAGGTGAGACGATTGACGGTGATGACGTTCTCGCGGTCCTCGAGGCTACCGAACGCTCGGTGGAACGGGCTCGCAAGGGCGACGGCCCCTCGCTGGTAGAAGCGACGACCCACCGGTGGCACGGGCACTTCGAGGACGACGACGACGACTACCGCTCGGAAGAGGAGAAGGAGGCCTGCACCGAGTCCTGCCCCATCTGCCGCTTCGAGGAAGCGTGCGTGGAGCGCGGCAACGACGCCTCTGCCCTGGAGCGCGTCCGGGAAGAGGTGGAAGCGGAGGTCGAGAAAGCCCGTGCCTTCGCCGAGGAATGCCCGGAACCGAAACCTGAAGACGACGCCTCCATGATATTCGCGGGAGGTGATGCCTGATGGCACCGACCGCGACCGACACCGAGTTCATGACCTACTTCCAGGCGGTGAGGCTTGCCCTCAAGGAAGAGCTCGAGCGCGACCCCACCGTGTTCCTCATGGGAGAGGATATCCGGTTCAGCATCTTCGGCCCCACCAAGGACCTTCATCTCGAGGTGGAGCCCGAGCGCGTGCTCGACACGCCCATCACAGAGAGCGCCTTTGTCGGCGCGGCTGTCGGCGCCGCGCTCACCGGGATGCGTCCGGTGGTGGAGATAATGTTCGCGGACTTCATCACGGTCTGCATGGACCAGATAATAAACCAGGCGGCGAAGTCGAGGTTCATGACCGGCGGCCAGGTGAAGGTGCCCTTGGTCATACGCGCGCCGGGAGGGTTCATGAGCTCCTCCGCGGCTCAACACTCGCAGAGCCTGGAAGCCCTCTTCATGCACGTACCCGGCTTGAAGATCTGCCTGCCCGCGACACCCGCCGACGCCAAGGGCCTGTTGAAGTCGGCCATCCGCGACGACGACCCGGTGCTGGTCTTCGAGCACAAGGCCCTCTACTTCTCTTCTGACGAGGTGCCGCTGGACCCTGAGTTCACGGTGCCGCTCGGCAAAGCGGCGGTGCGCCGGGAGGGTGACGACGTGACCGTCTTCGCCGTCTCCGGCATGGTCTCGTCCGCTGTGAGCGCTGGCGACGCGCTGGCGCGCGACGGGATCGAGGCGGAAGTGATAGACGCCAGATCTCTTATCCCCCTCGACAAAGACACCCTGCTCTCATCGGTGCGGAAGACCGGCAGGCTGGTCACGGTGGAGGAGGGCTGCCTCACCGGCGGTGTGGGGGCCGAGATCGTCGCACTGGTGACAAGCGAGGCCTGGGATTCTCTCAAGTGCCCGCCGGTGCGTGTCGCGGCGAAGGACCAGCCGATCCCGTTCTCTCCCGTGCTCGAGGCGGCCTGCGCCCCCAGCTCGCGCAGCATCCAGGACGCGGTCCGCTCATGCCTTGACGGGTGATGCCTTTGGTAATACTATGGGTATAACCATAGTATTACTGTGAGGTTTGCCTCTTGGCTTCGAAGAAGACCGCAATATCCATCGACGAAGAGCTATTTCGCAAAGCTGATCTACTCGCACGCGAGCTAGGCGTCTCCCGCAGCCAGTTGTACTCGAGCGCGATCGAGTCGCTCCTGAGAGAGAAAGAAGATATTGAGCTTATAAGCGAGATCAATAAGGCTTACTCGACTCCTGATACTCCGACAGAGAGCAAGAAACGCGCACTCACGAAGGATTACATGAAGAAGCTCGCGGAGGGCGAGTGGTGATCAGGCAGGGTGAAATCTACTGGGTCGACCTCGGCAGTCATTCAAAATCCGGGAAGAGATCGATGCACCCCTATGTCGTGGTGCAGAACGACCTGTTCAATAGGAGCAGGATCAATTCAGTGGTGGTGTGCGAACTGACCTCCAATATCAAGAGAGCCGCGGCTCCAGGGAACGTCCTCCTCGAACGTGGCGAGGCCGGCCTGCCAAAGCAAAGCGTGGTCAACGTATCTCAAGTGCATACGGTGCTGAAGGAGGACCTCATGGAGAAGATCGGCAATCTTGCCCGGACAAGGCTGTACGAGGTTCTGGAAGGTGTTGACCTGGTTCTGAAACCACGAAAAGACCCTCGTGGAATAAGACCGTAGAAGGTTGCTTCCTGAAGCAGGGGTCAGGCGGTCAGTAACCGGCCCGGGCCTCGTCGGCTATCTCGAGCACCTTGAGGATGAAGCGCTTCTCTTTTCTCGACTTCGCCCTCTTCTTGAGGAAGCGGAGCACCAGGAAGGCCCCGATGACCACCGGGACTATCACGGGCGCGTTGGACTTCGCGGTTTCGGCCAGCTCCTTGATCTGAACGCGCCTTACCTCGGCCTCCTTCTTGAACAGCTTCTGGAGAGCCTCAAGCTCGGCTTTCATCTCGTCGCCGGCCGCCTTGATCTGCGCCTTGATGTCATCCGTCGCCTTTGCGAGTTCCTTCGCCGAGGACCTGGCGATGCTGACACCAACGGCGGCTACCACGCCCCCTAGGATCAGGGAGCCGCCCACTACTATCAACGCCGACAGCCAGAGTCTGTCGAGCGCGATGTTCACCAGCAGGGTTATGACCCACATCAGGTACAAGCCCGCTACACCCGCGATGACGAGCCCCATAAGCGTGACACCCACGCCGATCCCGATGCGGGTGCCCTGCTCTTTCACCTTCTTCTTGATCTGCTCACCTTCCAGGCCGCTCAACCTGGCGAGCTGCTCTTTCATGGTGTTGCTGAGCTGGGCCAGCCTGTCAAGATGCTGCCTGATCTCGGTCATGTCGCTCACTGGAGCGTCCCCCTTTCACACGGGCGGAGAGTTACTCAATATATAGTTCTTGAACGGCGCATGTACGCCTCTAAGAAAAGGCATCTCCACGGGGCTCGAGCCGGGCGCCACAGGTTCAACCGCCTCCCATCGGAGGGAATATCGATACTTCGTCGTCCGGTTCGAGGCGGGTACGCCTGCCTCTCAGGTGTGCGATGTTCCTGCCATTCACGAGCACGGTGCTTATCTTGAGATAGCGGTCGAGCTTTCCATCGTACGCCGCTGAGACGGTGTCCAGGACTTCCTTCACTGTTCGACCGTCGAAACGCGCCTCCTTTACCCCCGTAACCTGTCGCAGAGAAGCGTAGAACTTTACAACGGGCAAGCAGCCCTCCCGTCACGAACATTTGACATGGTGGACCCTCCCTGGCGCCGCCGCGACATCAAGCCCGCATCCCCAGTCTCTCCAGTGTCTTGACCGTAGGGGCTCCCCGGCTGTCGAGACCGCGTACGCGGTAGTACGCCGGAAGCAACTTCGAGAGTGGCACCTTCGATTTCGGGTCCGAGGTCTGCTGCTCGTCCGTGAGACGCCGGGGCAGGGTGTCTTGCTCGCCCGTCACGCCTTCCCTCTGGTTGTAGAGCCGCTCGATGAGGTAGGAGCGCTGCCCGAACTGGATGTACTTCCCGAACGTCACTTTCATGCCGGTGATATCGGTGAGTATTCGCGGGTGCTGCATCAGCAGCATCGGAGGAACGACCGCCAGCAGGCCCGGGTACTTCAACATGATGCTGAGAGACGGCCCGAGGAATTCCATCGACTTAGTCACTATTCTTGCGATGACGCCGGTCGGGCTCAAGGCGAGCACCTGCCTTGGAAAGACCGTGAAAGCCGTGAAGTTGCAGCTCCCCGCGACGGATATGGAATCGAGCAGTGTCTGCATAAAAGCCGTAAACTGAGGTTTCGCGTGGGTGGTGAGCGGGTCCATGGTCAGGGGGCCGTTGGACTCGACGTAGACCATGTAGCCGCCCGCCAGGTGACACCCCCCGCGGTTCGAGACCGCGTAGCCGAGGCCGTGCCCCACCGCGCCCCTGGGCTCGTAGCTCGGCAGCTCCATGCCCTTGGCATGCATGGCGAACTCCGTGCCGCCGTACTTCTCCGAGAGGCGCTTGACACCTTCGGCGAGTTCCGCGCCCAGGCCTTTCTTGTAGGAGATGTCTTCGATGAGCTCCGTTATGCCATCGACCTTACCGAACTCAAGCCCGTTGTCCCAGAGGCCCTTCTCGTTCAGCTCCATGGCGAAGCCGAGGGTGTTGCCGAGAGAGATGGTGTCGAGCCCCATCAGGTCGGCCTTGTAGTTCCACTCGCATATCTTAGCCAGGTCCGCGTTCTCGATATTCGGCCCGAGCAGGCCCAGGGTCTCGTACTCGGGCCCTTTCACGTCCTTGCCGTCTACATTGACGCGGCGCCCGCATTTGATGACACAGGAGAGACAGCCGAAGTTCTTGGTGAGCAGGGTCTCCGCGAGGGTCTCGCCGCTTACAGCCTCCGCCTTATCGAACGTGCCGCGTTTGAAGTTATGCGTGGGCATGGTGTTGGTGGCGTTGCAGCGGTTCACGAACGCCGCCGTCCCGAAGCTGGGCATCATCTCCCCGGTGGAGGGGTGTTCCTGGAGTATCTTCACCCATTTCTTGACGTCTTTCTTGAACCTCTCGGGGTTTGCGATGGGGACTTTCTCTTTACCGGTCGCGGTTAGTGCCTTGAGGTTCTTCGAGCCCATGACCGCGCCAGCGCCTCCGCGGCCCGCGGCCCGCTCGTTCGAGATGATGCACGAGTAGAGGACCAGGTTCTCTCCCGCCGGGCCGATGACCATCTTGCCCGCTTTCTTGGGAAGCCTTGCCTCGGTCTCCTCCGTATCGAGTCCCCACAGGTCGCTGGCGTCACGGAACTCGACCGCGCCGTTCTCGATGTGTATCCAGGTGGGGCTATCCGCCTTGCCCCTGATAATCACGCCGTCGAGGCCAGCCTTCTTGAGGTGGATGCCCACGTTGCCTCCGCAGTTGCAGGAGAGGGCAGCGCCGGTGAGAGGCGACTTGGTTGTTACGTTAAACCTGCTGGTGCACGGGGCGTTGGTCGCCGTCAGGGGGCCCGTGTTTACGATGAGAATGTTGTCCGGCCCCAGAGGATCGACACCCTGAGGCGTGCTGTCGTAGAGTATGCGGGTGGCTATTCCCTTGCTACCCAGGTACAACTCTCTCACCTCGTCCGTCACCTCGTACTCCTTGACGCTGGACGTAGTGAGATCTATGTCAAGAAACCTCCCCATGTAACCGCCGTACTTGGAACCCATTATGAAGCTCCTTCCTCCGTCCTGGCCGGGCTAAGAAACCGCACTGGCAACACATACAATATCAAAGCGGGGTGCGGTATCGCCAGCACTTCACTGCTTCCTTGACGCGCGTGAGATAAATGGTGTCTCTGGTGAAAGGTTGAGATTCTGGGGTCAGGCCCCACAACATGTAAATTCAACATCGGGGTCTGGATTAATAAGAAGACGGATGCTCCATTAAACTTGGGTTTGCAAAGACTCGAGTGAAAGGAGCGTCCGTCATGAGGGAAGTCTACGCCGGAA
>JAGUWJ010000087.1 GCA_020062425.1 Actinomycetota bacterium
AGAAGATGAGTCTAACGCAGGCAGTTATAGGTGCGTGACTAAACTCGCGGTGTCTGTCCCCAGAGTTAAGCGACTTAACTCAAGGTGTCTGTCCCCAGAGTTAAGGTGGCGGTTTCGGGGGTGACTATGTTTATGGTCATGTGGGTGCCGAGCTCGAACGACCCAAGGTTGGTCAACCTCGGAACCACCTCCATGTGCCAGTGAAAGAACGGGTACTCACCCCCGCCGCACGGGGCTGAATGAATGAAATAGTTGATCGGCGGGTCGTCGAACTCCTCCCTGTACCGCCCCAGCACGAACCTCACCATCTCTGCAAACCCGCCCAGTTGCTCGTCACGTATCATCCCGTACGACGGCTGGTGCTCCCGGGGCAGTATCCACACCTCGAACGGGAACATCGACGCGAACGGCGCTATCACAACGAAGGTCTCGTTGCTCGCTATAACGCGTGCTCCCGCCTCAAGCTCAGCCTCGATGATGCTGCAGAAGACGCACGAACCGTTCTCCCTCTCAAACCGCTCGGCCCCCTCAAGCTCCTGCCTGATGAGCGGCGGCACCAGCGGCACACCGAACAGCTGCGAGTGCGAGTGCTCCAGGGACGCCCCCGACTCCCGGCCGTGGTTCAATATCAACTGCACGTACGCGATCTGCGGGTCCGCGCAGTTCGCGTCGTAGCGATGCCTGTACACCCTCAGCACCAGCTCGACCTCTTCAACCGCCATGGTCGCCAGGCTCGCCTCGTGGTCCGGGCTGTGCACTATAACCTCGTGGGAACCCTCCGCCGACTGCCTGGGGAACAACTTCGTTCCCGGTTCACACACCTCGCAGCTCTCGAATGCTGGATACTTGTTCGGGAAGACCCTCACCTGCCAGCCTGGCGTGTCCGGCTCGCTGCCCTCCGGCCTCACAGCAAGCACCTCCAGCGGGGTAGACCTTTCGTTCCCCGGGCAGAAGGGGCACTCCGCAGGATCCATGGAGGGCGCAGTCGATACCACCGGCTTGCGGAAATCGGTCGGCCGCAGTGCCCTCTCGGTCGCGACGGCCACCCAGCACCCCGTTACGATGTCCTGCCGCAGCTCCGCCATCAGTACCTGCCCTCGTCCCAATCGACGTCCACCGGCGCCCTGCGGTACTTGAGCACCTTCGCCGGTACCCCTCCCACCACCGCGTACTCCGGCACGTCTCGGTTGACCAGCGAGAGCGATCCGATAACGGCGCCTTCGCCCACGGTCACCCCTCTCAGAACGGTCGCCTTCTCGCCTATCCAGACGTTCCGCTCGATCACCACCGGCGCCTTGCGTATCCCCTGGCTGCGGATGCTCACAAACGGGTCGATATACCAGTGGTCGAAGTCCACCACGTAGATGTTATCGGACCAGAGCCCTTCCTCTCCGATCTCGACCGACTCGTAACAGTTGATGGTGTTCTTCCCGCCGAAGATGGTCTTTCTGCCGATGCGAAGTACACCCTCGTGCGCCCGGAAAGCGCACCCCTCCCCTATCCATACGAAACCGCCTATCACCAGGCGAGCCCCTTTACCCTTGCCTATGTCGTACCTGCGCGGGAGGAAGAAGAACCCCTCGGTCTCGATGCCGGGATGAAAAAGCTTGAACTTGACGAAACGGTAGAAATGTTTCCAGTAGAACGGCTTGTACATGCGGTTCTTAACGATGAACCGGATGTTCCTGGCGAGCCAGCCGCCCTCCCATTCGTCGCGCTCACCGTGCGGTGCCGACCCCGCTATTTCGCCACCCATCAGCCGCCCTTCCTCAGGTACAGCAGCATGTTATAGAACAGCGAGGACGGCACGTACGGATAGATCTTCTCGTCCAGCACGCTCAGCCGCAGGTAGGTGTGGTACGACCAGTTGCGCCAGCGGAAAGTCAGGTTGTCCTCGGATAGCGCGTTCTCGACCGTTCTGGTCATCCACCCCACGAAGCTCGACAGCAGCTCTTCCGCCTCGAACCGGGCTTGAGCGAACCCCACCTTCTTGGCAAGACGGCAGACGCTGGGCGGCCAGAAGGTGTGGATGTCCACCACCCTCTCGAACTCCTGTATCTCGTGGTCGTCGGCCCCTCCCTCACCCTGGGGCCGGAGCTTCGCCTTGACACCACCGAAATATCCGCCCATGCCTGCGTACACCTGCACCGCCTTCAGCGTCCCCGTGCGAGCAACCCTGCCCATGACGTCGCCCATCACCGTCGGCTCCCCCGCCAGCATGCAGATTCCCCCCGGCTTCAGCACCCGGAGTATTTCCGAGAGCCCCTTCTCCACGTCGGGGATGTGATGTAGGACCGCGTGCCCGATGACGATATCGAACTCGTCGGAGGGATAATCGAGTTCCTCCAGCTCGGCCTGCCTCGCCTCCACCGCTACGCCCAGTTCTTCAGCGTTGCGCGCGCAGGCATCCACCATCCCCTGGCTGATGTCGCAGGCGTGCAGCTCGCCGACCAGCCCCTCGTTCAGGCTGAGGTTGAGGCCGACGTACCCGGTGCCGCACCCCACCTCCAGCAGCTTGTCGACACGGGGGAACGGTCCGCCCAGCAACTTCTCGAACTTGTGTTTTACCCTCAGCGCGTTCTCTGAATCGTAGCGGATGCCCCACTTGCTGTCGTAGACGTTGCTCTCGACGTCGTGGAACAGTTCGTTCGCTTTTCGAAGGTCGACTTCCATGCGATCTCCCGTCGGATCTTCCCTGTGAAATGATACTAGTAACAGAAGGTGAGGTCTAACGACCGCGGGCTTGAGCGGACCGCTCCCTCAACACCTGCCGGGGGAAGAACGTGAACGGCCTATTACAACCTAACCCCAACACAAGCGCCGGGCCCATCGGACCCGGCGCGAGTTGATATCAGGTTGCAGCCGAAGCTTACTGCTTCAGCTCCTTTATCCCCATCAGGTTCGCCGCGATGACGTAGCGCTGTATCTGGGCGGTGCCCTCGTAGATCTGCATGATCTTGGCGTCACGCATGTATTTCTCCACGGGGTAGTCCTTCATGTAGCCGTAGCCGCCCAGCACCTGCACAGCGTCCGTGGTGACCCTCATGGCCATGTCACCGCAGAACGCCTTGGAGATGGAGGAAGCCACCGACAGCCTTCTCGACGGCTTGCCGGTCTCGGCCATCTTGTTAGCGAGCCAGCCCGCGTAGTAGTACAGCCGCCTTCCGGCCTCGATGTCGATGAGCATGTCGGTGAGCATGAAGCTGATTGCCTGGTTGACGATGATGGGATTGCCGAACTGCACCCGCTCCTTGGAATATGCGAGCGCCTCCTCGAACGCCGCCCTGGCGACACCGGTGGCAAGCGCAGCTACGCCAGCGCGGGTCTGGTCGAGGGTAAGCATGACGATAACGAAAGCGCCGCCCGGCTCGCCCAGCATGTCCTCCTTGGGGACTTTGACATTCTCGAAGAAGACCTCGGCGGTGTGCGAGGCGCGGATGCCCAGCTTGTCCTCGTGCCGTCCCATGCTGACACCCTCGGCGTTGCCGTCCACGATGAATCCGGACAGACCGTTATCGGTCTGGGCGAAAACGGTGTAGACGTCTGAGATGCCGCCGTTGGTGATGAAGCACTTCTGGCCGTTGATGACGAAGTGGTCGCCCTCGTCCTTGGCAGTAGTCTTGATAGAAGAGACATCGCTTCCCGCCTCGGGCTCGGTCAGGCAGAAGCCCGCGAGCTTGGGGTCCTTGTCGTCGCAGAGACGAGGGAGCCACCTCTGCTTCTGATCCTCGGTCCCGGCGATCTGGATGGGAGCTGTGGCCAGGTTGTTCGCGCCGATGCTCGTGGTCAGGCCGGCGCAACCCCAGGACAGTTCCTCGAAGACCATCGCCGCGGTCAGCGGGTCGAGGCCGCCGCCGCCGTACTCCTCGGGGATGCCGGCGGAGGGGAGGCCTGCCTGGGCGGCCTTGCCCAGAATCAGGTCCTTGGGAAACTCACCCTTCTTGTCCCATTCCTCCGCAATGGGTCGCAGTTCGTTCAGCGCAAAATCGTGCGCCATATCGACTGCGGCTCTCTGCTCATCAGTCATTTCGTAGTCGAACACTTGATCCTCCTTTCCAACAGGATGGTAACGTTACTCATTAGCTGACATATGTTCACTGGAAATCCAGTGCCAAAGTATCCTATCAATTAGTCCTCCGCGCCGCCAGCATACTAAGCGAAATCGGCGGTAACACGCGGTAATCTCTACCTTCCGATGAACTTCGCCTTGCCCGGACCCTCCTCCAGGAATGTGCGCATGCCGATCTTCTGGTCCTCTGTGGCGAAGCAGAGAGCTATGCTCTGGGCCTCTATGACCAGACCTTCCCTGAGAGAGCAGTTCAGCCCCTCGTTGATCGACTTCTTGGCCATGGCGAGAGCGAACGGCGGATAGCTCGCTGCGTACTTGCCGGCGACTTTCTGCGCTTCCGCTATGACAGCTGCCGGGTCGCCCTCGACGACCTTATCCACAACCCCGTACGCCAGACAGGTCTTCGCGTCGTAGAACCTTCCTGAGAAGACCATCTCCTTGGCCTTCGCCGGTCCTATCAGCCTGGCAAGCCTCTGGGTCCCACCGAAGCCCGGGATGATCCCCAGCAGTATCTCGGGGACCCCGATCTGCGCCGTCTCTCCGGCGAACCTCCAGTCAGCGGTGAGGATAAGCTCACAGCCGCCGCCCAGGGCGAAGCCGTTGACGGCAGCAATTACAGGTTTGGGGATGCTCTCCAGCTTGTTCAGAGCATCCTGGCCGGAACCGATGAACTTGGTGACCTCTACCGCCTGAGCTTCGACCATCTCCTTGATATCGGCTCCCGCGGCGAACACCGTCTCGCCCCCGGTCAGGATCACGGCGCGCACGTCGTCGTCACCCGAGAGCTCGGTGGCGCACGCGCCGATCTCGGTGACTATCTGCATGTTGAGGGCGTTCATCTTGGGACGATTGAGGGTCATGGTCGCGACCCCGTCTTTTACTTCCACCTTGAGGAGCTCGTAATCGTAAGCCATGTCGAAAACCTCCCGTTCGGTCTGTCGAACGCGGTGCGCGGCGCTTTGCGTTCTGGCTGGCAGCGGATGGCGGCAGCCTTGGCTCCAGGCCAAAACCCCGACAATTCTATTACAACGGGCGGCACATGGCCAAAAAGGCCCAGCGCTCAGAGGGAATCGATAAACCGGACTATGTCGGCTGTCGGAGTGCCGGGTGTGAAGAGCTTCGCCACACCCTGCCGCTCGAGCTCGTCCATATCCTCTTCAGGGATGATGCCGCCGCCGACTACGTGGATGTCGCCGGCCCCCTTCTCGCGGAGCATGTCGAGCACTTTAGGGAAGATTGTCATGTGCGCGCCGCTCAGGATGGAGAGCCCTACTACGTCGACGTCCTCGTCCACTGCGGCCTGTACTATCTGTTCCGGCGTCTGGTGAAGCCCGAGATATATGACCTCCATGCCGGCGTCCCGCAGCGCGCGCGCCACCACCTTGGCGCCCCGGTCGTGACCGTCAAGCCCCGGCTTGGCGACCAGCACCCGCCTGGCCCTGGCCTCTCTCTCCATCAGCCCGCCTTTCGATTCACGTGACGCTCCCGCACGCCAGGATCCCTGACCCTGAGCGGCGCGGCACCGACTGCGTTCAGCTCAGTATATCGGACGCTCCCTGTACTCGCCGAAGACGTCCTTCACAACGCCGACTATCTCACCTAGGGTGGCGTGAGCCCGCGCACAGTCGAGGATAGCCGGCATGAGGTTGTCGTCGCACTCGCACCTGTGCTTCAGCTCCTGGAACGCATCGCCTACCTTGGCCTGGTCGCGCTCGCGCCTGACCCTTTCGAGAGCATCCACCTGCTCCCGCTCGATGGCGTGATCGACTTTGAGCAGCTCTATCTCCGGGGACTCTCCCTCGTGGACGTACCTGTTGACACCCACTATCACCCTGTCGCCCCTCTCGATCTCCATCTGGTAACGGTATGCGGCGTCCGCGATGCGGCGCTGGAAGTAGCCCTTCTCGATGGCTTCCAGGACCCCGCCTTCGGCCTCTATCTCATCGAAATATGCGAGTGCTTCTTCCTCCAGGCGGTCGGTCATGTGCTCAACGAAGTAGGAGCCCGCTAGCGGATCGATGGTATTGACCACACCGGTCTCGTGCGCGATGACCTGCTGGCTGCGGAGGGCGATCTCCACGGCCTTCTCTGTCGGGAGCGCCAGCACCTCGTCCATGGAGTTGGTATGCAGCGACTGCGTCCCTCCCAGAACCGCGGCCATCCCCTCGAACGCGGTGCGCACGATGTTGTTCTCGGGCTGCTGGGCCGTTAGCGAGCAGCCTGCGGTCTGGGTATGGAACCGCAGTAGGAGCGACTCTTCCTTCCTGGCGCCGAAGCGTTCGCGCATGACGCGCGCCCAGATGCGTCTCGCTGCCCTGTACTTCGCTATCTCCTCGAAGAAGTCTATGTGCGAGTTGAAGAAGAACGAGAGGCGCGGGGCGAAGTCGTCGACGTCCAGCCCGGCGTCTATGCCGGCCTGCACGTACGCCATGCCGTCCGCCAGCGTGAATGCCAGCTCCTGGGCCGCGGTGGAGCCGGCCTCGCGTATGTGGTAGCCGCTGATGCTGATGGTGTTCCAGCGCGGCACCTCGGAGGAGCAGAAGGCCATGATGTCTGTGATGATGCGCATCGACGGGCGCGGCGGGAATATCCACGACTTCTGGGCGATGTACTCCTTGAGGATGTCGTTCTGGATGGTGCCGCCCATGTCGCTGAACCGCGCGCCCTGGCGCTCGCCTGTCACCAGGTAGAAGGCAAGGAGTATGGAAGCGGGCGCGTTGGTGGTCATGGAAGTGGTGATGCGGTCGAGCGGGATGCCGTCGAAGAGAGTCTGCATATCAACCACGGAATCGATCGCTACCCCGCAGCGCCCCACCTCGCCCTCGCTCACGGGGTCGTCGGAGTCGAGCCCCATTATGGTGGGCATGTCGAAGGCGACCGAGAGCCCGGTCTGGCCGCGCTCGAGCAGGAAGTGGTAACGCCTGTTGGTCTCGCGCGCTGTGCCGAATCCCGAGAACTGCCTCATGGTCCAGTTGCGCCCGCGATACATGTTGCCGCGTATTCCTCTGGTGTAAGGGAACTCCCCCGGGAAACCGAGGTCGCGCTCGTAGTCGAGGTCTGCGGTGTCGGCGGGGCCGTAGAGCGGATCGACGTCCTCGCTGGAGACAGTGTGGAACGGACCTCCCTCCTCGGGCGTCGCACCGTACGTATCCTCGAGCCAGCGCTCTTTCTCCCGCCGGAATAGCTCGGGGTCCATGATCAGAACTCAATCCCTTCCCGCAGTGGAACACCATCGTCGTAACAGTGCTTGATGCACTTCATCTCGGTGATAATATCCGCCCGCTCCAGGAACTCGTCGGGTGCCTCGCGGCCTGTAAGCACCAGCTCGACCCCGGGAGGGCGGTCATCTATAAGTGGCAGGACCTCGGAGACGCTGAGTACACCCAGCGCGACGGCGACGTTTACCTCGTCGAGTATCACGATGTCGTACTCGCCGCTCATTATGGCCCTGCGGGCGCGCTCGAGGCCCTCTTGGGCCAAGCGGAGGTCTTCCGCAGACGGCTCCCCCCTCTTCACGAAGGTGTCCAGCCCGCACTGGACTATCTCAAAGTCCCCGGCGAGCCGCCGGGCGGTGACGAGCTCCCCGTACTCGCGCCCCTTGAGGAACTGTATCATCAGGACCTTGAGGCCCTTGCCGATAGCGCGCATGGCCAGGCCGACCGCCGCTGTGGTCTTTCCCTTGCCGTCCCCTGTATAAACCTGCACCATCCCCAGCTCCACTGGCGTTACCTCCGGATTGTTCGACTGGTGGCCGGTGGACGCTTTCGCACGGCCTCTGGACATATTCGGCACGGTCGGTTGGCGTTATCGGCCCGGCCTGTGGGTGCGCTCGGCCGAAGAAAGTATATCAAAAACGCTCGAGCATGACGGGAAGGCGATGCGAAGCGTCGAATACTCAAGCAGGCGGCCTGACGGGTTGATGGATTCCCTTGAAAGCCAGGGCCGTCTTACTCATAATTCCATATGTTTTGTCCGGTGCAATTACTTAAGTTAGCGGAGACGGGTCGATTTGAGAGCCAACGGACTGGCCGTCAAGAACACCATAATGGATTACAGGGGTCCGCGGCGCCTGTACCTATACCTCAGGCGCGCCAACGGCAGGCGGGTGATGTTGTTCCTGTCGGCCTGCTTCCTGTTGGCTGTGCTGTTGGGGTTGATGGGTTACTACTTCGTGCAGGAACTGGTGACCTACGGGAACGTCTTCCCCGGGGTGAGCATCGTTGGTAACGCTGTCGGCGGGATGTCGCGGTCCGAGGCGACAGATGTGGTACAGAAGAGCGTGGAGACCCCGCTAGCGATTCCGATGGTGCTGACCGAGGATGAGGACACTTACACACTGGACCTCACTTCGATAGGCATGACGGTCGACGTGAAAGGCATGGTAGACGCCGCCTTCGACACCAGCCACGGGGAGAACATCCTGGCCCGAATGTACCGCAGGTTCATGAACAGGCCCCTGCATGTGGATGTCCCGGTGAAGCTCAGGTACGACAAGGCCCAGCTAGAGGCGTTCGTCACAGGCATCGCCGACGCAGTGAACGTGCCCTCGCGGAGCGCGTACCTTGACTTGTCTAAGGGGTATCCCGTTGTCAGCGACTCTAAGTACGGCTTCAGGGTAAAGCAGGAAGATACCGTGAAGGCGATAGAGAGCGCGCTGCCGACCCGGAAGCGTAAACTCCCCATCATCACCGAGAGCGTGAGGCCGGAGACCACGGAGGAGGATTTCGGGTACATCATCGTTATCAGACAGGCCAGCCACGAGCTGTTCCTCTACAAGGGTGAGGAGCTCATCGATACGTTCGCTGTCGCGGTGGGGAGCGACAAGTATCCGACTCCTAACGGCGTGTTCAGCATAGTGAAGAAGGAGAAGAACCCCACCTGGTATCCACCGAAGAGCGAATGGGCCAAGGACAAGAAGCCCATACCACCGGGCCCGGGGAACCCGCTGGGGCCTTACTGGCTGGGGATCGGAACCGACATCGGCATTCATTCGACGCCGGATGAGAAGTCTCTTGGGTATTCGGTCTCGCACGGCTGTATCAGGGTGTCTGAGTGGGCTGCGATGTACCTGTTCGACCACGTCGAAGTCGGCACCCCCGTGTACATCTACCCCAAATAACTACCGTTGGTGTCAGGCACCAACGGTAGTCCCCAACGGTAGTCTTTCCAATAGCTTCCATTAGTTCGGGCTGTATATACTTCTCACACTTGATTTTTGCTTGTACTGCTATTAACATGACAACGTGACTTGACAGCCAAGGATACAGTTCCCCGGAGCTTATTACCACATAATGTCCAGGGGAAATGAAAAGCAAAACATCTTTCGAGACAGGGATGATCGCGTACGCTTCTTAAGGCTGCTTGATGAAGTCATCGCTCTGAAGAGCTGGGAATTGCTCGCGTTCTGTCTGATGAACAACCACTACCATCTCGTGCTTCGCACGCCGTCCCCTACTCTCGCTGAAGGGATGGCGTATCTCAACGGGGTCTATACAAAGAATTCCAATGCCAAGTACAACCGGGTAGGGCATCTGTTCCAGGGGAGGTACTTCTCAAGGTTGATCCATGAGGACAGGCATATACTCGCACTTACCCGCTATATAGCCCAGAACCCGCTCAGGGCAGGTCTCTGCGATGACATCGCGAACTGGGAGTGGGGCAGCCATCGCGCTATTGCGGGGCTCACGCAGTGTCCCAGCTTTCTCAACATTGATTTCTTCCTGAAACTTTTCTGTGAGGATCTAAAGTCTGCAAGACAAGCCTATATCAACTACGTGAACGTACCGGCGAAGGCTGAGCCATGGATGAAGGTTAGAAGCAGGAACTGCACAGCATTCACTTCTGAATACGGTGACAGTGTAGAACGACTCAGACAAATACTGAGGACTCCGGACGACTATAGGGCAAGAAACCTCGAAATCTTGGACGCATACCACAATCATGGCTTTTCAATGGTCGCTATTGCTGAGTTTCTCGGCATCTCTCGCGAGCGAGTTGGCCAAATGATAAACGCCGGAAGATGAAGTTGTGGTTGGGTGCCTGTCATCAGAGTACGATACTAAGGTGTATTAGTCACGAACTCCCCGGACTTCCGTTGGTGCCTGACACCAACGGAAGGGTCCCAATATGGAAATTACCAGCCGGGGACGATGTGGCCGCGGTTGGCTACCAGCCAGAACACGAAGACAACCGGCGCCATCACCGCTGCGAAAGCAATAAATGTGGCCACGAGCCTGAACGCGTAGATCCAGAGCTGCTGTTCCCAGTCGAGGTTCTTGGTGAGCTTCTTAGACTTTAAGAGCCTCTTCACGGTAGCGTCCTCGAGCTTCTTCAAGTGCTTTGGGTCCGTGGGTTCGGCTATCGTTGCCCGGTATGTGAGAGTGAACAGGAATACCGAGGCAAATACCCCCAGGAGAGCGAGCAGCGGGACGTCTATCACATAGAAGCTCTTTACGTTCCAGGTCCACCAGTGGTTGGTCACCGCGACCGGCTCTATGAGTGCGTAGAAAAGCACGGCCGTCAGCCCGGCGAAGCCGGACTTGATCAACGACCCTGACTTCCTCCCCAGCATGGAGCCTGAAAGGTAAGAGGTCAACGCCACCATGTACCACAGTGCAACCGCCGCTAGCGGCACCAGCCCCAGCCAGATTATGTAGCCCCCGAGGGGGTAATGTTTGTAGTAGCTGTTTAGAGAGTACCAGTAGTAGTTCTTGATGCCTCCCAGGACGGCAGCGGTCTCGACGGCGAGCGAGAACATCACCGCACCGACGAGGAAGGCGCGGTTGGCGCTCCTTCCCAGCGCCCTTCTCCCTCCCTGGTACATCACAATGAATAATATGAGCGCTACCGCCTCGAAGACGATGACGTTCGCTCTCACTTCAGCTTCCCTTCCTGGCGCGCCCTCTTGAGCGCTATATAAAGTACCACCAGCAGTCCCACGACCAGGACGAGCAGGTAGAGTTGGAACCCGCGACCGCCTACACCGTTGGTCATGTTGGCCAGGTTGCCGACGCCCTTGGTCTCCTGGCCGGGTCCGCTCGGCTTCTTGGGCTTCTTGCTCTCTTTGGCGGGTGAGCTGTCACTGGGCTGTCCCGGCACGGTCTCTATCTGCTCGGTTCCCGCAGGGGCCTCTCCCGGAACAGCTTGTTCACCGGGCACGGTCTCCACCGGGACCACTGGCTCGGCCTGTGCCAGCAGGGCACCGTCCGCCCCCCAGGCATGCCCGCCGCTCGCGTCATCCACGGCGATGCCCAACGGAGCCTTCCCCTGGTCAGGAGTGACCGGCACTTCTATGGGTGTCTGTGACGGCTGCCCCTCGGGGGTCTGGGGAATGTTGAGGGGCACCTCCTGCTGCGGGAACTCGGACCCTTCAGGCACGGTCTCGGGCGTGGGCGCCGCCTTTTCGGGTGGCTTTTCCAGCACGTTCCTGGGGTTGGAAGCAAGGTTGACCGAGAGCATGCCCAGCACGAAGAACGCCAGAGCGAGCAGCATCGCACAGATGATGACCGCCATCATCCCCTTGCGCCAGGTCTTGCGGTTTGGCTCCTCGGCCAGGAGATCGACGTAATGCCTGTAATGCTCGAGCTCGATTCGCTTGTTAGCCATAGTCGTAACCCCTTGAAACCAGTGTATTGTAACATAAGGTTGTTCTGCGGTGGCCGACCGGTCGTCGGCCGCTGGAGTCGCCCCAGCCTTCTCCTGAAAGGCGCATGGATCGCCGATGAGACATGGACGATAAAGGAGCGTGAAAAGGAGGTATCGAGCGGATTGAGTAGTTCATCTGAGTTCCTTTGCGAAGGGTTGCTCGAGGGCGACCGACGTTCGGCGGCTCGCCTGCTGACAATGGTCGAAGACGGCGACCCGGCGGCTCGCGAGGTGATGCGAAGGCTCTACCGTCACACCGGACGCGCCCACGTAGTCGGGCTCACCGGCTCGCCCGGCTCAGGAAAGAGCACGCTTGCCTGCGCACTGGCGGGCAACATCCGCGCTCAAGGCCTGTCCGTGGGGATAATCTGCGTGGACCCCTCCAGCCCTTTCACAGGGGGAGCCCTGCTCGGAGACCGTGTCAGGATGCAGGAACTCGCCGGTGACCCTGGGGTTTTCATCCGGAGCATGGGCAGCCGCGGCGCCCTGGGGGGCCTTTCCGTGGCCATAAACGACGCCATAAACATTCTCGACGCCTTCGGCAGCGATTACATCCTGGTGGAGACGGTAGGGGCCGGGCAGGTTGAGATTGAGGTGGTCAAGTACGCTCACACCTGCGTGGTGGTGATGATGCCGGGTGGCGGCGACGAGATCCAGGCCATCAAGGCCGGCATCCTGGAGATCGGTGATATCTTTGTTGTCAACAAGTCTGACCGCCAGGGAGCCGAGCGGACGATGTCGGACATCGAGATGATGATAGAGATGACGCCGGCGCCGGATGCCGGCTCCTGGAGACCCCCGGTACTGCTGACGGCGGCCCTGGAGAGCAGGGGCATAGAAGAGCTTGCCGCGGCGTTGGAAGCTCACAAGGAGCACCTCGAAGCAAGCGGCAGGCTTGCCTCGAAGGTCGAGGAACGCATGAAGGCCGAGCTCCTGGAGATACTGTCGATGCGGGTTTCCAGCGCGGCCATCCGGATGCTGGAGGACAGCGACGCGGGCAGAGACCTGGCGAGGCGGATGACTGCTCGCGAGATCGCTCCTCACGACGCGGCGGACGAAGTGATACGCCGCCTTCGATGTTAAGCCTCTTGCAGCGACTTTGGAACATAGATTTGACAGGGGGTTTCAAGTGGACGCGCGTGAAGCGACTCGCAGTATCAAGAATTTCGTACGGGACCTGGGTGTGGACGATGTAGGGATCGCCGACGCTTCCGCATACTCGAGCCCCAGGTCACCTGAGCTCCAGTCGGTGTTCCCGGAGATCTCGTCTCTGGTTGTGCTCACGTACAAGGAGCTCTCCAGCTGCGAAAGCGAGAACATGCAGATAGCCATGAACGGCCGTCTCGACCTGATGGAGTACTCACGCTCGTGCGACTATAGGACCGCGCGGTTTATCGAGCGTGAGTACGGCGCCCGGGCGATGACTTCGCCGGTCTCATACCCTCTCGCTATGACACGCGAGACCCAGGGGGCGGTGGCCGACGTATCAGCGCGCCATGCCGCGGTGGCGGCGGGACAGGGCGTCTTCGGCAGGAACAACCTGGTCCTTCATACACGGTTTGGCAGCCGCACCATCTTCACCGTGGTGATGACCGACCTCGACCTGGCACCCGACAGGCCGCTCGATGAGGAGATCTGCACAATGTGCATGGAGTGCGTCGAGCAATGTCCCTCCGGCGCCCTGGACGATGAAGGCAAAACCGATGTCTTGAAGTGCGTAAAGACATGCCAGCCGTACGGCATCGGGGGCAGCATACGCTTCTGGGGCAAGTACGGCTCCGCTTCACCCGATGAACGCAAGGAGATGGTCGTCGATGACCATTACTGGCGCCTCTACCACGCGTCGTCGATAGGATTTCAATACTTCTGCTTCAACTGCATCAGGCACTGCCCGGTCGGTGTGACCGGGGAAGGCGATTGAACCTGCTGGCGGAGGCAATCTCGATGCAACTGACGGCAAAGTCCCGGCTCCACATCCAGAAGGTCGCGCGGTGCGTGTCAAAGATCGCTAGTGTCTCAGTCACCGCCGTAGCTCTGACTGCCGGTCTCGTCACGGCAGGCTGCGGGGGAGGCACCGTCGGGCAGCGCACTGAGCGCAGCGTGCGCGTCGGCATCGTCACGAACGACCTCCACCACCTTCCGTACTACGTCGCGAGAGAGCAGGGTTTCTTCCAGGATGCCGGGCTTGATATCGAGGAGACCTCGTTCGGCACCGGGGCTGAGCTGATGAGCGCTTTCTCCGCGGGCAAACTCGACGCGGCATACGTCGGCATCGCCCCGGCGGTCGTCTTCACCGGGCTCGGCATGGCTGACGTGTTAGTGGTTGCCCAGGTAAACGCGGAGGGCTCCTCCATTGTGGTTAGGAACGGCCTTGAGGCGGGCGGCGTGGAGGCTCTCGCGGGCCAAACCATCGCAGTGCCCGGCTTCTCGACGGTCCAGGACTATGTCTTGAGGGCCGGGCTCGCCAGGGCAGACGTGAGCGCGGACGACGTCAGCATCGTGGTGGTGAATCCCGATGAGACCGCTGACGCGCTGACCGGCGGTGGGGCTGACGCCGCGTGCGTCGCTGAGCCCGTTCCCAGCGAGGTGGTGGCTGGTGTTGCGGGCCGGGCGCTGGAGAGGTCTTCAAAGATCGTGCCGGGGCACCCCTGCTGCGTGCTGGTCGCTGACTCGCGATTCGCCGAAGATGAGCCCGGCACGGTCAGGCGGGCGGTAGCGGCTCATGCGGACGCAGTCACATATATTAACGAGAACCCCGTGGAGGCGGTCGACATGGCGCACCTCTTCACGGGCCTTACCCGCGAGATCGTCCAGCCGGCGATGAAGAACATCGATTTCGTGGTCGTTCCGGACGAGAAGGCTATCGAGCGCTACGTCAGGTTTCTCATGAGCGGCGGGGTGCTCGAAGCCGGCGACGCGGGGGAGTTCACGCGAGACCTCGTTGACACTGGATTCCTTCCCGAAGGAGGTCCGTAAAGCCACGCGCCAGGTCTTGGCGGCGGACCTCGTTTTATGTGGCCTGGCGGGCGCTTCCCCGAGCCCTGTCTTTTACACTCAGTATTCTGTTGATTTCGCTCGCGGTGGATGACATACTTTCCGCAGCCGGTACCCGGCGTTGCCGCGCCCGCAGGACCGGCCGAGATGAGAGCGGGAGACATGAGCGAAGCGGACTTCATGCACAAGATGTTCTACCCCGACAACGTCGCTGTAGTCGGCGCATCCTCCAGCCCCAGGAACATGGGAAGACTCATCGTCCAGAACCTGGTGACCTGGGAGTTCCCCGGGAACGTCTACCCGGTGAACCCGAGGGCGGATGATGTGCTTGGCCTAAAAGGTTACTCGTCGCTCACGCAGATAAAGGACCCGGTTGACCTGGTTGTGGCCTTCGTGCCGGCCAATGCAGTACCGTCAGTACTGGACGAGTGCTCACGCAAGGGTGTGACCCGGATGGCGATACCTTCCGGAGGATTCTCGGAATACGGCGAAAGCGGCTCCGAACTTGCGCGGGTGGTGAAGGCGAAGGCCCGCGAGTACGGCATACGGTTCGTCGGGCCTAACGGACTCACTATCATCAACGCGGAGAACGGCCTCTGCCTCCCGTTCCTCCCCATGAGCAAGAGAGAGCCCGGGGGCATCTCCATCATCACCCAGAGCGGCGGGGTGGGCATGAGCCTCATCATGTTCCTCAACAACCAGAGCGCCAACTTCAACAAGTTCATCTCCGTAGGGAACAAGCTCGACCTGGACGAGCTGGACTTCCTGGCGTACCTGGGGCGGGACCCGGGGACCCGGGTCATCTGCATGTTCCTGGAGAGCGTGGTCAGGGGGAGCGATTTCTTCGAGGTCTCTCGATCGATTGACAAGCCCGTGCTGGTGTACAAGGCCAACACGACCGAGATCGGGGCGCGCACCGCATCGAGCCACACCGCGGCGCTGGCAAACGACGATGCTGTGCTGGATGACGTGCTGCGCCAGGCGAACGTCATACGTGTGCGCGAGATAAAGAGGCTGACCGAGATGGCGCGCGCTTTCGAGCTGCCGCCCATGAAGGGGAACCGCATCGCCATCGTCTCGCCGGCCGGCGGGTACGCGGTGCTGTTGAGCGACCTTGCCAGCAAGCTGGGATTCGAGTTCCCCCACCTCTCCGAGCACGTCCTCGACGGCTTCCGGCAGAACGTGCGCGCCGACGTGATACGGTTCGGCAATCCCCTGGACCTGGGAGACGTGCTCTCGAGCGACGCCATCGTCTACGGGCTGGACAAGGTGATGGAGCAGCCTGATATTGACGGCGTAGTGGCGGTGCTGATGCGTAGAGCAGACGCCAAGTACGACGGCGCGTACTCGGCGCTCTCGCGCGAGATCTACTCTGATATAGGAGAGATAATAAAGAGGCACGACAAGCCGCTGGCGATGTGCCTGCTGACCCAGTGCCACTACCTGAGACACGTGCAGTCGCGCATGACTTACCCTATATTCGAGAACCCCGAGGACGCGGTGGAGGCACTGGCCGTCTCCCGGGACTTCCACACCCGCAGATAGAACTTCCCTTGGTGTCAGGCACCAACGGAACCAACGGAAATATTATTCCCCTTGGTGCCTTCCGTTGGTGCCTGACACCAAAGGAAGTTATTGATAAGTGTCTGTCCCCATTGAATGACCAATGAATATTTGGTCATTAGCCACCTGTATAATCGTGCCGGAGGTGGTTCAGACGGCGAGCGAAAGAGAATACGTCGAGGTGGTCATCGATTCAGCCGTGCGCGAACTGGACCGCCCCTTCACCTACACAGTCCCCCCCGACATGCGCTCCTCAGTCGAGATCGGCTCACAGGTCATGGTGCCTTTCACCAACCGCCCCGCGCTGGGCTTCGTGGTCGGGTTCCCATCCGAACCGGGCGCCTCCCGCCTGAAGGGCATCGACGCGGTTCTGGACGAGCCGCCCCTGTTCGACTTCGACACCCAGAGGCTTTGCCGCTGGATAGCATCCCGTTACCTCTGCTCGCTTTCCCAGGCGTTCAGGCTGGTCCTCCCGCCCGGGCGCAGCAGGAAGGTCAAGCAGTACATCTCGCTGACCCTCACACGTGATGAGGCGCTCGACATCTCAGGCGGCAAGCCGCTACTCACTGAAATGGTGGAGGTCCTCTGCGCCGCCGGCGGTGAGGTCGAGATAACCGACATCAAGAAGCACCTCGGTGGAGACGTGACATCTGCCGTCCGGGCGCTCGAGGAAGCCGGGGCTGTCGCCAGGCGGTACGCCCTCACCGAGCCTGCCGCACGCCCCCGCTCGCGCCTGATGGTCAGGCTATCCGGCGATATCGAGGAACTACCCGGCCTCGACGGCCTCCCGCGCCGCCAGGGGGAATTGATGGAGCGCCTCATCGAGAGCGGCGGAGCCGCGTTCCAGAGTGCCCTCCTGAAGGCGGCCGGCGCCAGCGCATCCAGCCTCAAGTCCCTCGAGAAGAAAGGCCTGGTGCGCATAGCGCCGGAAGAAGCTCTTCGCAGACCGTGGCTCGGCGGAGCCCCCGCTACCGAGCCCCCGGTACCCAACCAGGCCCAGGCTGAAGCCATAGAGCGCGTCATCTCCGCGGTTGACGAAGGCCTCCACAGTGTCTTCCTGCTGGAGGGCATCACCGGCTCAGGGAAGACCGAGGTTTACCTCAGGGTGATCGAGCGGGTGCTGGCGACCGGACGCGGCGCCATCACTCTGGTCCCCGAGATATCGCTCACCCCCCAGGCTCTGGAGCGTTTCGAGTCGCGCTTTCCAGGACGTGTAGCCGTACTGCACAGCCGCTTGAGCCCCGGCGAGAGATACGACCAGTGGCGCGGGGTCCGCGAGGGGCGCTATCCCCTGGTGGTGGGCGCCCGCTCGGCGCTTTTTGCGCCGCTCGACAGGCTCGGGCTCATAGTGATAGACGAGGAGCACGAGCCCTCCTACAAGAGCGATACCGCCCCCCGCTACCACGCGCGAGAGGTGGCGGAGACCCTCGCCCGCATGAGCGGCGCCACGCTCATCCTGGGGAGCGCCACCCCTTCGTTCGAAACGCTCGAAAAAGCGAGGGCCGGCGCGTACGAGCACCTCGTCCTTCCCAGCCGTATAGACGACAGGCCCCTTCCGGATGTCGAGGTGGTAGACATGCGCGAGGTCGGCGGCGCCGGGCAGGTGCCTCTCATATCGCCTCCCCTGCTTGACGCGCTCTCGCGCGCCGTCGAGGCGGGAGACCAGGCCATCCTCTTCCTCAACCGCAGGGGTTTCGCCAACTATATGCAGTGCCACTCCTGCGGCGAGATACTGGGCTGTGACTCGTGCGAGGTGAGCTACTGCCACCACACCCGGGGGGACATGCTGCTGTGCCATCACTGCGGCGCGAGGCGAAACGTGCCCGAGCGCTGCCCCATATGCGGGCGGGGCCCGCTCAAGTCGTTCGGTGCGGGCACCCAGCGCGTCGAGGACGAACTTGCGCGTCACCTGCCCGGTGTCACCTTCGTCAGGATGGACGCCGATACCACCACCGGCAAGGACTCCCACCGTCGCCTTCTGAACACCTTCACCCGCGGCGACGCGCAAGTGCTCATAGGTACACAGATGATAGCGAAAGGCCTGGATGTCCCGGGGGTGACACTGGTGGGGGTGATCAACGCCGACACCGCACTCGCCATACCCGACTTCCGCGCCAGCGAACGCACCTACCAGCTCCTGACCCAGGTCAGCGGGCGAGCGGGCAGGGGCCTGCGCCCCGGCCGGGTGATCGTGCAGACATTCAACCCCGCCCACCCCGCCATCCGCGCCGTCACAGGCATCGACAGCGATTTTGTGGACACAGAGCTGGCATCGAGGCTGCATGCGCGGTACCCGCCGTACGTCGACCTGGTGAACCTGACAGTGACTTCCCCCGACGCCGCTTCCGCATCCCGCGCCGCAGCGAGGATGCGGGGGGTCCTGGACACCGACCTCTATGAAAAAAACGCCGCGATCCTCGGACCGGCCCCGGCGCCCCTCTCCCGGCTCCGCGGCCGCTATCGGTGGCACATCCTCATAAAGACCGTCGACCTCGACACGGTCTCGCCAACCATCAGAAACTCGGTGGCCCGGTTCTACGACAACGAGCGCGCCAGACCGGCGGGCAAGGACGTGAGGGTCACCCTGGACGTGAATCCGACATCGCTACTCTAGCTCGCAACCGTTCGCGCACAGAGCGCGAATGCTAGTCGGACGCGATCCGGTCTATCGGGTATGGAAGCGGCGCGTCCGGCGGTATCCTGTTCACGTACCTGCGCCGGAACTCGGCGTCCTGCATGCGGCAGGTCACCGTCTTCTTACGGTACTCGGGGTGCGAGCGCATGCGCTTCCAGATCACCGAGAGGGGTTCCTCTCGTACGTTCCCGAAGTGGAGCGGGGTGAAATCGCACGGGGTCACGTACCCGTCGTGGGTAATGTGTATCTGGTACTTCGCGCCGAAGCAGCCGATGATGTCGGTCTCGTTGACGTACGACATGGTGACTATCTTAGGACCGGCCTTCCTTATGAACTGTCCTTCCTGAAGGCTGGAGAGGTGAAGATGCTCCTCCGGCGTGAGCAGAATATCGTCGCGCCCCAGCATCTTCCCTGTGGGGGTCACATCGAAGACGGTTATCTCGCTCGCGCCCAGACGGGTGCCCAGGTCGAAGAACCGTTCCACGTGGCGATCGCGCACCCCCTCGTGCGTGGCGAAGGTGCTTATGCCAGCGGAGATACCTGCCCGGGCCGCCAGGCTCACCCCTTCGCAGGCGCGGTCGAAAAGACCCGGCACCCCGCGCGCCTCGTCGTGTGCGGCCGCGTCAGGGCTGTCCAGGCTCACGAACACCACCTGAAGGCCGGCTTCCTTCAGCTCCGCCACCCGCTCTTCGCTCAGGAAATAACCGCTGGTGAACATCTGCGGCGACGCCTTGCAGTCGTCGACGTGCCTGATGAGCTCGGGCAGGTCGGCGCGGACCATCGGTTCCCCGCCGGTCAGCACAACGCTGCCCACGTACAGGTCGGCGCACTGCCTGATTATGTCCTTTGCCTCTTCGGTCGACATCTCGCCGTCCGAGGCGCGGCGGTGCGCCGAGCAGTGGTCGCACGAGCACGGGCAACGCGAGGTCACCGCCAGCGTCACCGCGGTGGGCCCC
>JAGUWJ010000069.1 GCA_020062425.1 Actinomycetota bacterium
CGGGCTTTACCCCTCCGGCTGGACCCCCCGGCGCGCCTCCAGGTTCGCCTCCCGGTTACCCAGCCGTTCGGCGCGCTGCGCCGACTGACGGCATGGCTGTCGCGTCACTGATAATGGGGATCGTCGGGTTCTTCTTCTGCTGGCTGTTGGGTGTCCTGGCTGTGGTGTTCGGCTATATGGGCCGCAAGAAGATCCAGGAAAGCGGCGGGGCGCTGGGCGGTGACGCTTTCTGCACCGCGGGTATAATCCTGGGGTTCATACAGATAGGCATCACGCTATTGGTGGTGGCCATCTGGGCGATAGTCGCCATAATCGCCGCTACTTCAACCACCAGTTTCATAGCGCCGGTGTTCGCGTGCCTGGGCACCGCGGCTGTCGCGGGGGCACTGCCCCGGGGCTAGGGGCGAGGTCGCAGGAGCGCGCCGGGTATCACTACTCCTCGGCGCGCTCCTCCGTTTCCTCGTCGAGGGTGACGGTCTCGATCTCCCCCTCGAGGGAATCCACCAGGAGCTCCACCTTCGATTGCGCTCCGTCCAGCTTGTCCTGGCAGAAACGGATGAGCTCCACGCCGCGTTCGAACGAGGCCAGGCTCTGCTCGAGCTCCAGCTCGCCGCTCTCGAGCGAGTCGGTGATGCGCTCGAGCTCCTCGATGGCCTCCTTGAACGTGGGCTCCTTTTCCTTCGCCAACTCGCTCACTCCTTCCCCGTCACCTCGGCATCGAGTTCGCCAGCGGCCAGCCTGAGCTTGAGGCTGGTGCCGATCTCTACTTCGTCGGGTGAGCGGACCACAGCGCCAGTATCCTTGTTGAACGTTATCGAATAACCCCTCTCGAGCACCGCCAGCGGGCTGAGGGCTCGGGCTCTTGCCATTATTCTCTCGAGGTTGCCACACTCCCTTTCAACCGCCCTGGCCGCCGCGAGGCAGAGCCGGGAGGCGCGGGCCTCGAGCTCGCGATCCGCGTGCGCGGTGAGCATACCGGGAATGCGGTAGACAGGCCGCGATGCCAGGACCGCCAGTCGATGGCGGTTCTTCAAGAGGCCGCGCCTGGGGCTCTCGGGAAGGGCGGCCGTGGAGCGCTCGAACCTCTGCATGAACCTCCCCAGCAGGAAGTCGGCAGTCCTGTAGAGGGGAAGTCGGCGGAGGGCCCCGAGGTGCCGGGACGCCGATTGCAGGTCTGCCTGCGCGTGGCGGCGGAGCACCGACCCCGTCTTGGCCAGAAAAGCCAGGACCTCCAGTCTGTCCGGGACCGAGGCCTCGGCGGCAGCGGTGGGAGTGCTGGCCCGCAGGTCGGCTACCAGGTCGGCGATGCTCACGTCGGGCTCATGGCCGATGCCGGTGACCACGGGCACCGTGAGCCGGGCGAGGGTGCGGGCGACCGGTTCGGTGCTGAACGGCTCCAGGTCCTGGATGGAACCCCCTCCGCGCGCGAGTATGACCAGGTCCACCGGCCAGGAGCTGTCGAAGAGTTCGAGCGCCTTGCAAATCTGCCGGGCGGCGCCCCCGCCCTGGACCATCACGCTCCTGACGAAGACCTCGACCGGCGGGAACCTGCGGGCGAGGGTGACGGTTACGTCGCGGATGGCGGCGCCCCTTGTTGAGGTCACCAGCCCGATACGCTGAGGGAAGCGCGGGAGGCTCTTCTTGCATGCGGCTTCGAAGAGGCCTTCAGCGTGCAGCTTCTTCTTGAGCGCCTCGATGCGGAGCTGTATCTCGCCCTCGCCGAAAGGCCTGATCTCAGTGACCCGTATCTGGTAGCGGCCCTGGCGCTCGTAGAGCGAGAGGGTGCCTCTCACGACGACCGAGATGCCCTCCTCGAGGTTGAAATCGAGCGCTTCGAACATACGCCGGGTCACGATGGCGGGGAGGGACGCCTCGCTGTCGCGTAAGTCGAGGTAGACGTAGTAAGGGTAGCGCGTGTTGAGGCCGGAGACCTCGCCGCGGACGCTGACAGTCAGCTTCTCCAGGGCGAGCTTCGCCAGGCGGTTGACCTCGCTGACTGTGAGCACCTTCTCGGGCTCGGATGCAGACGCCTCTGGCAACTCGTGCGCGGATCCGGCGGCGGGCTCTTCGTCGTCCCACGGCAACGTCAGTTCTTCCATCGGACCTCCCCTTCGGCCATTATAGCGCAGCCAATTTTACGCTGGCGTCAGGCACCAAGGGGGAAATCCTACCAGGACTTAGCAATATTTCCGTGTTGGTGCCTGACACCAAGATGGAAATTTCCGGTTAAGGGTCCGTCCCCAGGAGGAAATTGGTTATCATCAACGAAAAGCGACAACCGCTGTGGAGGTGGCTTTGCGTTTCCTGGTCATGGGAGCCGGCTCGATCGGCTCGGTCATAGGGGGCTTCCTGCAAACCGGTGGGCACGACGTGTACTTCCTGGGCAAGGGCCCGCACATAGAAGCGGTACGGGCAGACGGGCTTGCCATCTCCGGCATCTGGGGAGAGCACCTGGTCCCCGTGGTGAGAGCGGCCTCGACTGTCGAGGCGATGCTGGCCGACGGCTTCTCCCCTGAATGGACCCTTCTCTCCGTCAAGTCGTACGACACTGAATCGGCGCTCCGGGACCTCGCGCCCGCCCTCGACGGGCAAAACGGGATAATCTCCCTGCAGAACGGCCTGGGGAACGTGGAGGCTATCGCCAGGGCGGCCCCGGGACGCGCCGTCGGAGGGCGGGTGATCTTCGGTGCCAGGACGCTCGAGCCGGGGCACGTGGACGTGACCGTCTCCGCCGACGACGTCCTGCTCGGTCCGGCACCCGGTGGCCCGCATCGCGTCGAGGAGGTGGCACGCGCTTTCAGAGATTCAGGTATCCCCTGCCGCTTCGAGGAGCGCATTCTTACCTACATATGGGACAAGGTCCTCTACAACGTCCTCCTCAACGCTCTCGCCACCCTGCTGCGCACCGACTATGGCAGCCTTTGGGATGACCCCGATACCAGTGAGGTGATGCGCGAGCTGGCGGCCGAGTTCTATCACGTGGCGGAAGCGACCGGGGTGGAGCTCGTCTCCCCCGACGCCGATGCCTACATGGAGCGCTTCGCGCGCGACCTCCTGCCCCCGACACGAGAGCACCGCTCTAGCATGCAGGAGGACATCGAGCAGGAAAGGCGCACCGAGATAGCCGCCCTGAACGGCGCGGTATGGCGCATGGGAGAGGAGCTGGGTATGCCCACTCCCGTGAACGAGCTTCTCACCCGCATGGTCCGCTTCCTGGAACCTTAAAAATTCAATTCTTGAGGTCAGACCCCAGAAGGTGAATCTTCCATCTTCTGGTAGAACTTCCGGTTAAGGGTCCGTCCCCGATGGAAATTACCGGGGGTCGCCGTACATGGCGCGCTCGGCAATGACAGGGAGGTCGGAGTTCACCATGGTCGAGACCTGCCAGTTGTCCGGGACCCACCGCGCCACGTTGTACGACTTGCGCGAGTTGGCGGGCAGGGTCTCCGCCGGACCTTCGACCGCGCCGTCCGGAGTCATGTAGGTTATCTCTATCTCCGCGGCCGAGTCGTTTGGGTTCTGTACCAAAACCCACGTCTCGAAACCGTTCCTGGTGCATCCCTCCGCCAGGTACCAGTTCTCCGCCGGCTGCGATACCCCGACCGAGTCGTGACCCCAGGTCCTGCCGCCGCCGTACATGGCTCGCTCGGCTATCACCGGCACGTCCGCGGTCACCATGGTCGAGACCTCCCAATTGTCCGGGACCGTGTCCGCTACGCTGAACGTCTCCCGCGAATCGGGACCGATGAGCGCCGTGGGACCCGGCACCGGACCCGCCTGGGTCATGTAGCTCAGCTGGACGGTGGCGGGAGAATCGTTCGGGTTCTGGACCAGTACCCACGTCTCGAACCCGCCGTTGGTGCAGCCCTCGGCGAGGTACCAGGTATCCGCCGGCGCGGTGACACCGATCGAGTCGTGGCCCCAGACCTTGCCCGTTCCGTACATAGCGCGCTCGGCGATGACCGGCACATCGCTCTCGACTCTGGTGGAAACGGACCACTCCTCCGGGACCACCTCCGCCACCCGGAACGTCTCCCTCGAGTTCCCGCCAACGACCATGCTCTGCCCCGGCACGGGGCCTGCCGGTGTCATATAGGTCAGCCGCACGCTTGCCGGTGTATCATTGGGGTTCTGCACCAGCACCCACGTCTCGAACCCTTCCCTTGTGCAGCCTTCGGCGAGGTACCATTCAGGCGAGGTCGACGAGACCCCGATGCTGTCATGTCCCCATCGCATCCCCAGTCCGTACATGGCGCGCTCGGCGATGATGGGCGCGGTTCCGGTGACTTCAGTGGACACGCCCCAACTGTCCGGCACGGTCTCCGCCACGTTGAACGTCTGCCTGGAGTTCCCCTCCAGAGTGACCGAAGGCCCTGGAACGGGACCCGCAGGGGTCATGTAGGTCAGGCTCACGCCCGCGGGAGTGTCGTTCGGGTTCTGCACCAGCACCCACGTCTCGTAACCCTGTGCGGTGCACCCCTCGGCCAGGTACCACGTCTCCGCCGGGACCGGTGTTCCAACCGAGTCGTGCCCCCAGGTGCGCGTGGTCACCGGCGGCTCGTCGGAGTCAGACAGCCCCGTCCCCCCTATCCAGTCGCTGTAACTCGGGTCCACGCTGGAATACCCCTCTACGAGCCCCTGGGCGACTATCTCGATGTCGCCGGTGCTTCTGCTCTCCAGCGCCTTCACCGTCCAGGACACCGTGCCCGAACTGCCGGTGGCCCCTATGCCCGGTATCCTCTGGTTGACCTCGCCCTCGACGAGCTGATAGGCGCCCTCGGAGCGGAACGTGGCGACCGGCGTGTCGGTGAGGCACTCGAACTGGCCGTCCAGAGGATCCGGCCCCCTGTAGGTGACGCCGGCGGTGACAGTGAATGTCTGGCCCGCCACGACCGCGCCGGGCTTGACGACATCGACCGCCCAGGGCGCGGCTATCATCCCCCACCTGTCAGAGTACGGCCACAGCGTGTCGACCAGGAAGGACTGCTCGAACTTCACGTCCGGCCCCATGTAGGGAGGGGTGTACCAGGGATCGTGCACGATGAAGGTGTCCATGCTGTCGTCGTACCCCTTCACCAGGCGGAAGTGCCCGCCTTCGCTGGGTGAGTAGTGGGTCAATATGAGCACCGGGTAGCCCCTCGAAATAAGCTCCTTCAGGTCGCTGTACCTCCTCGCATAGAACGGGGAGCCGTCTCTCCAGGTCGCTTCTGCCGCCATGTACCCGAGTGAACGCCCGCTGTAACCGCGCAGCGATGGGTCTGCGTAGGCGGTGCTCTGCTCGGAGAAGTGAGCGGCGCGGAACAGGTTGTCGCTGTAACAGCCGACGGACGGGTCCGCATCAGTCACGTAGGCGATCTCCTGCTGGCTGATATCCGGCCCCCAGTAGTCGAAGAGCATCTCCAGCGAGGCCGGTCCGCACCAGTAATCGGTCTCCTGGTAGTGGAACGGCACACCCTCGATGTCGTAGGCGGCGGGAGCTCCACCCGGGTACAAAGCAGGTGGCGCGGCCTGACCGCCGGCACCCGTCCCCCCGGCGCTGCCTGCTCCTTCAGGAACGCGGCGTCGCTCCAGGCGTCTCGCATCCTCCCACGGCTTCCATTGCAGGTTCGTAGTCGGCCGCCCCGCCTCAAACACGGGGAGATAAGC
>JAGUWJ010000184.1 GCA_020062425.1 Actinomycetota bacterium
CTCACCTGGGGAAACGGTTTTACGCGGTCGGCTTTCGGGCACTTTTTGTTTTTGAGGCAACGTATCCGTTTCGGGTACTTTTATTGTGAGGCAACTCGCCGGGTTGCAAACACCACTGCGGAACCCTAGAATTGTGGGGTCATGGGTATAGTAGAGATAGTCGTCCTGGTGATCCACATACTGGTCTGCTTCGGCCTTATAATCTCGGTCCTCCTGCATTCCGGCAAAGGCGGAGGCCTCTCAAGCGTTCTCGGCGGGGCTTCCTCGTCGCTGTTCAGCGGGTCGTACGTCGTGGAGAAGAACCTTGACCGTATGACAATAGTACTGGCATCGACGTTCGCGGTCACCACGCTTCTCCTGGTCTTTTTCTTCAAGTAGCCACGGCCGTCGCCCGGGGCTCATCCGATGTTGCGGATACACCTCTCATTGTGCTAAAATCGGTCTGTAAATGAAGCGCTCTTGATGAGTGGGCGGATTGCCCACTTTTTGTTTACTGGAGCGACTTTTTTTGGAGGTGAGACGGTGAAAGGCGACCTTGCCGCAAAGGTTAAGGAGGCCACTTCAGACCTCCTGGAAGGCCTTTCACTGGAGCTGGTCGACGTGCATATCGGCCGGGAGCGGGGAAGTACCCTGGTACGGATCGCCGTCGACAAGGCCGGAGGAGTGGACGTCGAAGACTGCGCAGGAGCGAGCAGGCTCATCGGTCAGGTCCTCGACAGGGAAGAAGTCGTCGAAGGGCGGTATCTACTGGAGGTGACCAGCCCCGGCATACGACGGGAGCTGCAGAGCCCCGAGGAGTACCGCTGGAGCGTCGGCAAGACCGTAAAGATCAGGCTCCGCGAGCCTCTAAAAGGGAAGACCACCTTTCGCGGCACGGTCAGGGAGGCCGGTCGGGAGGCGATCGTGCTCGATACCGGCGAGGAACGCCTGGAGATCGAGTACGAGGTTGTCTCTTCAGCGGTCCTGGACCCGGACCTACCCTGGTGACCTAAGATGAGGAAGTGTTTATCTTGAAGTTCAAGCTGATCGACGCGCTCAAGCAGATAGAGCTCGAGAAGGGCATCGCCGTGGATACCATCCTAGAGGCGCTCAAGGATGCCCTGCTCACCGCTTACCACAAGAACTACGGTGAGATGATCGAGGAGCCCGTGGACGCGAGGATCGACATCGATGAGGTCACCGGGGACATAAAGGTCTTCGAGCATCACGAGACGGAGAGCGGAGAGGTCGAAGAAGTCGAGGTGACTCCCGAGAACTTCGGACGCATAGCGGCTCAAACCGCCAAGCAGGTGATAATCCAGCGCATACGCGAAGCCGAGCGGGAGCTGATGTTCGACGAGTATCACGGACGCGAGGGTGACATCGTGACCGGCATAGTGCAGCAGAGCGATCAGCGCTATACGCTGATCGACCTGGGGAAGGTCGAGGCGCTTCTTCCGCCCAGCGAGCAGGTGCGGGGGGAGCGTTACGAGCACGGCGCTCGCATCAAGACCTATATCGTCGACGTGCGCAGGACCACCAAAGGACCGCAGATAATGGTCTCCCGCACGCACCCGGGGCTGCTCAAGAGGCTGTTCGAACTCGAGGTCCCCGAGATATACGACGGCCTGGTCGAGATCAAGGCCGTCGCCAGAGAGGGCGGCCAGAGATCCAAGGTGGCGGTCCTGTCCCACGACCCGAACGTGGACCCCGTGGGGGCCTGCGTCGGGGCCAAGGGCTCCAGGGTGCGAATGATAGTGAGCGAACTGCGCGGTGAAAAGGTCGATATCGTCGAGTGGAAGGAAGACCCAGCGGAGTTCGTCGCCAACGCGATAAGCCCGGCAAAGGTCCGGGAGGTAATAGTGGATCCCGAGAACCTCACCGCGGAGGTCATAGTCCCCGACAACCAGCTTTCGCTCGCGATCGGGAAGGAAGGCCAGAACGCCCGGCTAGCCGCCAAGCTCACCGGTTGGCGTATAGACATCCTTAGCGATTCGCAGGCCATGGAGGCTACCGCCATGAAGGCAGAAGCCGACGCGGCCTCTCCGGAGCCCGAACGCGAGGCCATCTGCAGGGCCATAACTTCCTCCGGTCAGCGTTGCAAGAACAGGGCGCTCCCGGGATCGGAGTTCTGCGGCATCCCCGCCCACCAGAAGCTGGCGGCCCTTATCGAAGAGGGCTCCAGTGAAGTCGAGATAGTCACCCCGTCGACGGAGGGCTCTCCGACGTCTCCCGAGGCGGAACCTGCTGACGTGGCCGTTACCGATGATGCCGACGCGAGCCCCACGCAATCCGTCGACGCGAAGGCGGCGGGTAATGGGGCTGAAGCGGAGAGCGAACCGGCCGATGAAGACGATGGGACTGCCGGTGCTCCCACTGAAGACGCTGCGGACACGTCCGAAGTCGCAAGTGGGGAGGAGACTCCCGGCAAGCCCGAGGGCGAGGAGGACTGACCACGGCAACTCCCTTGAGGACCTGCGCCGGTTGTGGCGCTCGAAGGGCGAAAGATGAAATGATAAGAGTCGGGTCCGGACCGGACGGGCCAGTACGTACTGAAGCCGGAAAGAAGGTCTCCGGCCGGGGGGCGTACGTCTGCCCCTCTGAGAAGTGCATTGCTGAAGCTAAGAGGAGAGGGTCTCTCTCTCGCACGCTCCGGGAAGGGGTTCCCGACGGGTTCTTCGATGAGTTGATGCGTGAGGTAAAGGACAGGGAGAAGCAGCAGGTTGGGCAACATTCGAGTCCATGAGCTTGCGACAGAACTGCGCAAGTCGAACCGCGAAGTCTCAGACAGACTTCGCAAGCTCGGCATACCGGCACGGACAAACCTCTCATCCATCAAGCCCGAGGACGCGAACAAGGTAAGGGTCTCTTTCGGGCGCGACCCGCTTCCCATAAAGAAGCCGAAAAAGAAAGCCGCGGCGAAGAAGCCCGTAGCCAAGAAGCCGGCTGCAAAGAAGCCGGCTGCTAAGAAAGCCGCCGCGAAGAAGCCCGCAGCCAAGAAGCCGAAAAAGAAAGCCGGCGCGAAGAAGCCCGCAGCCAAGAAGCCGGCTGCTAAGAAAGCCGCTGCGAAGAAGCCCGCAGCCAAGAAGCCGGCTGCAAAGAAGCCGGCTGCTAAGAAGGCCGAGGCCGGAAAACCTCCTGCTGGTACTGCTGTCATTGAGCGCCCCCCGGAGAAGGTCGAAAGACCGGCAGAGCCGGAACGGGTGAAGGTGAAGCCTGAGGCCGTCACCCCTGCCGTGCCCTCCACTCCTGCTCGCCCCGAGAAGACCGCACCGCGCGTCGAGCGCGCGCCGTCGAAGGCGCCCGCCGCACCCGCGCATGTTCAGCCTGTCGCTCCACCGGTCGTCGAAGAAGAACCGACCGAGGAGAAGGTGAAGGGGAAGAAGACGCTTCGTGTAGCCCCTCCCGACCGCAGGCAGGTAGGGAAGAGGCCTGCCGGCCAGCGCAAGGTATACAGGTTCGTTCCCAAGGGGAGGGGCGCTCCGTCGCGGCCCAGGTCGGCTCCCAGCACCATCGCTCCCAAGCTCCTGCGGGTACCCTCCGGTGTGACCGTCAAGGAGTTCGCGCAGATCGCCGGGCTGACTCCCTCTGATGTGATAAAGAAGATGATGTCTTTCGGCGAGATGCTCACCTTGAACCAGAGCATAGACGACGACGCCATAAAGCTGCTCGCCGAGGACCTCGACGTGGAGATAAAGATCAAATCCCAGCAGATCGAGGAGTTCGAGGAGCTGGTCGACCTTCCTGAGGACCTGGAGCCGCGCCCTCCGGTGGTGACCGTCATGGGCCACGTCGACCACGGCAAGACGCTCCTGCTCGACGCCATCAGGAAGACCGACGTGGTGTCCAGCGAGATGGGGGGGGATAACCCAGCACATCGGGGCCTACCAGGTTGTACTGGATAACAAGCCCATAACTTTCATCGATACACCCGGACACGAGTCCTTCACCGCCATGCGGGCTCGTGGGGCCGGCATCACCGATATCGCAGTTCTCGTCGTCGCAGCGGACGACGGGGTAATGCCACAGACCCTCGAAGCGCTGGACCACGCCCAGGAAGCCGGCGTACCGGTGATCGTTGCGGTGAACAAGATAGACAAGCCCGGGGCCGATCCCCACAGGGTGAGGCAGCAGCTCTCCGAGAAGGGCCTGGTCCCCGAGGACTGGGGTGGCGAAACGGTGTTCGCCGATGTATCGGCAAAAGAGGGCACCAACATCGACCACATGCTCGAGATGATACTGCTGGTGGCTGAGTTGCAGGAGCTCAAGGCGAACCCGAGAGCTCCCGCGAGCGGCATCGTGGTGGAGGCCAAGCTCGACAAATCCCGCGGTAACGTGGCCACCGTGCTGGTCCAACGCGGGACCGCGCTTGTCGGAGACGTGGTAGCGGTAGGGACGGCCTGGGGCCGCATCAGAGCGATGTTCGACGACCACGGTGATCCCGTTGAAAGCGCAGTCCCGTCTCAACCGGTGGAGATACTGGGCTTATCGAGCCTCCCCATGGCTGGCGAGGAGTTCCGCGTCGTGACCGACGAGAAAAAGGCGAGGCAGATAACTGACCGCAGGCGCGTTCAGAAGAAGGCCGAGGATCAGGCCGGACCGGAGCGCGTATCGCTGGAGAACCTCTTCGACAGGATAAAGGAGGGCGAGCTCAGCCAGTTGAAAGTTGTCCTCAAGGCCGACACCCAGGGCTCGCTGGAGGCGGTTTCCGAGTCACTGGAGAAACTCTCAATGGATGAGGTCAAGTTGAACATGATCCACACCGGGGTCGGCGGCATCAGCGAGACCGATATCATGCTGGCCTCTGCCAGCGACGCCATTGTCCTGGGATTCAACGTCAGGCCCGACGCGAAAGCGCAGAGCATCGCCGAGAAGGAGTCGGTGCAGGTCAGCACCTACCAGGTCATATACAAGCTGATCGAGGACATGGAGGCCGCACTCAAGGGGATGCTGGCTCCCGAGTTCGTGGAGGAGACCACCGGCATGGCCGAGGTGAGGCAGGTCTTCAGGGTCCCTGGCACAGGTACGATCGCAGGCTCGTACGTCACAGAAGGAGAGATAAGCAGGAACTCACGTGCGAGGGTGGTGAGGGACGGCGTAGTCATCCATGACGGAAACCTCTCTTCGCTGAAGCGTTTCAAGGACGACGTACGTTCGGTCTCGTCCGGCTTCGAATGCGGGATCGGCCTGCAGGATTTCAACGACGTCAAGGAGGGCGACGTCATCGAGGCGTACCTGCTGCGCGAGGTGCCGCGCTAACGTCCCGAAATCGGCAGCACGCCAGGGCGCGGAGGAATCCTTGAGCTTCTTCATAGGCATAGGGGAGTACCGGATCGACATGGTCTCGTGCGCCTCCCTCAAAGACAAGCGGCGGATCCTGAAGAGCATCACCGACCGGCTGGGTCGCAGCGGCATCGTGGGCATCGCGGAGGTGGGCGCCTCAGCTTACTGGAAGAGCTCGGTCCTGGGAGTGGCGTGCGTATCGTCGTCGCGCGATATGGTTGCGAAAGCTCTTGAAGGCGCGCGAAGGGCTGTCGAGGGATACGATGTATCAGTCGTCTCCTGCGAGCACAAGGTGCTCGCCTGGGACGACCTGGAGGACTTACGGTAATGTCGAGACGCCTGAACAGGGTCGAGGAAGCCTGCAAGGAGGAGCTGTCTCTCATTCTCCAGAAGGAGATAAAAGATCCCCGTATAGGTTTCGTCACCATAACCCAGGTGAAAGTATCGCCCGACCTCAGGCACGCGAGGGTGTACTTGAGCATCCTCGGAACCGACGACGAAATAGCGCACACGCTCTCCGGCCTGCTGAGCGCGCGGGGGTATTTGCGCTCCCGGCTGGGGAAGCACCTCCGTCTCAAGTACCTGCCGGAGATCGAGTTCGTCCACGAGCACGTCGCTGAAGAGGCCTTGAGGATATATGAACTGCTGAAGCAGGTCGGCGAAGAGCGAAAGGAAGGCCAGGTTGGATGAACTCGAGCTGAAGCGCGCAGCCGAGCTCATATCCGACAGCGGCTCCGTATTGCTACTCGGGCACCAGTACCCTGACGGCGACGCCATAGGTTCTGTGCTTGCTCTGGCTATCGCCCTTGCGGGCGGCGGTCGTACCGTGATGGCGGGCTGGCCGGAGCCGTTCGACCCACCTCCCAAGTACAGGTTCCTGCCCGGGCAGGAACTGCTCTCCAGGCCCGAAGAGATACGCCCGGCCGACCTTGCCGTGACCCTGGATTGCTCCAACCCCGAGCGCCTGGCCGACCTGAGCGGGCATGCGCTCGAATGCGGCGCTCTGATAAACATCGATCACCACCCGGACAACTCCCGGTTCGGGACGGTCAACCTCGTGGACGAGAAAGCTTCGGCCACCGCCGAGATAGTGTACCGCGCCGCCGGGGACCTCGGCCTGTCTCTGAACGGCGATTCGGCTCTCTGCCTGTATACCGGCATAGTCACCGATACCGGCAGGTTTCAGTTCACCAACACGACCGCCCGGACCCTGCGCATCGCTTCAGAGATCGTCTCAAAGGGGGTCGAACCCAACTACGTGTTCGAGAGCGTCTACCAGAGCGACCGTCTCGAGTACATCAGGCTCACCGGACAGGTGATGATAGAAGCCGTCTACGATCCCGAGTTGGAGCTCGTCTACGGCTGGCTTCGGCAGTCGGACCTGGAACGGTTCGCGGTGAACATGAACGAGACCGAGGACCTCATCGACGAACTGCGTGCTCTCAAGGGGCACAGGGTTGTGGCGCTTTTCAAGGAGTTGCCCGACGGGGTGGTGCGCGTGAGCCTGAGATCCCGGGCCGATACGGATATCGGTGTGGTGGCGCGACGCTTCGGCGGTGGCGGTCACAGGGTGGCCGCCGGCTATACCTCCGAGCTCCGCTCCATCGATGAGGCTATAGAAGAACTGAAAGGGGA
>JAGUWJ010000027.1 GCA_020062425.1 Actinomycetota bacterium
CATAGCGATGAGCGTCTACCTCCGGCAGGTCACGCCCTCATACCTGCGCTACAACGAGGCGGAGCACTACAACGCCGTGAGGAGCGTCTTCCTAGAACTCCAGCGCATGATTTTTTCTAACGACTCCGGCACCATCGACATCCCGATGTCTTCAGAGCCCACGCCGATCTTCACCCTCCCCCCAACCTCGAGCATGGTGGAGGTAACCCCGGCCCGGTGGGTCAAGCGGTTCCAGCCCACGGCGGACACGTACGTCGATGAAAACGCGCCGGGTAGCAACTTCGGGGGTGACAACGTTCTCTCAGTCAGGTCATACAAGACGGGCCGCAACCGCCGCATCTACATCAAGTTCGACGTCGCCGCGGAACTCCCGGGCGTAGACGCGGAGGACGTGGCCGAGGCCTGGGTCGTACTGTACTGCGAGAACATCACCAAGTTCACGGGGGCGCCGTGGGGAATCCCCGCATACGACCCGGCAACGAACCCAGATGGTGACAACTTTTACCTCCCCGACCTCCCCATCAGGGTCGAGGCCAGGGAAGTGACTGGAACGTGGACGGAGGATGGTCTCACTTGGTATGGGCAGAGCAGCCTCACGATCGGCGACACGATCAAGGCGGGTGACTGGCCCTACGATGACAACCACGGCGTGAAGGATAACGAGGTCTGGTTCACATGGGACGTCACCTCTTGGGTCCGCAACAGACTCAGGGCGAGGGACAACGTGAGCATCCTCCTGAAGGCGTGCTACGAGAACTCGAGCCAGGACCGCACGGCGAATTTTTCTTCGAAGGAGCGGGTAGGGCTCAGAGTGACCGAACCCTCGGACTTTACTGACTCGGATGAAGCCAATAAAAAGACCACCGGCCACCCCCCCTACCTCAAGCCCCACCTCACCGTGATCTACGAGAACGGCAACCTCCCCGGCCCGCCCGTGTACGACAACTGGGGGGCATTCATCGAGGGTGGCTCCGTGAGGTTCGATACCAAGTACATGGAGTTCCCGAGCCATTCTTTCATCTTCGAGTCGGGGGCGCTGTTGCAGCAGCAGTACGGGTACGCGTACGAGTTCATGATCTCCGACCCTGGGCTCGTGGTGGGTGAAAGGCTCGACGACGATGTGTATCACGACAACATAGCTGTCTACGTCAACCGGTACCGCGTGGTGAACTGGGACAGGGTCACGACCTCCGCGGACACCAAGCTGATCGTCAGGGTCTGGGAGAACACAGATTACCGCAGGGAGCTGCATCTCGATAACGTGCTGATCACCGTCCGCAGCGGCTTCGAGTGGCCGTGGAAGTACTACTTCCGTGACCTGACCTTCCGATGGAACACCTCGATGAACAAAGGGGGGCTCCAGTGGTGGGCGGATTACTACTATGGGAGGGTTGAGCCGGGTGAGAGTTTTTGGTCTGGCAACGTTGTCGAGTTCATGGCAAAGCTCTACGTCGACCGGAACATCCGCCTCTACACCTGGGGGCGGGTCGAGAACGTCGGGGTGAACGACATCTTCTACTACGACAGGACCTACGATGTGGAGGTGCAGGTCGGTGTCTAGGATACTGCATCGGGCGGGGTGGGGAGTTCTGCTCTTCGGGGTCTTGCTGCTGACCTCGGCGCTCGCCCCTCCAGCGGGTGGGTGGGGCAGCTCGGTCCACCACGACCAGGCCATAATCATCAGCAACGCGCTCAAGGGCAGCCCGTCGATCCCAGCAGGGGTCCGTGAAAACGTGGACACCGACACGATATATGCGGCCTCCCTCTCCCCGGACGACTGGCGCAGCGTGACCGGCCAATGGGGGACTTGGCAATACAACATGGCTGAGAACGCGTATTATGAATTTCTGAGGATCGAGAACGCCTGGAGAGACAACGACTTCGACAACGCGATTTTCCGCATAGGCGTAGTTCTGCACTACATAGGTGACGCAATGTACATGCCCCACAACTGCGGTATCCGCCGATATTACGAGGACTACATCGAGCCTCTTGGGTCAGCCTCCCCCCTGTGGGGTGACTACGAAGGGGGCAAGTACTTCACGGCGAACGAGTACTTCCACGCTACCCACTACAGCCACCAGCAGGTCGAGGCATACACCGACTCTGACTCGGCCTGGTACCCCCTCAAGCCCGAGAACTACGGCCCCACGGACGACGGGAGCTTGGACTGGTTCTTGGACAACTACTTCAGGGGACCAACACCACTGACCAGCGACATCAACACCTCAGGATACAGCCTCGCGTACGTGATGCCCGCGCACATCAGAGAGACAAACCCGTACGATGACTGGTCCACCGACGATAAGGTGGACAACCGCTGGTTCTACTGGGTGAAGACCCGCGACCCAGACATCGCCAAGCAGGACGCGGACAACACCATCCGCTTGACATACAACGGCGCTTACCGGGCGATTCGCGACGGGGAGCGGAGACGTTTGGGAAATCCAGCCAACTTCGACACGGAGATTTGGCCCTGGCCTACCGAGAATCAATGGCTGAGTCCCAGAACATACGGGGAGGGGATGGATACGGCTCGCTGGACGGAGGGGCAGACTGCATATGGCTCCGGCGGTGAGGGATCCGGGCAGGGTGACGCATCCCAGGGTGCTCCGTGGGCAGGGGCAGGTTGGCTCATCGCGCTGAGCTGTGCGGCCGCTGCCCTCGGCGTTTGGCTTGCTTGGCGCCAGCGGCGTGGCCGGAGAAC
>JAGUWJ010000135.1 GCA_020062425.1 Actinomycetota bacterium
CTCGCTCGCATTCTACTGGGTGGCGGTGTTGGATGTCGCCCTCGCTGGAGCATCGCTCGTGCTTTCAACGATAGGTTACCACCGGTACTTCAGCTACAGACACCGCGGGAGGTACCGCGGCCTGTGGTTGAACCTCGCGGCTACCGTGTTGGGCGTCGCCGGGCTCATCACCGGCTACGGCGTAGCCACCGGACTTCACATCCTGTAGATCTGCCCACAACTCAAAAATTCAACCTTTTGGGGTCTGACCCCAAAAGGTTGAATTTCTAAGGGGGGCAGGCATCCTGTAAGCCGGATTCTGTCCCGCTGGAAAAGCGGTGGTGGCCATCTATCTGGGCGCCGCGTCACCGCGGGCCTCAAGCTGCCAACCCGGGAGTCGTAGCGCGGCGGGCCACCGCGTCCTCCCCTATTCGGCATCGCTCCGGGTGGGGCTTGCCAAGCCGGCCCGTCACCGGGCCGCTGGTGGTCTCTTACACCACCGTTTCAGCTTAACCCGCGCGCCATGAAAGCGACGGGTCTTTTCTTTTCTGTGGCGCTTTCCGTCGGGTCACCCCGCCTGGAAGTTATCCAGCACCCTGCCCTGTGGAGTCCGGACTTTCCTCGAGGCGAAAACGCCCCGCGACCACCCGGATGCCTGTCCCTTGAGCAATTGTACCACCGAAATGCGCGCTCTCCGCAAAGGTCAGAGCGGGGTAGCGCGGCCGACGGTACTCAGAGAAGCGAGTTGTCCTCCAGTCCGTCCAGGTGAGCGCGGTCGTTCAGGCACTCCAGGTTGGAGAACTTGCCGAAGTAGTTGAGGACCGACACGGATGCAAGGTCTACGGTGAGGCGGAACGCTCGCGACAGCGGTAGCCCGAGGACGCCCGCGATGATCGCCCTTATAGGCCCCCCGTGACTTGACGCTATGACCGTCCCCTCGGGGAAGGAACCCGACACCTCACGGAACCAGTCCATGGAGCGCTCCTGCACATGGGCGAGCGACTCCCCGCCGGGTATGGTCACCGAGGTGGGGTCCCTGGTCCATTTCTTCAGGATGTCCCCGTCCTTTTCAAGGATGTCACTGTACGTATCGCCGTCCCACCGCCCGAGGTCTATCTCCCTCAAGCGCTCGTCGACCACGACCTCCAGCCCGTGAGGTGCAGCCACCAGGCTCGCCAGCTCCAGGCACCGCGAAAGCGGGCTCGAGTAGACGACTTCGACCTCGCGGTTCTCCAGGTAGCGCGTCACCCTTTCCGCCTGTTCCAGCCCCAGCTCGTCCAGAGGCACGTCGGTGGTCCCGGCGTACCGGCCCTCGGCGTGCCAGGCGGTGCGGCCGTGCCTTACGAGGATTATCCTGCTCAAGCCGTTCCTCCTCTTTGACGAACGCCGTCGGTCCGCCCGCTATCCGAGAGAGATTCTAAGTGCCAGGAGGCCTCTCAACAAGGGGCAGCATACCGCAACCTTTTTTGACCGGGTGGTTTGACAACGGTTGTCGGGTCTTGTTTGATTACACTGTTCACCTTGGAGCAGGGCGTGGACGATGGCAAGAGATGCGAGTAAAAAATCCAACTCGACCAAGGGCGACGACGGCCGCGCCCAGATGAAGATGAGCCAACTTGCATCGGCGAGCGGGCTCACGGTGAGTACCATCAAGTTCTACATGTCCCAGGGGCTGCTCCCCCGCCCGCGCAAGTCCAAGCCCAACGTCGCCTTTTACGACCAGGCGTTCCTCAAACGGCTCATCGTCATAAAGAGGATGCGCAAGGAAGGGCTCTCGGTGAAGAGCGTAAAGACTATCCTCGACAAGTACCCCTTCGAGAAAGTGACCGAGTGGGAGGACTTCAAGAACAGGGCCAGGAGCAAAGACGCGCGCGAGCTCGAGGAGGAGGAACGGCTCGCCACCCTGAGCGGAGAGCAGAGGCGCAGGGAGGCTATCCTCGACGCGGCGCACCACGTCTTCTCCATCAGGGGCTACCAGAGCGCCACCGTTGACGACATCGCCCAGCAGGCCGGGGTGAGCAAGGGCACCTGCTACCAGTACTTCTCGGGGAAAGAGGAGATATTCATAGCCAGCATGAACAGGGCGCTGGACAGGATACTCGCGGAGGCGGACGAGGCCGCCGCAGGAGAGAAACTGCCGCTGGCCAAGCTCGGCTTCGAGGGCCTCACCTTGATATCCAAGTTCAACGAGCTGCAGTTCATGTTCATGGGTCTCTATACGGAGATACTGGGCGGCAACGAACGCATGCGGAAGACTGCGCGGGAGATGTTCGACCGGGTCGCCGGGGTCCTCGCTCGCGAGGTCGAGGAGTCCGTAAAAAAGGGCTTCTTCCGCGAGGTGGATCCCATGAAAGTGGCCTACGCGATGCTGGGCATCTCCTGGGCCGCGGGCAGCCTGGACCTGATGGACAAGGACTTCGACGTGCTGGGCTACTTCATGGACCTGGTGGACTTCGTCCAGCACGGCCTTCTCGTCGACAGAAAGCACGCCTGAGCCCGATCAGGCTCTTTCTGACTGCCGCACCCGATATACACTCAGCCCTCGCACTCGAGCGGCAAGGCTCTGGCCCGCCACGCCCTGGTGTATCATATGACCGTTCGTTTTCACCAGATACGACTGAGGGGGGGATGGATGGCGGGCTCCCAGGCCGGTGACCCGGTGGTGTCCGTTATAATAATCAGCGTCGGCCGGCCGAGGCTGTACGAGCTCCTGCCGGAGCTGGAAGCGCAGGAGACCGCGTTCCCGTACGAGGTCCTCCTCATCGCCAACGGGCCGGTGGAGATGAGCAGGATCGACAGCGGCGCTGTTCGAACCCACTGCGAGCCGCCGGGTCAGGGCATCCCTTATTACCGGAACAGGGGGACCGGGCTCGCGCGCGGCAGCATAATCGTATATATAGACGACGACGAGACCACGAGGGACGCCTCGTGGCTCGCCCGCCTGGTGGAACCGATACTCGACGGGAGTGAGAAGGTCACGGTGGCCGGAGCGTTCATACCACAGGGCCAGGGCTTCCTGGCGGACCTCATAAGCCTGCTGGGCTATCCCGGCGGCGGGTCTCTGGGCTGGCGTAACGTCTGGAACGTGGACGAGAACGGTCATACCGACAAGCTCTGTACATGCAACTGCGCCATAGAGAAGTCCCTGCTCGAAGACGTCGGCGGCTTCGAGGAGAGCCTGGTCTACGGCGCATCGGACCTGTACCTCGGCGAGGCGCTGCTGGAGAGGGGCGTGCCCATCCTGTTCGTCGACCAGGCGGAGGTCGTGCACGAGGCCAGGGGCGACATGAGGGGATTCGTCAGGTGGCAGGTCAACAGGGGGCGGTCGATATACGACCTCAGGAAACTGCGGCCCATAGGCCAGTTCGAGCGGGGCCACGTGTCGGGCAGGCTCAAGCGGACGACCCTTATCTTGAGGAGGACCTTCCCCACCAGGCAGTTCCTCCCCATGATCGGGGTGCTATTCTGTGAGTATTTCTTTCACGCCGTGGGATACGCGCTCGAGATGATCGAGGACAGGAGTGCGGGCAGGAGGTTGAATTGAAGTTCAACAAGGTGAGCGTGATAGTACCGGCCTTCAACGAGGAGGAGGCCATAGTGGAGGACCTTCACGGCATCATCGAGGCCATGGAAGCATCCAGGCGCGACTTTGAGGTCATCGTGGTCGACGACGCCTCCACCGACCGCACCTACGAGATGGCCTGCTCGGTACCCGGGGTGAAGGTGCTGAAGCACCGGCAGAACCGGGGCGGCGGCTTCTCGCGCAACACCGGCATCAAGGCCTCCACCGGGGACGTATTCGTGGTGGTGGACGGTGACGGGACCTACCCCGTGAGGGACATCCCCGGGCTCATCGACCACATGGAGGAGCACGAACTCGACATGGTGGTCGGCGCGCGGAAGAAGGAGTCGGGCACAGTGAAGTTCATCCGTGGCCCGGTGAAATGGTTCATCAGGACGCTGGCCCAGGTCATGTCAGGCTTCAAGATACCCGATCTGAACTCGGGCCTGCGCGCCATCAGGAAAGACGCCTTCATGCCGTACATGAAGATACTCCCATGGGGCCACTCATGGGTCAGCACCATCACGCTGGCCATGCTCTCCGACGGCCTTCAGGTCGACTACGTGCCCATCGACTACTACAGGCGCAAGGGCAAGTCGACGTTCCACCCCATCAAGGACACCTCGAGCTACCTGACCCTGGTCATCCGCACCGTGACCTGGTTCAACCCGCTCAAGGTCTTCATGCCCATCTCGCTGGTGATCGGGCTGCTGGGGCTCTACTGGCTGGTGTGGGACATTATTAACTGGGACATCCGGACCGCCACGGTACTGCTGATTGTTGGCGCCATCCAGGTGGCCGCCATAGGCCTGCTGGCCGACCTCATCTCCAAGCGGGGCGGGTAGCGGACCCGCGGTGCGGCAGTACGGTGAAAGGCTGACATGGACTTCTCGGTGATAATCCCGAGCTACAACTCCGGGGGCTCTCTCGACTGGTGCCTGGAGGGGCTCCACGGCCAGGACTACGACGGTACTTACGAGGTGATAGCGGTGGAGAGCGGCGACACCGGTCACATCCCCGCAGCCTCCAGGAGGTTCCCGCGGGTCAGGTTCGTCAGCTCACCCGCGAGGCTCTTCGCCGGGCAGGCCAGGAATGCCGGTGTCAAGCACTCGACCGGAAAGAGACTCGCGTTCATCGACGGTGACTGCAGACCCCACAAGGGCTGGCTCACCGCTCTTGGCGAGGCGCACGCGCGGGGTTTCGAGGCGGTGAGCGGCGCGCTCGACAACGCGGACGAGGGCAGCGTGACCGGCACCGCGGAGTACCTCGTCTCACACAGCTCTTACTCCTCGGCTATCCCCGAGTACGTTCTGACAGGCTCCACCGCCGCATCGGGGAACCTTTCCGTGAACCGTGACGTCTTCGAGCGTGCCGGGGGGTTCGCGGGGACCGAGCGGGCCAACGACTTTCTGTTCTCGCAGGCGCTCTACGGCTTGAAGGTGAGGATACTGTTCGACCCGGCCGCCCGCGCCCTCACCAGGAACAGCACCGCGATGGGCGACTACCTCAGAGGCCAGGTCAACCGCGGTTACTGGAACGGCCGCGCCCGCGTCGAACTGGGCCTCGAGGGCGGGGTCGCCGCGAAGTTCCCGCCGATCGCGCTCGGCCTCCTGCCGATAAGGGCCTGGAGGTTGTTCGCCAGGTGCGTCCGCTATCCTATCGTAAGGCCCGCCGAGCTCGCCCTGTGTCTTCCGGCCTGCAAGCTGGGCCTGGCATGCTGGACATGGGGTTTCATGAAGGCCTGCCGGGCGGGTGGGAAGGTGGGATTGAACGAACGGGAGAAGGTTCCTAGCGGTTGGGAGGATTTCACAGTCACCCAGGGAGAGCATTAGGCCGGTACCGACGGGAGTGCCCGTGAGCAATGAGGTCTTGAAAAAGAGCATAGAGAGGGGGACCGCCTCAGTCGGCGTAGTGGGGCTGGGCTATGTGGGAGCGCCGCTCGCGGAGCTCGCCTGCATGTCTGGTTTCCAGGTCGAGGGAATCGATCCCTATATAGAGTCGCCGCCGGAGCCGCTTAGTTCTCATGAGCGCTTCCGGCACACGCGCGACTTCGAGGGGGTCTCCCGTTGTGACGTCCTGGTCCTGTGTGTCCCCACGCCGCTCACCGCGAGAGAGACGCCGGACATGAGCTACGTCGAGGAAGCCGTACGCGGCGTGGCGGGCGCCGTGGCCTCCACGGGACGTGGGGGCCGCCCCCTCCTGGTGGTGCTGGAGAGCACCTCCTACCCGGGGACGACCCGCGAGGTGGTTCTGCCTCCTCTCGAACGCGCGGGGATGAAGCCTGGCAATGATCTCTACCTCGCCTACGCTCCTGAGAGGATAGACCCGGGACGGAGCGGGCACGACCTCGCAGAGATACCAAGAGTGGTCGGCGGCATCGACGCGGATAGCGGCGATCTAGCCGACGCCTTTTACACAAGACTCGGATGCGCGGTGCATCGGGCATCCTCTCCCGAGGTGGCGGAGATGAGCAAGCTCTTAGAGAACGTGTTCCGCGCGGTGAACATCGCACTGGTGAACGAGATGTCCCTGCTGTGCAGGCGCATGGGCATAGACGTATGGCAGGTCGTGGAGGCGGCCGCCACCAAGCCGTTCGGCTTCATGTCCTTCAAGCCGGGGCCGGGCATGGGAGGCCACTGCATACCCGTAGACCCTTTCTACCTTGCCTGGAGGGCGAAGCAGTACGACTTCAACCCGGAGTTCATCGAGCTGGCGGGCAAGATAAACAGGAGGATGCCGCATCACGTGTTGGACTGGGTAGCCGAGGCGCTGGATTCGACCGGCAAGAGCATCAGCGGTTCGAGGGTGCTGGTCATCGGTGTCGCCTACAAGGAGGGCGTTTCCGACACGCGTGAGTCGCCGGCCCTCAAGGTCATCGAGCTGCTCGCCGGGAGGGGGGCCATCGTGTCTTATCATGACAGCCTGGTCCCCTCGGTCGAAGCCGGCGGAACGGCCTACAGTTCCCGCGAACTCACAGAAGAGACGCTGGGAGACGCCGACTGCATCCTGCTCATGACGGCGCACCCCGATCTCGAACTGGAGATGCTCCGAGGGTCCGGCCTGCCCTTGGTGGATACCAGAAACGCCCTCGGCTGAGACACCATAGACCTGGAGTTCGACAGTTGCGCGAGAGAATAATCGAGATCGGCCGGGATTCGACCTGGTACCTCATCGCCACCGTGACCAGTTCCGTGCTGGGTTTTCTGGCCATCCCGCTTTTCACCCGCGTATTTCCGCCCAGCGAATACGGTATCTACTCCCTTGTGGTCATCGCGGTGCAGATAGTCTCACCGTTCCTCTATGTATGGCTCAGTTCTTCATCGCTGCGCTTCTATCCCGAGTACAAGAAGGATGACGAGCTGGACGTCTTTTACAGCACTGTCCTGCACTACTTCCCGCATTTCCTGGGTTTCGTCTTGTTGGTGCTGGTTCCACTGGCCGCCTTCGTGCTGCCGCTGGGAGAGAACAGGGCGGCTGTGTGCGTAGGCGTGGTGCTGTTCGCTTTCTACACGATATACATGGTGCTCATAGCCCTGATAAGAGCCCGGCAGCTCGCCAAGCAGTACGCCCTCCTTTACATCATGGCACCCGTCGGGCGCTACCTTGTCGGTGCCGCCATGGTCGCCTGGTTCAAACTGGGGGTTGCGGGAGCCCTGATGGGATGGCTGGGGGTACTGCTCATAACGGTGCCGCTCGAACTCATTTTCCTGCGCATCCACCGGTACTTCTCCTTGCATAAGGTATCCCGCCGCGCGCTCAGGCAGTTCTTCTCGTTCGGCTTCGTGCTCGCTTTCACCAACCTCTTCGCCAACGCCCTCATCTCAGGCGACCGCTACATACTGCAGTTCCTGAAGGGCTCGGCGCAGGTCGGGGTTTACTCCGTCGCTTACGCCCTCACCTTCGGGGTCGCCGCCGTTGCCTCCGACTTCATACTCCTGAGCAGCGTGCCCGTTCTGATGAAGACGTACGTCAATGAGGGAGAGGCGCACGCGGCAAGGCTCATCAACAGGCTGACCAGGTACCAGCTGCTGGTTCTGACGCCGTGCCTGGTGGGCTTGTATGTGCTGAGGGACGACGTCTTCCACGTGCTCACCACCCCGAAGTACTTCATAGCTTCGCAGGCGATACTGGGCCTGGTGATCGGCCTGTTCTTCGAGTTCTTCTCGGCGCTGCCCCTCTACCCGTTCTATTTCAAGAAGAAGACCAAGCTGATACTGATACCGTTCGGCATCGCCACCGCGGCGAACATTGGTTTGAACTTCCTGTTCATACCCATGTGGGGCTTCAAGGGGTGCGCCTGGGCTACCGCGCTCAGCTACCTGCTCCAGTTCGTCATCGTCGTTATTCTCTCCTCTAGGTACATGAAGTGGCAGTTCCCCTGGGCCGACGCGGCGAAGATACTCACCTCCAACGCGGTCATGGCGGCCTGCCTTTTCGGCATGGCCCATGCACTGCCTTATGCTCTCTGGAGCCTGGTGGTCATGATAGCGGCGGGGGGTCTGATATACCTGGCCTTCTTCCTCATCATCGGGGGCATAACCGCGAGCGAGAAGGAGTTCGCGCGTTCCATGGCTGCTAAGGCCCCGTTGGTAGGTGGACTCTTCAAGCGTGGGGGAAAGTAGAAGAATTTGAAAGAACCTTCAGAAAGCATCAGAGAAGCTGTTCGCCGGCTGTTCCTCGATTACGAGCAGAACGGGGACCCGTGGCGCTTTCGCGTCCGCGGCTGGTCGCTCTGGCCTGTGTACCGCTTCAGGATATCACTTGAACTCCTCGCCCACGCCGGGGGAAACCGCTGGACCGAGCCCTCCGTGGAAGAGAAACCCTCGGTCGTGGGCGCGCTGAAGGATCTCGCCAGATGTCTTCCCGCCGAGCTGGCGGGCTTGCGCCGTATTTCCCGGCCCGGCGAGGCCGTCACCTTCGGCAAGACCGGAGCAGGCTGGAGGCGCGACATGGTCGGCGGAAGGATGTTCGACATGTCGTTCGATTTCCTGGAGCCGTGCCTGGAAGGTTTCGCCCTGAGCGAGGCCTGCACCTCGAGGCAGGCGGGGAACCCGTACCCCGTGGTTTTCAACGAGTACGAATACACCTATCGTGCGCTGCGCCTGCCGTGCCTCAAGCGGGCCGACTCGGTGGAAGAGGCCCTGCTGGATGACTTCGCCTCCCACGCCGGGTGCAGCGACTTCGCGCGGGAATACGGCCTGCCCGAGAACGTTTCGCGCAGGGGGCTGGCCTCGCGGTTCCTGGCCAACATGGAGTACTGGCGCCGCATCTTCAGACTCTCGAAGCCGGAGTTGTTCCTCATTGTCTGCTCGTACGGTCAGGAGCACGTCGTGGCGGCGGCACGCTCGCTAGGCATCCCGACCTGGGAGCTGCAGCACGGCACAATAAGCGAGCACCACTTCGGTTACAACTACGCTGAATCCGCTCGCGAACATGCGGTCGCGCTGCCCCTGCCGACGCGGGTGCTGACGTTCGGCAGGTACTTTTCAGAGGTTCTCACCTCTTGTGGGTACTGGAGGGAGGAGCAGGTCCCTGTCATCGGTTTCCCGCGGCTTTCGCACTTCAAGTCCTTGGCCGAGGGTTCGTCCTCGCCTCCGCGCGGCGAGATACGCATACTGGCAAGCACTCAGTGGACCCTGGAAGACGAGTACCTCCGTTTCGTCGGTGACTGTGAAGAGCTGCTTCCCGAAGGAGTGCGCCTCCTTGTGAAGCCCCACCCGCGTACGGTAGAGCGCGGGGCCGCGCGCCTGAGGTCCCTGTCTTCCGACAAGGTCGAGGTGCTGGACAAGCGGTCATCCATTTACGACGCGCTGACCGCGTGCCACGTACACTGCTCGGCGTACTCGACCACGCTCTTCGAGAGTGTCGGCATGGGTATCCCCACGGTCGTCCTCGGCATGGAGGGCTGGGAGAACATGAAGGTCCTGCTCGAAAGCGGGGCCGCCTCGTTCGCCGCCGACGCGGCAGGGCTGCGCTCGTTGGTGGAGCCGATGGCAGACGATCTGGAGCAGTACGATGTCATGCGTCAGAGGGCGGAGGAGTCCGGACGCTACTTCTACGAGCCGTTCGAAGAGGATAAGGTCTCCGAGCTGCTCAAGCCGCCTGGCTGCTAGTGGAACCTGCCCTCCTCTTTGAGCCTGTTGAAATGACCAACATCGCGGTACTTGAAGACCGTGGCGGGATGGCCGCCCGCCACCGCGCATGGCGGGATATCCGAGGCAACGACACTCCCCGCCTGGATCACCGCTCCCTCACCAATGGTGACACCCCCCAGGACGATCACCCGGTGCCCGATCCACACGAAAGGGCCGATGGTAATATCCCCCGTAATGTAGGTCCTGCCGTACGGTATGCTCTCGCCCCGGTCGAAATCGTGGTTCTGGGTGATGAACAGGATGTCCCTGCCGGAGTGGAAGTAGTCCCCGATGGTAACCGTGCCGCCGCCTTCGATCACCATCCCGTTGAAGTTGCAGTTGTCCCCGATGTGAGTATTTCTTGTTACCTTGGTCTTCGCGTTGACCCTCAGGTCCCTGCCGACGGATGCCGCGATGAGCCTCACCTTCGAAGTGTAGTATTTCGAGAGCAGCCTCCGGCCGGCCCTCATTAGAAAGTTGTGTAGATCCGCAAGTAAGTTGAATGCCCGCCTTTCGTCACGACGCATGAAGAAAACACCCTTCCGGTCGAATCGCTACCCGAGAAACACATGATAGAGCTATCCCTTCGCTCTGTTCAACTGTCGAAGGAGGGCTGGCTCTAGAGATACTGAACGCTGGGTGACCGTTTCGACATGTTAGAATGTCGGTGTCGTGAGCACCTAGATGATGCCGGCTCTTGAAAGGTCCGGCTTTCCGACGTAAGAGACCGCATTCTACCGTCCGATTACAGGAGCGCTACCCGGTCCTGCGTGTGGCCCGGCCGGGTGACTCGTCGATCATGATCAAACGACGGCCATGACGGAGAAATGAACTACATCTCAATCGGTTTCGCACTCTTTGTCATCCTGACCGCGGTCCTCTATTTCCTCGTGCCTTATCGCTTTCGCTGGTTGGTGCTGCTCGTCGCCAGTTACGTTTTCTACCTGTTTGCAGAGCCCGCTTTTCTGCCGGTATTGATGGGGATCACCGCGGTTTCATACGTTTGCGGGCTCCTGATGGGCAAGCGCGAGGACAGGGGTGTCCGGGGTAAGTACCTGATAGCTGGAATCGTTCTGCAAGTCTCCTGCCTCCTGTTCTTCAAGTACCAGGGGTTCTTCGTCAGCAGTTTGTCAAGCCTGCTCCAGGACTTAAATGTCACTGAGAGTCTACCTGAGCTTCGTCTGCTGGTCCCTCTCGGCATCTCATTCTACACACTTCAAAGCCTGTCGTACCTGGTTGATGTGTACCGCGGTGACATGAAACCGGAGAAGCACCCTGGCTATCTCGCGCTATATGTAGCGTTCTTCCCCACGATATTGGCCGGGCCGATCGAAAGGGGAACGCACCTGCTTCCCCAGCTTCACGGCCGATATGACTTCGAGTATGACCGGGTGACGGACTCGATGCGGCTCATTGCACGGGGTCTTATAAAGAAGTTGGTCATCGCTGACAGGCTTGCGATATTTGTGAACCAGGTCTTCGGGAACGTCCGAGCCTACCGGGGCCTACCTCTGCTCGTAGCAGCGTTTCTATACGCTTTTCAACTTTACTGTGACTTCTCCGGATACACTGACATCGTAAGAGGTGTCGCGGGCATCTTCGGTTATGACCTGCTCATCAACTTCAACCTCCCTTATCTGGCGAGGAATGTGCGGGAGTTCTGGCAAAGATGGCATATTTCGATGACATCCTGGTTCCGCGATTACCTGTACATACCGTTAGGAGGGAACAAGGTATCGATAGCCCGGACATATTTGAACATAATGATAGTCTTTCTCGTAAGCGGGTTCTGGCACGGGGCCAACTGGACATTCATCGCCTGGGGGGGCCTGCACGGGGTCTATCAAGTAGTGGGAAGAGCAACCACAAAGATCCGGGAAAGAACGCGATCTCGGCTGGGCATAGACAGCGACGGCTGGTTCGCGAGGTCTTACCAGATTATCCTGACATTCTGCCTGGTAGACTTCGCCTGGATATTCTTCAGGGCCGAGTCCCTCGGTGACGCGAGATACATCGTCCGCAACATGTTCTCACCATCCAATGCGCTTTCAGGAATGCGAGCAATGCTGGCTGTCGCCGAGGGAGGGAGGCTGGAGTTCCTTCTTTCAGTTGGACTGATACTTGGACTTGTTCTCCTGGAAATCATTCAGTCCCACCGTGCCCTGGATGAAGACCTGAAGAGGCAACCCGTCTACGTCAGGTGGACCGTCTATACGGCGGCGATGACCGCGATACTGATATTTGGGATCGCCGGCAGCCCACAGTTCGTCTATATCAGGTTTTAAGATGAAGAACGACGTCACGAAGTTCGTTACTAAGATGGTGGTATTGATAGCGATATCAGTGCTCGTTGTCGGCGCAGTGAATCATTTCTATATCAGGACCAGAGGCTATAAGGGGACGGACAGCGTCAGGCTGCGGTTTGAAAGCTGCCCCAGAGGGCTGAACGTGATCAACCTGGGCACCTCACACAGTGAGTGCGCGTTCGGATATGACGGTATCGACGGTATCAAAGGCTTCAATTTCGCGTTGAGTTCGCAGGATTTCTACTATGACCTTGAAGTCCTGAAGCACTTCAAGGATCGCCTCGCGCCGGGCTGTGTCGTGATACTGCCGGTTTCGTACTTCTCGCTCGGCTGGGGGCAAGAAGATATCGACCGGCAGAATACTGACGCACGGTATTACTGTCTGCTCGGCTATTCCAGTGTCAGGAACAAGAGCCTCATAGACTATATCAAACAGCGATTCTGCCCTGCCCTTTTCGCGTCTCGAAATCTCATGCTTTTCACGCTCGGCAAAGGCAAGCAAGCCACCGCCGACCAGAACGTGGCGCTACCCGGGAGCCGGTTCAGCGAGGCGCAGTTGCCGGGGGAAGCAGAGAAGAGAGCCCGGCTCCATATGAAGTTCATGAAAGGTAATAACTACGCCAATAACCTGGACAACCTTTCGCGGGTGATCGAATACTGTAAGACCAATGAACTGAGACCTGTCCTGTTGACCACCCCCTTTACGAGCTTTTACAACGATTGTTTTCCAAGAGAAGCCCTCGCTGAGCAATGGTCTCTCATCAACCGGCTCTGCGACGAGTATGACCTGCAATACTTCGATTACTCGCATGACCCGAGGTTCTCCCCGAATCCGGAGCTCTTCAACGACTCCGACCACCTGAACATCGAGGGCCAGGAGATATTCACTCGAATAGTAATCGACGATCTCAAAGAAAGAGACATTCTGTCTGTAGAAGTTGATTGATGCGAACGTATTATCCTGTGTAAGCTGTTAATTGGCGGGGCGGGACAGTCTCAGAGACACGGCCCCGGCGGGCATTCGTTCTACATTACTGGTGTGGAGCGCGTCCGCGGAATCAAGCGAAGCGGAATAACGAAGGGTGGCAGCCATATTGAGGTCAGCATCGGAGACCAATGAGGTGCTCGGCGTCATTCCGGCCAGGGGCGGTTCCAAGGGGGTTCCGGGGAAGAACATCCGGGACTTTAACGGCCGGCCGCTGATCGCTTACTCCATTGATGCTGCAAAGAGTTCGAAGACGCTGGATAAATTCATCGTATCTACCGACAGCGAAGAGATAGCCGCTGTCGCAAGAGAGTACGGCGCGGAGGTCCCGTTCCTGAGGCCTGCCGAGCTGGGCGGAGACGGCGTTCCCACGATGAAGGTCCTGGCTCACGCGCTGGATTTCCTGGAGGGTGAGGGCACCGCCTGTGACACGGTCGTCTGCCTGCAGCCCACCTCCCCCTTCAGGACCTCGCGCCACATAGACGAGGCGGTGGAGCTGTACTCGCGCAACCCGGGCAGGGCGCTGGCGAGCGTCTGTCCCGTGGCGGAATCGCCGTCCTGGATGGTCACGGTCGAGGGCGATGTCGGCACGGCCTTTGTCGAGGGAGGGTGGAGCCACACCTCGAGGCAGGACCTGCCGCCGCTCTTCCGGCTGAACGGCGCAGTATACGTGCTTCCCTCCGAGCTGGTCCGCGAAGGCGGCTCCCTGCCTGAGAGGATAACCGTCTACAGGATGACACCCGAGGAGTCAGTCGATATAGACAGCGAGCTCGACTGGCGTCTCGCGGTGCTGCTGGCGAGGGGCGAGGCATGAACGATACCGTCAAGATAGGCGGCAGGGCCGTGGGTGCCGGCGAACCGGTGCTTATCGTCGCCGAGATAGGCGTTAACCACATGGGGGACGCGGGGCTGGCGAGGGAACTCATCGACGCCGCGTCGGAAGCGGGAGCGGACGCTGTCAAGTTCCAGAGCTTCTCCGCTGACAGGCTGGTGAGGCACGGCACCCCCAAGGCTCCTTACCAGCGGGCGGCTACCGGCGGCGCCGCTGACCAGTACGAGATGCTCCGCTCGCTCGAACTGGGGCGCGAGGAGCTCCAGGGACTGAAGCGGCACTGCGAGGAAAAGGGCCTCATCTTCATCTCTACGCCGTTCGACCCGGAAAGAGCGCGGGAGCTGGCGGAGATGGGCGTAAGCGTGATAAAGATAGGCTCCGCCGACCTGACCGACGCCCTCCTCCTGGAAGCCGCCGCGGAAGCCGGCGTGCCGTTGATCCTCTCCACCGGCATGTCCAGCCTCGAGGAGATCGGGCGGGCGCTCTACCTCGTCCGCGATGAGGGCGCGAGCGAGGTGGTGCTCCTTCACTGCGTCTCCGCCTACCCCGCGGAAGAGGACAGCCTCAACCTGCGCTTCATCTCCACCTTGCGCGATGCCTTCGAATGCCCCGTCGGCTTCTCGGACCACACAGGCGGGGTCGTTGCCGCGCCCCTCGCGGCGGCGGCCGGTGCCTGTCTCATCGAAAAGCACCTCACCCTGGACCGTACCATGGAGGGGCCGGACCATGAAGCCTCCCTGGAGAAGGAGGAGATGCGCGCCATGGTGGAGGGTGTCCGTGAGGCAGAGAGGATGCTGGGCACGCCGGGCAAGGAACTCGATCCCGAGGAGATGCGGAACGCGGCGCTGGCGAGGAAGAGCCTCGTCTTCGCCCTCGACCTTCCCGCCGGCACGCACGTCGAGCGTGAGCACCTGGCCTCGAAGAGGCCGGCGGACGGGATCTCTCCGATGGATTATCGCGACTTCACAGGAAGGGTTCTCTCAAGACCGGTGAGCGCCGACGACCTCGTGAGGGAGGAGCTCTTCCGGAAAGACCGCGGCACTTAGAGGACTTCCCCCTCCTCGATCATGGAGGCGATCTCTTCCCTCGAGAGCAGCGGCGAGTCCGCCGACGAGCAGGTGAGCCCCGCCATCTTCTTGAAGCCTTTCCCCGGCTGCAGCCGGTCCCTCAAGGCCTCGTCGCTTCCGTGAGGCACCACCAGGTACATCTCCTCGTTCTCATATGCGTTCTCGAGGTCGTCGCCCGTCATGAGGTCTTCGTGCAGCTTTTCCCCCGGTCTGCGCCCAATGATGCGGATCTCTATATCGGATGGGTCGTGCCCGCAGCGCGGCGCGAGCTTTTCCACCATCACCTCGGCCAGGTCCCCCAGGCGCAGGGCCGGCATCTTGAAGATGAATATCTCCCCGCCTTTCGCCAGGGCGGCGGCATCGAGCACCAGCTTCACCGCCTCAGAGATGTTCATCATGAACCTCGTCATCTCCGGGTCGGTCACCGTCACCGGGCCGCCGCTCATTATTTGCTTCCTGAACAGCGGGATCGCCGATCCGCGGGTCTCGGTGACGTTGCCGAACCTCACGCAGGAGAGCGCCGTGCCCTTCTCCCCTTTGTACAGGTTGGCTGCGACTGTGAGCCTCTCCGCCAGGAGCTTGGTCGCCCCGACCACGTTCACCGGGCTGGCCGCCTTGTCGGTGCTCACGGTGATGAGCCTGTCCACTCCCTCGTCTATGGCCACGTCTATGAGGTTCTGGGTCCCGATGGTGTTGGTCCTCACCGCCTCGAAGGGGTTGTACTCTGATATGGGTATGTGCTTCAGCGCGGCGGCGTGGAAGACCACGTCTACCCCCTCGATGGCCCGCGAAAGCCTGCTCTTGTCCCTGATGTCGCCGACGAACAGACGGATGCCGTGGTCCAGCTCCTGGTCGAGGTCGAACAGGCCGGTCTCGTTGTTGTCCAGCACCCTGACGGCCGCCGGCTCCAGCTCCAGAAGGCGCCTGGTGATGCGGCTGCCGATGGACCCGGCGCCGCCCGTCACCAGCATCACTTTTCCTCTGTAGAACCCGGAGACGTTCATCTCGGCACCGCCTTAAAGAACTTCTTCACCGATCCAGCAATCATGTCGATTTCATCTCCGCTCAAAGTAGGATACATGGGAAGCGAGAGCACCCTCGATGATACACCCTCGGTGACGGGAAGGGCATCCCTGCAACCAGGCTCCTCCCGGTAGAAGTACGTCTTGTGAACCGGCTCGAAGTAGACCTTGGCCATTATCCCGTCCCGGGCCAGGTGGTCGATGAGGGCGTCCCTCGGCTCCCTGCCCCCCTCGACCTCCACGGTAAACATCTGGTAGACGTGGTCATATCCCGCAGGAGGCTCGGGCACGCGCAATCCCTCGACCTCGGCGAGCCGCTCCCGGTACATCACGGCGTTGTGCCTTCTCATCTCCACTGACCTGTCCAGCTTCTCGAGCTGGGTCACTCCCAGCGCCGCTATTATGTTGGACATGCGGAAGTTGTAACCCAGCGCCACGTAGTCCATGTACTCGTTCGAAGAGAAGTAGTTCCGCGTCTCGAGCCTCCCGTGCGACCGGATGAGCTTCGCCCTCTCCGCGAGCTCCCCCGAGCCTGTGATGAACGCCCCGCCCTCACCGGTGGTTATGACCTTGGGGCCGCAGAAACTCAGGATAGCCGAGTCGCCGAACGTCCCCACGTCGCGTCCGTCCACCGCGGCCCCCAGGGACTCGGCGGCGTCCTCGACGAGCAGGAGGTCGAACCTGTCGGCGAGCTGGCGCAGTTCCCTTATCCGGCACGGACACCCGCCGTAATGGACCGGTATGATAGCGCGGGTCCGCTCCGTTATCTTCCGCTCGACCTCAATGGGATCGAGCCCGTACGTCTCCCCCTCGATGTCCGCGAAGACCGGCGCAGCCCCGACAAAGCGGGGCGCGTTGGCGGTGGATATGAAGGTGAAGGAGGGGACGATGACCTCGTCTCCCTCGCCGATGCCGTGGGCCAGCATCGCCGCGTGCAGGGCGGAGGTCCCCGAGTTCATGGCCAGGACGTGGGCGACCCCCAGCCGGGCCGCGAGGGCGCTCTCGAAGCTCTCCACCGCCGGGCCGATCGCCCAGTCCATCCCGGCGCGGATGGCGCCGCTCACGGCGTCCACGTCGTTCTCATCCCAGAATATCCTGAACAGGGGGATCTTGAATTCCACTACGTTCCCATCCCGGTCCATGCGGGCGCTCAAGCCCCGGACGTGCTGCCCGGCTCCCGCTCCAGCGTTCTCTCCACCTTCGCGGGGATGCCGTACGCGACCACGTTGTCGGGCACGCTCTCCGTAACCAGGCTGAACGCGCCGACCACCGAGTTCTCACCGACGGTCACCCCGGGCATCACCACCGAATGCGTGCCAATGCGGCAGTTCCTCTTGAGCAGCACCGGCCCTGTTCTGCCGTCGATGGTGGAGACGGAGTATATAGAGCAGTGTGAGCCTATCTGGACCTCTTCCTCGATAGTGACCCCATGCTGCGCGTTGATATAGGTAAAGGCGCCTATGTCGGTCCTGTAGCCGAGGCTCAGGTTCTCCACGTTCTGGACCAGCCAGTTGTACCTGGTGGGCTTTCCTTCCTCTATCTCGGGATACTCCCAGTCGGCGAACCTATCCATCGAATACCAGCCTCTTGTCGAGCAGGCGCCCGTCTATCACCAGCTCGTTCAGGATGTCCGCGATCCTCGGACCCGTCCTGCCGTGGCCGTACGGGTTCTCCGAGCTCCGCGCTCGAGCCTTGAACTCATCGTCGGAGAGCGCCCTGGCGATGCCCGATGCGATCTCTTCCGCCCCGTACCCTACGTCAATTACATTCTCGGCCCTTTCCCTGCCCTCCTGCCTCGAGCCGACGTTGACCACGGGAAGCCCGAAGGCGGGCGCCTCTATAAGCGCGCTGGACGAGTTTCCCACCATCGCGTCAGCGTACCTCATCAACCCCAGGTAATCCCCCCTGGGGATGGACTCGAACGCCCTCAGCCGCGGGTCGGCGCCGTGCTCCCTGATAGCCTCTATCATCCCGCGCCCGCCGGCGTCGGAGTTCGGGTAGACGAGCACCACCTGGTTCTCTCCTGAGAGGGCGGCCTCGAGCGTCTCCCTCATCTGGCGGGCGGCCTGGTCGACCTCCAGGGTGACCGGGTGCTGGACGACCAGCAGTATGGGCTTCCCCGGGTCCAGGGAGAACCTCTCCAGTACGACCTCACGGGGGGTCAACTCGTCCGCGACCGCCTCGTCGAGGCCGGGTGCTCCCACCACGTGGATCCTCCAGGGCTCCTCGCCCATCCTGCGGATGCGCTCCGCGCTCTTCCGCGTGGCCGGGAGGTGTACGTGCGCTAGCTTGGTTATTGCGTGCCTGGCGAAATCGTCCACCGTTGAAGACACGTCCCCCCCGTGGACGTGCGCCACGGGTACCGCCTGGTACGCCCCGACCACGGCACCGGCCAGCATCTCGCCGCGGTCACCGAGCAACAGCAGGACATCGGGCCGGAGGCCAGCCACGGCCTCCGACAGCAGCCCGACGCACTTCCCCACGAAGGCCGACATCGATTCCCTGCTGTCCTCCTCGTACGTAGCGTCCAGTTCGCGCACCGTGAAGCCGTCGCCCCGCACCTCCTCGATGGTCAGGCCGAACTCCGGCATCAGGTGCATCCCGGTCGCCGCCACCTCGAGCAGGAGACCGGGGTGTTCCTCGATTGCCCTGAGCGTGCTCCTCATCAGGCCGTAGTCCGCCCGGGTACCCGTCACATACAGCACTTTTCTCTTGTCCACGCGGTCCTCAGGCCTCCCTCACGGTCTTCCGGGCCGGGTCTCCTTCGAGCTTGCTTTAACCGGCGCGGGCGGCACCCTCCCGCCGCTCCCTTATTATGGAGAACGTCTCCGCTGTGTGTTCCACCGTGGAGACTCCTACCACCACCGAATCTATCTTCGGCAGGGAATAAACGTAATCGTATGCCTCGGCGGGCCTGAGGTACCCTGCAGCCAGGGTGCTCATAGCCACCACCGATGCGTCTCCCTCCTCGAGGGCTCTCTCGCACGCCTCGCGGGAGGGGTTCATCTGGAAGCCGGCGCTGTTGAAGGTGGTCATCACCAGCGGCCGCTCTATGCCCCACTCCCTGAAACTCCTCACGAGCAGGGGGAAGTTCATGGTCACGAACCCCGGCTCCGCCCCGTAGCGGCGCCTCACGTGGTCCGAGAACGACAGGACCTCCTCGCCCGCGCCGAGCGCCAGGCTCAGGTCGACGAAAGCGTCGTGCAGGAAGACCGCCTTCACGTTGAAATCCTTGAAGAGCAGCATCTCGATATCCACGAACGCGCCCAGCAGGCGCCTCAGGTCGCGCTTCAAGTACCCCAGGCTTCCGTAGAGCGCGATATCGGCCTTGGTCTTGAGCGAAGCCTGCCCCAGTATCTCGCGCACCATCCCGGTGAGGCCTACGGCGTTCATCCTGCGCACGTACCCTTGAGCGTACGGAATCAGGGGATACATGTTCATCTCCAGCGCTAGCCCTTCAGCTTTCAGGTAATCCAGGATGTCCCGCGCCCTGGGATGGGTCGAGAGCATCATGCCCCTGACCCCCTGCGACACCGAGTAGGCTATGACCTCGCCCGCCCGGGCGACATCGCTGAACCTCTCCTCCCTGGTGCGCCCGGCGTCCTGACTCAGGTGGCTCACGCCAATGAACTGGTTGTGGCCCAGCATGACGGGGTCGGGCTCAAACCTCATAGTGGGACCACCTCCACCAGCCTGGCGGCCTCCGCCGAGGCGTACATGGCGTCGGTCACGGCCTGCACCCCGTACCCGCAGGCTATGTCGGTCTCAGGAGTCCTCCTGCTCTTCACACAGTCTATGAAGTGCCGGTCCTCCCGGGTGTACTCGGCGCCTCCCACGTAGACCTCGACCGGTTCGAAGAGGTCCTGCTTGTAGAGCGTACGAGAGCTCCCGTCCGTGTCCAGGTTGTATTTCAGGTAATCCTCGGTCACCGTGAGCGACCCGTTCTCGCACTGCACCTCGATCTTTATCTCCGGCAGCCGGTAACCTCTCACGCTCCAGGAGGCGTCCAGCGAGCCGGACGGCCCCTCCTCGAAATCGAGGTATGCGTGCACGAAGTCCTCCACCTCCGCAGAGTAATGCGACCTGGTAAAGCAGCTCACCTTGCTCACGTCACCGAAGTACCAGAGCAGTAGGTCCACCAGGTGTGTCGCCAGTATGTTCAGCACACCCCCGCCGCTCGACTCCTTCTTGTACCGCCAGCCCGAGCCCACGGTGAACAGCTGGGAGACGTACATGTGCGAGCTGAAGTAGAGCGGCCTGCCCAGCGATTCTTGCTCCAGCAGGCACTTCGCTTCCCTGAACGTCTCCACGAAGTGCTTGCAGTAGCCGACCATGGCTACCGCGTCGTTCCCCGCCGCGAGGGGGGCCAGGTGGCGCGCCTCAGCGCCTGAGAGCCCCAGCGGCTTCTCCACGAAGATGTCCAGGCCCCGTTCCAGGCAGTCCTGCGCGACGCGCACATGCAGAGCGGTGGGCGCCGTGATGAATACGGCCTGGAGGTCCTCCGAGCCGAGCATGCGCTCATAATCGCTGTAGAGGTTCACCCCGGGGAGCACCGAACCCAGCGCTTTGCGCACCAGTCTCTGCTTCTCGGCGACGGCGACGACCGCCACTCCATCTATCGCGTTCAGGATGGCCAGGTGGGCGACCCCCATCTTGCCCAGGCCAACCACCCCCGCCTTGATGTCTTCACTCATCGACTGCTCATCCTCGTCCGTTCCTTTCCAGTTCGACACCGGGCGACCGGACGCCGATCCCGGTATGCCCGGTCTCACTCCGCGGGCCTGCCGGCCAGGAAGATGTAGTGGTTCTCCCTCAACCCGTAGCGGTCCCGGACCGCCTGCCCGAGCTCACGGCCGTAAGCCCTCGAGTCGACCGCGAATCCCGCCGCCTCCAGCCTCTCAGAGATGTCCAGACCGTATATACGAACGTGGTCCTCCTTGCCGTACAACCGCAGCCTGTCCTTCTCGCTCACCGCTCCGGAATCCTCCAGGGTACGGGCCCTTCCCGTATCCAGAGGCACCTGCACCAGGGCCCAGCCGCCGGGCCTGACCACGCGGTACAGCTCCCGCATCGCGGATCCGTCGTCCTCCACATGCTCCAGCACGTGTATGCAGATGATGGCGTCGAACGATGCGTCCCCGCAGACAATATCCGTTATGTCCGTCTTGAGCGACGCCAGCGGCGAATCGAGGTCCGCGCTCACGTATTCGATGTTGTCCATGGACGAGAAGCGCCGCCGCATCCAGAACTCGGGCGCGAAGTGCAGCACGCGCAGGTCTCCGGTGAAAAAGTCCGTCTCCCGCTCCAGGAAGAGCCAGGCCAGACGCTGCCGCTCCATGGAGCGGCAGCGCGGGCACAGGGCGTTTCTCCGCTTCTCCGCGCCGTAGCTCTTGAACCTGCGGAACCTCCCGCCGCAGCAGGGGCACTCTACCCCGCGCCCCCGGTAGAGAAGAGCGTCCAGGCGGGCGTAGAGATCGAGCATCTTCTCCAGGGATCCCGGAGGGACGGCGGACTTGACGATCTTCCTGATATTGTCGTGTGCTCTCCAGATGAACCGCATGTCCGCCTTCACTCGAAATGAGATACGGTGTCTTCGATGTACGGCGCCTTGAGCCGCCGGTTGTTCCGGCGGCGCGCGAGCAGGGTCCTGGGCAGGTTGACGATGTTGACCAGGTAAGCCTTGTTCAGCGGCACCGCCTGCTCCCAGGGGGTGATCATCCCCAGCCACTCCTGCTCCATGGGCAGAGCGCGGTTCAGCAGGAAATCATAAGAAAAGTTCTTCAGGAGGAACCTGATGCGGTTCTTGTGGTAGAGGTAGTAGTATCGCTCGGTGAACTTGCCGGTGGTGGTCGCCTCGTGGTGGACCACCCGGGCCCCGGGGGTGTAGACCACCCTCATCCCGATCCTCCTCGCGGACAGGCAGAGATCGGTCTCCTCGAAGTAGGCCGGGTGGTATCCCGGATCTAGCGCGCCGAGGCGCGCGAACGCGTCGCGCGCCACCGCCATACATGCGCCGGTGACATACTGCACGTCCCTCGGCTCCTCGAACTGGCCGGCATCAGCCTGGTTCACCCCGTAGTGCATGGTGAGGCCGTTGTCCCTGACGTAACCGCCGGTGTGCTGCAGGGTGATCCCGTCCGGGTAATACACCTTGCAGCCCGAAACCGCCACCTGTGGGTCGGCGAGCGCTTCCACCAGCTCATCGAGCATGTCCCGGTACACCTCGGTGTCCGGGTTGAGCAGCAGCAGGACCTCCCCCCGCGCAAGCGAGAAAGCCTCGTTGTTCGCCGCCGCGAAACCCCGGTTGCGGGGAAGCTCGCGGACCACGCAGTCGAGACCGCGCCCACGAGCGCACTCCCCGGCGAGCCGGGCCGACCCGTCGGACGAACCGTTGTCCACCATGATGAGCTCGATGGGCTTGTAATGCAGAGCGGCCACCGAGTCCAGGCAGGGCTCGATGTGCTCCGAAGAGTTGAACAACACGATCAATATGGATACGAGCGGCCTGGCTTCTTCAGGCCATCTCCGCGCCGTTCCTGACATAAGACCCCCTGGAAGAATTTCCGACGCCGTGGCGGTGCCCAGCGCCCGGAAATACATTATCATAACCCGGAAGAGGTTCATCACCTGCTGGAGCGTGCCATGAAGAGACTGTTGCCCATCGCCGCCGCCGTGGCTCTTGTCTGCCTCATCGCCGGGCTTTCACTCCTGGCGTGGAAACTGGAAGGCCGCGGGGAGGAGGACTCAGCCGCCGCCGAGATGCAGTTCCTCCGGGAGCGGGCGCTTGTCGCCGAGTCCCTCCTTCCCCTGGTGGACAGGGTAAAGGCCATGAGGGACGCCCTGCAGGTCCTGCCGCCCGGGTCGGCGGATTATGAGAACACCGTCCGGAAGCTGACCGCCATTCAGAACGTCATGGCCTCGCAGGTGCCCGAGCTGGTGGAGAGCACCGACGGAGACGGGAACGCACGAATCGTGCACGTGGACGAGGCCAGGAGAATAATCGAGCAGATAATCTCCGGGCGCCCTCCGGAATGAGCGCTCGTCTCAAGTCAGAGTCGTGCGGCCGTCACCACAGCTTCTTAGGCTTGTTGCCGTAGTCGGGGAACTGAGACTGCCACTTCTTGTACTCGTTCCAGGCTGACATGGCCCGGCCGCTAGAGCTGAAAAGGCCGTTGAAGGCGTCGTCCCACGACTCCGGCGGGTCGACGTCCTGGAATATCCATATCTTCTTGCAGCCGGCCCCGAGCAGCCCGCCGACACCGACCTCGCCGATGGCGCGGCGCTGGCCTTCTTCTGAGAACTCGTCCCTCCCGGCGTGGGGCCAGCCGATCTCGGTGACGACGACCTCCCTGCCTCCCCAGCCGTTCTTGGCGCAGATGCCTACCACCTGGCTGTAGTACCAGCCCCAGTATTCAGGATAGTCGTACGGGTGTACCGCCACCGCGTCGCACACGGCGGCCATGCTCACCGAGCGGTTCACACCGACGGTGGTCCTGCTGCTGGGTGGAAGGTCCACAGTCTGGGTCTGGGTCGTAGCGTCCCCGAACATATAGGTCACGGTGGCCTTGGCAGGCTCCGCGTTCGGGTTCTGGAGGGTCAGCCACTCCTCGAAGCCGGCGCGCGTGGTGCCCTCGGCGAAGTACCATGTCCTGCCGGCCCCGGTCATGCCGAGCTCCACGTCACCCCCGGCCATGGTGTTGTGGTAGTTGTAGTAGAGCGGCCTCTCGACCACAATGGGCTGATCAGAGTCAAGCTGTACCGAGACGTCCATGTCCGGACCGATGACCTCGTTGACCATCACGGTCTCGCGCGAGCGAGGCGGGACCACCTTCTGGCCCGGCTGGGTGCCGCCTCCCTCGAACATGTAGGTGAGGTCAACCGTCGCGGGCTTGTTGCCGGGGTTCATTATCGATATCCACTCCTCGAAAGCGCCGTCAGAGGGGTTACTCCTGGTGGTCCCCTCGGACAGGAACCACGATTTCGCGGTCGAGGTCGAGCCGAGCTGTGAGTGCCCTCCCGTCCAGGCGCCGTGGTAGTTGAAGTACATTGGCCGCTCGGCGATTATGGGCTGTGTCGCCTCGACCCTGGCCGAGACGTCCATGTTCGGACCGACCACTTCGTTGACCATCACGGTCTCACGCGATGTCGGCGGCATGGTGAACTCCTGCACCTTGTTGCCCCACCCCTGGAACATGTACGTGATCTTCACCTTGGTTGGCGAAGCGCTGGGGTTCTGCAGTGATATCCACTGCTCGAATCCGGGCTGTGTGGTCCCCTCGGCGAGGTACCACTTGGTGTCGGGGCTCTTCACCCCTGACTCCACCGAGCCTCCCTGACTCCACCCATGGTAGTTGAAGTACATGGGCCGCTCGACTATGACGGCCTGTGTCGAATCGATGCGGGCGGATACGTTCTTGTCCGGTCCCACCGCAGAGTTGACGTCTACGGTGTACCTGGAATGGCCCTTCACGTTCACCACCTGGGTCTGCGTCGCCCCGCCCGGGAACATGTAGGTGATGGTCACCTTTGAATCCCTGCCCTGCGGGTTCTGTATGCTTATCCACTCCTCGAAGCCCGGGTGGGTCGCACCCTCGGCGAGGTACCAGGTCCTGCCCGGCTGCTTTATCCCCTGCTCTACAGTGCCTCCCGGGCACCACCCGTGGTAGTTGAAGTACATCGGCCGCTCCGCGACAATGTCGCGGTCGGCGGTCACCTTCATGGAGATGTCCTGGTTGGCGCCGGCCAGCAGGGTCTCGTAGTGGCTGAAATCACCGGGTGACCGGGTGATGCCGTTCATCATCGAACCGGCTATGACGTACGAGGACGGGTCGGCCGCCTTGATGCCGTTGTAGCCGGCACGCAGGAACCCGAGGTACGACCAGTCACAGTAGCCCCCGTAATAGACCACGCCCTCGTTGACGGCCGGGGGGCTCGCCTTGTCCCAGCCGGGCTCCTGCCAGATCTGGTACCAGTCCACGTAGTCCCTGTAGCGCATGGCGACGGCGCGGCAGAAGCTCTGCCAGTCGGACATCCGCTTCGGCGGGCCCATGTAGCTGGGGGAAGGGTTCGACTTGTTCTCCGCCCACGAGGGGACCGGTCCGGTGATGGTGAGCAGTATCCCGTTAACGCCCAGGCTGAGCGCGCTGTTTATCTCGGCGTCCAGGCCGCTCCAGCTGAACCTGCCCTTGCCCGTGCGCTCTATCATCTTCCACTTGGCGAAGATGCGGACGTTCCTGATGTAAGGCCACTGCGAGCTGGGGATCTTGGCCTTGAGCGTACCCCGCACGTCCTCGCTGAACAGGCCCAGGACAAGGCGGTCGCTGAAAGCGGCGGATGAACCGGTGAGATCTCCGGCCAGGGCCTGGCTCGGCCCGAACGACGCGCGGGCTCCCTCAGTCGAGCCCGGCGACACCGGACTCACCAGGACCGCCGTGACCAGTATCATCGACCCTATCGCGGCGACTGCGGCCAGCTTCAGTATTCTCTTGGAACCACCTGACAGCATCGAAACACTCACACCCTTCTGTTCTCCGCTTCCGAGGTCACATGTGGTTGTTAATCATACAACGGTATTGTTCCTTCAACAGGCACAGTTTTTCCTTCCAACAGAAGTATTAATTATGATTATGTGGACCATAAGTGTTGCTGGCTTCAGCGGGATCAGTGACCGGCGAGCAGTTCACATGCGAACTCCACGTAGCTCCTCGCGGAGTTCTGTATGTCGTGATTGGCGAGGATGTATTCCCTTCCCCGGCTGCCGACCGCCAGGCGCTGGTCGGGGTTCTCGATGCAGTGTATGAGCTTATCCTTGAGCTCCTCTTCTTCGTCCTCTCCGGGTGTGACCTTGATGCAGCAGTCATCCGGGAACTCGCTGAACGCATAGTGGTTAGACACCATTACCGGCCGGCCGGTTCCCATCATCTTTATCACGCTTCCGCTGGTCTCGCCCGCCGAGGGGTGCCTTAGGGCTACCAGCACATCGGGCACGTTGAGGTACTCCCTGAAAGTGCGTGTATCGACGAACCCGGTGACGAGCACGTGCTCGTCCAGTCCCAGCTCCTCGATCCAGCGGGTCGCATCGCACCCGGGCAGGGTCTTTCCCACCAGGAGGAGCTTGGCGTTGTAACCCTCGTCCCGGACGGCCGCCGTGGCCCGGAGGAGCATGTCAATGCGCTTGCTGGCGGTCATGTACCCCATGGAGCCTATCACGAAGTCGCCGTCGCAGAACCCCAGTATCTGCCGCACCAGCTCTCGTGAGCGCACGTGGTTCTCCGGAAGCGGCGCGTAGTGGTGAGGTATCTTCCTGACTCTCGCGAGGGGGTTCGCCTCGAGGACCTTCGCACGCGCGAACTCACTGTGCACGATTATCCCCATGCTGCTGTCCACGATCCTGTCGGCCAGCGGGTAGTCGTACCAGGAGTCCTCGTCCCGCTCTTCCAGGGTTGTCTTTACAATTGTCGAGCGCTCCGACTTGTAGCAGTAGTCCAGCTCCCTCAGGTAGTCACGCAGGCGGTTGTTCCCCACCGTCTGGGAGAAGACGAAGTGGTGCAGGATGGGCTCGTGCAGCACCACCATCCCGGGGTACTCCAGGCATACCGAGTAGATGTAGGAGTGGTGGTCGTGGTTGCCCATGTGGTAGATGTGGATGTCGTGGTCGTTCCTGCCGTGGTTCTCGAAGATCGTCCTGTAGTCGCTTACCTTGAAATAGTCATAGAGCCATGAACTGGACGGCCGGTAATCGTCTATGAACAGCTCTATGCGCCCGAACCCGGCCAGATACTCGAGCAACTCCTCCGAGTAATCCGAGACACCCGACTTTATCGGATTGAGCGGACTGAAGTATGCGATTTTCAAATACCATCTCCGTTACAGATGAGACCCGCTTCCGACCGGAGTCCCGTCGCCTGACGGCTGGCGCGAACCCGGCCCATGGTTTATACGAGCGAACCGGACAAAGCAGGACAACACGATTTTCAGCGTATCGACCTCCCCGGTGATGCCGTAGGTATAATTATATGACAAACTGGTGGTTGCAATGCCTGGCGCGGTATCCGGACAACGCCGGACCGCCCGCGCCGGGGAGCTGGAAGTCGAGGAGGAATGTTGACCAGGGTCCTGCTTGTAGGGCACATACCGCTTCCGTTCGAGAACCTGCGGAAGTTCTACGCACCGGGCGCGCGGACCTGGCAGTTCGCCGAACCGCTCATCGCGGACGGCCACGAGGTGCTCATCGCAGGCATGCGGATACCGTTCGTCTACGATGACGGCCTGCCGCCCGTCGTGGAGGGGAAAGAGCGGGGCTGTACGGTGCTCTCGATGACCTGCGAGGCGGCCGAGTCGCCCGGTACGCTCCTCGAGGCCGCCAGCGATTTCGACGCCGAGTGCATGGTCGGGGCGGGCTGCTATCCGTCGTACGCGGCCGCCGCGTCGAGATGCGAGCTCCCTTTCTGGGCCGACGTGTACGGCGCCTTCCTCGCAGAGGCCCAGCTCAAGGCGTCGGTGCACGACGACGACGGTTTCCTCGAGCACTACTACAGGATCAATCACCTGGTGGTGACAAGAGCGGACCGCTTCTCGACGGTGGGGCTCCGCCAGAAGTACGAGCTCATCGGTGAGCTGGCCTTTGCGGGGAGGCTCACCTCCTCGACGACCGGCTACGATTTTGTGAGCGATATCCCCTCCGCCTATTCCGACAAGCCGTTCACGCAGGCAGGCGGGCGCGAGCTCGAGACAAGGACCGGAGGCGATTTCCTGGTGCTGTGGAGCGGTGGTTACAACACCTGGACCGATACGCACACGCTATTCGAGGGGCTCTCATACGCCATGGAACGCGACCCCCGTGTGAGGTTCGTGAGCACAGGAGGAAGCATCGACGGCCACGACGAACTGAGCTACCCGGAGTTCGTGTCGCGGGTGGAGGGGTCGCCGCAGCGCGACCGGTTCATGCTGGAGGGCTGGATCGACCACGAGAAGGCGAGGTCTTACTACCTGGCCTGCGACGTGGGGATCAACATCGACGCCGTGACCTACGAGGTGATGCTGGGAAGCAGGACCAGGATAGTGGACTGGGCCATGGCGGGGCTCCCCGCGCTCTCTACGAACCTCTGCGAGCTCACGGACGAGCTGGCAAGGGAAGGCCTGCTGTTCACCTTCCCCCCCGGCGACCCGGAAGCGCTGGGGGAAGCCCTGCTGGAGCTGGTCCAGCGCCGAGACGAGCTGAAGGCTGCGGGTGAGCGGCTCAAGGAGTACGTGCGCGAGCGGTTCAACAACCGCGCTACCACCTCCGAGCTGCGCCGCTGGGTCTCCGAACCCTCCCATTCCCCGGACTGGGAGGAGCGAAAGGTACTGCTCTTCCCCCCGGAGCCGCCTCCCCCCATAACCCCGGAGTCGAGCGCGTACGAGAAGATGAGGTTCTACCTCAAGAACGAGGGGCTCTCCTCGACGGTCAAGCGCGCCTTGGCTTTCGGCAGGAAGAACCGGGCGCGGTAGGGGTTGGAAACAAGGGGAGGCGCTCCCGCGATGTCCTCGTCTTACGGGCAAAACGCTTGGTCAAGGATCGAAGACTGCGGATTACGCGGGAGCGCCTCCCCTTGTCCCCGCTCAGCCGTGTCAGACATGGCGCACGAAGAGCGCCTGACCATCTTCGATTCGCTGTTCTAAGAAATGGGAAAGGCCCCGGTCTCCCGGAGCCCCACCGCGGTCAGAAATCGGCTGTCACCCATATCAATTATGGTCCCGGAGAAGACGCCCAGTCAACCGGGGTCAGAGTGGAGCCGAGGGGATTCGAACCCCTGTCTCCCGGGTGAAAGCCGGGCGTCTTCCCTCTGGACCACGGTACCACCTCAAGCAATACTAGCAAACGTGTAGGACATGCAAACCTTGGGCTTTACTGCATCACGATCAGACTGAAAAATACAGGAGGGTGGTTTCTTACGGTTGGACCTTGAAGAAGGTGAGGTCGTGCCTCTCAGTCCCGGTCGCCCAGGGCCTCACCTTGTACGACTTGCTGGTCCGGGGGAACTTCACCTCGTAATCGAAGGCCTTCTCGAGGTCGAGAACCTCCGAGAAGTCCGGACGGGCGTTCGCGTAGGTAAGCCCTCCAGTCTCGATGAGCACCTCTCGGCCCTCCTCGACGTATCCGCGCACGATGTCTCGGAACGTGGCGGTGTCGTTCAGGTCCCAGGCACGCCTCGCGTCGACCCCGTACTGGTAACGTAGGGGTATGCCCACCGCCTCCCCGACAAACGGGTCGGTGAAGATGACCACGTCACCATCGACCTTCTCCGCCAGTTCCCGGTACTGCCGGTCTATCCCCTTGTACTCCACGTGGCCGGCGAACGGCGCCAGGAAGAAGCAGAAGAGAACCACGAAGCACGCTGCCCCGAGCAGGGCGGTCGCCCTCAAGAACGGCTTCTTCGAATCCCAAAGGCGCCCCGCGAGGAAGGCGAAGCCCAGCATCAGCATGGGGATGGTCACCACCATGAACCTGCGGGAGAGCCACGGCTGCCAGCCGCGGGTGCCGACAGCCTCCGAGAACACCAGGCCGTACAGGATGAGGGAGCTCGTCACCACGAACGAGAAGCCGGCGTCATCCGCGTCGAACAGGAGCCAGCACAGCCCGGCCACGAAGACGAAGACGGCGACGCCGCCGAAGTACTCCGAGGTGTAGAAGAAGAAGTTGCGCGGTGAAGCCACGCTGGACGCCCACGCGGGGGTTATGAAGTAGAAATAGACGAAGCTGAGCAGGGTCAGCGAAGCGAGCGCGCCCTTCAGGACCCGCAGGTCCCAGAACCGCTTCTCGCCCATGCGGCCCTCAAACCGCGACCATATCCCGCACAGCCGCTTGTTGATCCAGGGAAGGTTGAACACGGCCAGGGCTATGCCTGTCGCCGCCAGCCATAGGCCCATGAAGGTGGTCATGCCCCCGGTGGTGGTGCCCAGGGCCTCAAACAGCTTCCGAGCGTTCCTCCGCACGTAGTGATACTCGGCGGCCATCACATACAGCCATACGAAAGCCATCCCCGCCAGGAGGGAGTTGACTGTCACGTAATCGCCGACGCGATAGCGCCGCCGGAACAGCCTGGCCGCCATCACCGTCAGCAGGGGCAGGAACAGTATCAGTGCCTCCGGCCGCACCGAGGCCGCGACGGTGACCGACACCGCGCAGGCGAGACCGGAGAGCGGGCACTCTTCCGCCAGGAACTCCGAGAAGAAGAGCAACGCCGCCAACACGAGGAACTGGCAGAACATCTCCGAGACCGGCATCCGCGCGAAGTACGCCTGGGGAAAGACCAGGCAGAAGAGAAGGGCGCCGCATGCGGCGCCGAAGACGCCTGTGAACCTGCGGGCCAGCGCGAAGAAGGCCAGCACCGAGAAGAGGGCGAACAGAGGCACCACGTAGAGGCCGCCCGATTTCCCGAACAGGAGGATGAAAATTCCTATCCATACCGGGAGCATGTCGTAGAGCTGCGGCTGCGTCTTGCCGGTCTGCCTGGAGCGCAGGTGGAACGGGATGAAGCCGGCGATTCCGTTGTCATAGAACGTCTTCAGCTCTACGTCGTCCATGCGTGTCGCCGCTTCGTCGGTTATGTTCACCGCCCCGGTCTCGGCGATGTGGTAGCCGCTGTTGAAGTAATACCCGGGATCGCCGTCACCCGCGATGTACTCGAAAGGTCTGAAGAAAAGGAGGATGGAGAGCACGCACAGGGCGATCACCACGACCGCCTCTATCGGGCGCGGGCGCTTTTCGAACACGGGAACGCGGGTTCTTCCGAAGACGAGCCATACCGCGAGGGAGAAAACGGCAAGCGTCAGGTCGAGCAGCCAGATCCTCAGGTAACCCATCTCTCCGTAGGAGAGGGCGGCTAGAGAAGCGACGCCGGCGCTCAAGGCGATGACGAGAACCACCCTCGAGATCCAGCTCGAGCGGCGCGCCTTGAAAAGCCTGCTCTTCACCAGCGCGTATCCCGGGATGACGAACAGGAGCGGGACCGTGAACAGTATCTCCAGCGCGTCCTGCACGGCGTTCACCGGCCCCTCCCGGAGAGCCGTTCCTTCAGGTAGCCCTTATACCTGGAAAGGCCTTTCCCGCGGAGGATCTCTCGCTCCCTCATGAGCCGCTCTAGGTCTGCCGCCGCGCGGGAAGCGTTGTCGCCCTGGCGCCTGAGCTCCTCGGCCAGCGCGGTTCCGTGGGCGACCTCAGCCCCGACGAGCTTCTCCAGCCTGGCTATCTCCGTGGCCTGGGCGCTCGCTATATCGGACGGTCCCGCCCGGCTCGCTCGAGCCGGAGGCTCGGCGCGTGTGTAGATGCTGAGCCAGGTCACCGGAGGGAGGAGTCCGTTCTCGATCAGGCACACCTCGCTATAGAGGAGAAGGCGTCCGAGCGCGCGAGACATGGGGGAGTGCCCTCCCTCCTCTTCGATGCGGGCCGCCGCATCTCTCAGGTGCCCGCACAGGCCACGACGGTCCTGCAGGAAGAATCCCGGCGGGATTTCGACCTCGATCCGGCCGGTGTGACCCGCCTCGCCCGCGGCGCCCGTCGCTCCATGGTGCTCACCGGGCACTCGCTCCACCAGACGTCGAAGCCTTGCCCTCTCGGCCTGGGTCAGGAGGCGTGCCGGCGAGAGGACGACAAGTTCCCCTGACGACGATACCGCCGATGCAGCCGCCCGGGCCGCGACCGACATCTCCACCGTCGGCGAGGCCACATCGAGGACGACGAGGTCGTAGAGCTCGGGTGGAACCCCGTCCGCGGGCCAGCGCATCTCCAGGGCTCCCGTCGAGGCGTTCACCGTCGCCAGGTCGCACTGCCGGCAGACGCCCGCCGCTTTGGCAGCGAG
>JAGUWJ010000130.1 GCA_020062425.1 Actinomycetota bacterium
CCTGCCCGCCTCGTCGGCGCCGGCCAGGAAGCGAACCCCACCCTCGCGGAATATCCCCTCGTTCGCCGCGAGGTTCCCGGTGCGCTTGAGCGCGCGGTACCCCATGCGGCGCACCGTGGGCCTGGGATCCCTGGTGAGGCTGGTGAGGAACTCCGGGTCCGGGGCTGAGGATGACGAGAGCGCCACCCTGATCTCGCGGACGGTGAGTTCGACCGTAGCGAAGGCGGGTGCCGGGCCGCCCGTGAAGGTGCCGGCACCGAGGTCTATTTCGCGGGAACCCCGAAATGCCTCAGGGGCCACCATATCAAGAACACCCTCCCGATAACGCTTCTGACCGGGGCCGTCCCCCAGTAGCGGCTGTCCCTCGAGTTGGGCCTGTTGTCCCCCATGACGAAGAGCTCTCCACTGGGGACCTTCGTCGGCGGCATGTTATAGGAGTCCTGGACCTTGTAGTCCTCGTCCAGCTTCTTGCCGTCGACAATCACCTGGCCCTCTTTTATCTCAATGGTTTCCCCCTCGGTGGCGATGACCCTTTTCACGTACGGCGTCGTTCCCCCGTGGGCCAGGTGGAACGTCTCCGCCATGCGCTCGAACGGCCAGTAGAGTATGTTGCTGGTGTTGAGGGCCTTGGGGTCGGTCGGCGGGTAACGGAACACGACGATGTCCCCCCGGCGCGGTTTCCTGAAGTAGTAGGTGACGCGCTCGGCCATGATGCGGTCGCCGATCTGGAGCGTGGGGCTCATGGATGAGGTGGGGATGATGAACGTCTTTATCAGGAAAGACTGCACGAATACGGCAACCACGGCGGCGATGAGGACGATTATCAGGGCTTCCCTGACGCCCCTCCATACGCCGGGCTTCCCCTCGCGGGGTTCGTGCCCGTTGCGCTGTCTGCGACTTTGAGGCTCGCCGTGGACGGATTCGGGTGAAGGGGGCGTTTCCTGCTCCGGGGGTGTGGGCTGTTCCGTGTCTGCCGGGCCTTGTTCCTCGCGGGTGCTGTCGTCAGTCATCTACGACGCCCGCGTCAGCTCGTGAGCTTTTTCTTCTTCACGCGGGCGGCCTTGCCGACCTTGTCCCTGATGTAGTAGAGCTTGGCCCTGCGGACGTCGCCCTCCTGCACCATCTCGATGTTCCTGATGACAGGTGAGTGGACCGGGAACGTGCGCTCCACGCCGACGCCGAACGATACTTTCCGAACAGTGAAGGTCTCGCGCGCGCCCGACCCCTGGCGCCTGATGACCAGTCCCTGGAACGCCTGGGTGCGAGTGCGTACGGACTTCTTCTCGCCGCTCCCGGTCGCTTCCTTTATCACGATGGTGACCTTGACCGTGTCACCAGGCTGGAACGGAATGACGTCTTCCTTCAGCTGGCTTCTCTCGATTGTCTCTATCTCTTTCATCACTATCTCCTGATGGCCGCGTGGGCGAACCCCGTAAACTATAGCAGAAGAGCATCAGCGGGGAAACTCACTGGAGGAGGTCGGGGCGGCGCTCCCTGGTCCTCATCAGCGCCTGCTGTTCTCGCCACTCCCTTATGCGAGCGTGGTCGCCGCTGGTGAGGACCTCGGGGACCTCCCAGCCGCGGTACTCGGCGGGCCTGGTGTACTGCGGGTACTCCAGCATCGGCCTTGCGAACGACTCCTCCGCGAGCGACTCTTCGTTCCCCAGCACTCCCGGAAGCAGCCTCGCCACGGACTCGATGACCGCCGCGGCGGCTATCTCCCCGCCCGCCAGCACGAAATCGCCCAGCGATATCTCCATGCTCGCAATGTGCTCGCGCACCCTCTCGTCTACGCCCTCGTACCTCCCGCAGATGAAGGCCAGCGTCTCCGATTCGGCGAGCGAGCGGGCGGCGGCCTGGTCGAAACGCTCCCCCTGGGGGGTGAGCAATATGACCGGCATCTTCTCCTTCAGCCGCTCGGCCGGCCCCGGTAAGACGCTCTCGATGGCGTGCGTCACCACGTCCACTCTCAGCACCATGCCAGGCCCTCCACCGTAAGGGCAGTCGTCCACCTTGTGGTGCGGGTCGTCCGAGAGCGCGTGCAGATCGTGCACTACCACCTCGAGCGCTCCCGCCTCGCGGGCACGCTTCAGTATGCCCGATTCGACCGGCGAAGTGAGCACCTCCGGAAGGGCGCTGAACACGTGCACCTTCACGGGACCATCCCCTCGATCACCTTGAGAGTTATGACCCCGCGGCCCTCATCCACATCCATCACGAACTCCTCCACGAAAGGCACCCGGAACTCCGCCCCCGCGCCGTCCGCGAGCACGAGCAGGTCCTGGGCCGCCCGGCAGATGACCTCTGTCACCTCGCCAAGTTCCCGGCCGTCCTCGTCCACCGCGCTCATGCCCACCAGATCGTGAGCCCAGAACTCCCCGTCCTCGAGAGGCGCGGCGTCGCAGGCACGCACCAGGAGGTCCTTCCCTTTGAGACCGCCCGCGCTGTTTCGGTCGGTCACACCGGCCAGGTACAACAGCAGCCTGCCCTTGTGGGTGGAGGACGATTCGACCAGGACCGGCTCGCACCGGCCCGGGGCGGCCTCCACCAGCAGGGATGAGCCCGCGCTGAAACGCTCGGGCCAGTCGCTTTCGGCCTCGACGATTACGGCCCCACGGATGCCGTGGGGCCGGATTATCCTGCCTACGACCAGGAGGTCCTCGCCCCCGGGTTCAACAGCGTTATCGCTCAATCCAGTATCAATCCAGTATCTCTACGATGGCGTTCTTTCCCTGCTTGGTCGCGGCCGCCTTCACCAGCGTGCGCAGGGCCTGGGCTATCCGCCCCTGCTTGCCGATGACCTTGCCTATGTCATCGGGGTGGACCCTGAGCTGCAATATCACCGAGCGCTCTCCCTCGATCACCTCGATCTGGACGTCTTCGGGGTGGTCGACCAGCGCCTTTGCGAGGTACTCGAGAAGGTCTTTCATCATAACAAGCCTCCATCACGAGAGAAGTAGAGAGGAGTAAGTGCCGCTATTGTTTCTTTCTGGAGTCCTGCCACTGCTCCCAGACGCCGGTTATCTTCATGAGGTTCTGCACCTGCCTGGTGGGCTGGGCTCCCTGCCCGAGCCAGTACAGCGCTCGCTCACCGTTGAGTTCGACCGTCGAAGGTTCCGTCATGGGGTTGTAGTGACCGATCGCCTCTATGTATCTGCCATCGCGGGGGCTGCGAATGTCAGCAACCACGACCCGGTAGGCGGGCTGCTTTTTCTTGCCCATCCTCCGCAACCTGATCTTTACCAACTACTTCCTCCTTAGGATGTTTGCGCTCTATTGTAACAAAAACTCAGGGCTCAGGACGGGAACATCTTCTTGAGCATGCCCATCTGGCCGCCTTTACCGGTGAAAGCCTTCAACATCTTCTGCATCTGGCCGAACTGCTTGACGAGCTGGTTCACGTCCTGGGTAGAGGTGCCGCTGCCCGACGCGATGCGCCGGCGGCGGCTCGCGTTCAAGAGCTGCGGGTTCTTCCTCTCTTCCCTGGTCATCGACTGGATGATGGCCTCGATCTTCTTCAGGCGGCGCTCGTCGACGTTCAGCCCCGACTGGCGGGCCAGGCCGCCCATGCCGGGCACCATCTCCATGACCTTGGAGATGCCTCCCATCTGCCTCAACTGCTGCATCTGCTCCAGGAAGTCGTCGAAGTCGAACTTCTGCTTCTTGAGCTTCTGCTCGAGCTTGCGGGCGCGCTCCTCGGTCATAGACTCCTCGGCCTTCTCGACCAGGGTCACTATGTCCCCCATGCCCAGGATGCGCGATGCCACGCGGTCTGGGTGGAACGCCTCGAGGTCCTCCACCTTCTCGCCGATGGAGGCCAGCTTTATGGGCCTGCCGGTGACCGACTTCATGGATAGCGCCGCCCCCCCGCGTGCGTCGCCGTCCATCTTGGTGATGACGACGCCCTCGAAGTCGAGCTTCTCCAGGAAGGAGAGGGCTACGTTCACCGCGTCCTGGCCGGTCATGGCGTCCACCACCAGCAGGGTCTCGCTGGGGTGGACAGAGTTCTGGATGTCCACCAGCTCCTGCATCATCTCCACGTCGATGTGCAGGCGGCCGGCGGTGTCGAGTATCACCACGTCGTTGCCCTTGCGCGACGCTTCCGCCACGGCCTCCTCCACTATCTCCAGCGCGCTCTTGTGGCGGTAGTAGGCGACCGGGATGTCGATCTGGGAGCCCAGCGTCTGAAGCTGCTCCACCGCCGCCGGGCGGTAGACGTCCGCCGCGACCAGCATGGGGTTGCGCCCCTGGTGGCGCAGCATCACCGCCAGTTTCGCCGCAGCGGTGGTCTTGCCGCTTCCCTGCAGGCCGACCAGCATGATGACCGACGGGGGATGGCTGGCGAAGTTGAGGGCACGGGTCTCTCCGCCCAGCACCTCGGTCATCTCGTCGTAGACGATCTTTACCACCTGCTGAGCCGGGGTGACGCTCTTGATGACCTCCTCGCCGATGGCGCGGGCCCTCACGCGGTCTACGAACTCCTTGACCACCTTGAAGTTGACATCGGCTTCGAGAAGCACCAGGCGTATCTCCCGCATGGCCTCGTCGACGTCTTTCTCTGTGAGCTTTCCGCGGCCTCGCAGCCTGGCGAACACGTTCTGGAGCCGGTCGCCGAGGTTCTCGAACATCTTCGCTCCTCGTGAGTCTCCTTGTTGGTATGGGATTCTACCACGACCGCCTTTGACTGACTTACGGTGTCCTGGCCGGGGTGTCCGTCCCAGGTGAGGCGTTTTGCGGAGACGATTTACCTTACGGTGTCTGTCCCCAGGTGTAAGTTGAGTTGATTTACCTTACGGTGTCTGTCCCCAGGGGTAAGCCGGGCTTCACGCCCCGGGCGTAAGAGAAGTACTTGTTGGAGGTGGGGCCGCTCTCCGTCCCGCTGAAGCCGGCGTCCCGCAGGTGGCCGAGCGTGTCGGCGACGTCGCTGTCGGCCATGTGGTGGCCCAGGAACAGCCGCATGACACGCGGAAGGAGGCCGCCGGACGGCAGGCTCAAGTCCACGGCCAGGAACAGTCCTCCCGGCTTCAGGACGCGCCGGACCTCTTTCATGCCGGCGCTTTTCACCTCACGGGGCAGGTGATGCATGACCAGCGTGTTGACGACCGTGTCGAAGCGCCCGTCCTCGAAGGGGATGTCCTCGATGAGACCCACCTCGAAGCTGGCGCGGGAGCCCGCCCGCCCGGCCTTCCGGCGGGCGACCTGGATCATCTCCGGCGCGGCGTCTATGCCGAACG
>JAGUWJ010000088.1 GCA_020062425.1 Actinomycetota bacterium
ACCACCGAGCCCGCCCCCACCATCGCACCTTCACCGATTCTGACGCCCGGCAGGATGCACGCGCCCTCGCCGATGCTTACCCTGTCGCCTATCCGCGGCCCGATTACCCTGTTCTCTTCGTAACGGCGCGTGACCATCTCGTTGTCGTTCGCCGTGGCGACCATGCAACTGATGAACACGTCATCACCGATTACACAGTTGCCCGTGAGGTGAGTCATGTCCATGATTCGCGTGCGGTTTCCCACGCTCGTATTGTAGTTGATCGTCACGTACCGGCTGATGATGCACTGCGACCCCACTCGGCACTGTTCGCGGATCGATGCTCCATCGCCGATGAGGGTGCCGGCGCCGATCTCCACATCGTAGTAGACCACCGAGTGCGGCCCGACGGACGTTCCCCGGCCGATGAGCACGCGGCGTTCGTACTGCATCGCGCGGGACGTCGCCGCCGCTCCCTTCGGCGCTTTACCCAGATAGGCGCCCGGGAACACTTCCACCTCGTCGTCGAGCCTTACCCCCGGCTCGATGACCACACCAGGATGGATGCGGACGCCCCGGCCCAGGCTCACCCCCGCGCGGACCACCGCGAACTCCGCGATGTCGACGTCATCACCGATTTCACTGGTCTGCACCACGGCACGTGGGCTGATCATCCGCCCGCTCCTTGTTCTACGTGAGGACGTCCCTTTACCGGGGAGGATCGTCCGCGCCGCCGCGGCGATACTCCGATTCGATAATGAACGACGGCCGCTTCCTCGCCTCTTCCAGACCCCGCCACACATATTCGCCGAGGATACCCAAACCGATCATCATGATGCTGAACATGAAGAACATCACGACCATCACCGACGCCCAGCCGGCCACGGACACCCTTCCCGTCAGAGTGACTATCAGAATATACAGCATGCCCAGCAAGCTTATTGCAGAAGTCACGAGACCGAGTACGGACAAGAGCCTTATGGGCAGTTTCGTAAACGCGAGCAGCGAATCGACGAAGTGATTGATCTTCTTGCCGAGCGACCAACGCGACTTGCCGTGCCTGCGCTGCATTCTTGTGTATGGAATCTCCTCGCGCTTGAATCCGGTCCAGAGAATGAGCCCCATCAGCGTGGTGTTCTTCTCCTGCATGGCGCAGAGCACATTGATGACGATTCGATCTATGAGCACAAAGTCAAAGCCTCCGCGAGGCATGGCGTTGTCGACCAGCGCGCGGAATACCCTGTAGTACGTGTTCGAGAAGAAGACCTTGGCGAACGACTCCTCACGCCGCGCCCGCACCGCCATCACCACCTTCGTCCCCCGTAACCAGCGCTCGTACATCTCTGCGATAAGTTCGGGAGGGTCCTGCAGGTCGGCGGACATGATCACCGCGCACTCCCCGGTCGCCCGCGTCAGTCCCGCCAAACAAGCGTTGAACGCACCGTAGTTCCGGGACAGCTTGAGGGCGGTGACGCGTGCGTCGCCCGCCGCGATCCGCCGGATGACTTCGTAGGAAGCGTCTCCAGAGCCGTCGTCCACGAACAGGATCTCGAGGTCGAGTTCAGGCCGCGACTCCGCGATCCTGGCCAGGCGGCCGTGCAGCTCCTCGAGACTCTCGGCGTTGTAGTAGACCGGAACTATGACTGAAAGCCTGTGCGTATTCACCGCATCCCGCCGCGTTTGGCGTAGTAGTCCTGCAGCTCTTCCCCGACGCGTTGGACGCCGCCGCGCGTCACCCCCGGGTGCATGGGCAAACTCAGAATCTCAGCGGCAGCCTCTTCAGTCACGGGCAGGTCGCCCCGACCGTAACCGAGGTCCTCGTATGCCTTCTGCAGGTGTACGGGTACAGGATAGTGCATCAGGGTCGTGACCCCCTGCTTTTCCAGGTGGGCCCTCAATCCGTCCCGGTCGGCTGCCCTGATCACATAGAGATGGTAGACGTGCCGCGCGCCCGATCTTTCGCGCGGACGCGCGCACGCTTCCCCGAGGAACTCCTCGTACCACGACGCGACCTGCCGGCGCTTCTCGTTCCACTCGTCGAGGTGCGCGAGCTTGACGCGCAATACGGCGGCCTGCATCTCGTCCAATCGGCTGTTGATCCCCTTGATCGTGTGGTAGTACCGCTTCTCCTGGCCGTAGTTCCTCAGCATGAGCAGGCGCTCGTAGAGCCGCTCGTCGTCGGTCGTAACCGCTCCGCCGTCTCCGTAGCAGCCGAGGTTCTTCGTGGGATAAAAACTGAAGCACCCCAGAGTCCCCCACGACCCGGCGCGCCTGCCCTTGAACTCCGCGCCGTGGGCCTGGGCCGCGTCCTCGATCACCAGGAGGTCGCGCTTCCTAGCGAACTCCGTGATCGCGTCCATGAGCGCCATCTGGCCGTAGAGATGCACAGGCATGATGACCTTGGTCCGACCGGTGACGGCGGACTCGAGCCTCTGGACGTCCATCAGGAAGTAGTCGTCGATGTCGACGAAAACCGGGGTGGCGCCCGCCATCGAGATCGCCGACGCCGTGGGAACCGCTGTATTGGCCACCGTCACCACTTCGTCTCCCGGACCGACCCCGAGGGCCATCAGGGAGAGCGCTATGGCCTCCGTACCGGAAGCGCAGCCCACGGCGTGCTTCACCCCGCAGTAGCCGGCGAACTCACGCTCGAAGGCCTCGACTTCCCGACCCAGAATGTACCAGCCGCTCCGGAGAACCCTATCCAACGCGGCCTGTATCTCGCCGCGAATCGCTTCGTATTGCTCCAGCTGGCCGGAGAAGGAAGGAGGGGCGCTCTTCGACGAATCGGACATACGTGATTCCTTCGTTGCGAATTCCTGCTTACGCTCGCCCGTCCGCGGTCCCCCGCCGCTAGCCGGGCTCGAGGAGCGCGGTACGCGGCGCGATGATCCCTACGCCGCAGCGGTACTCTGCCAGTAACAGCGCCGGTGCTGTCTGTAGTAATCGGCGGTTCGGGCAAGTCCTTCCTCCAGCGTGACCCGAGGCTCCCATCCGACTATCTTCCTGATCTTGGCGATATCCGAATAGAAGTCTCCCGGCTCCTGCGCTTTTCTTTCGGGGCTGAACTCGGAGAACTCCCAGCGTCCGCTGCCCGTCACCTCGATGATGAGCTTCACCAGGTCCAGGAAACACACCGCCTTGTCTACTCCGACGTTGAGGATCTCGCCCTCGGCCTTCTCGCAGAGCGCGCTGGCGAGCAGCGCGTCGACGCAGTCGTCGATGTAGAGAAAATCCCTGAGTATCTTTCCATCGCCGAAAACCTTGATCGTCTCGTTGTCCAGGGCCTGCCGTATGAACCAGTTCACGACCCCGAAACGGGAGTGTCTCATCTGCGACCGGGGACCATAGATATTCGTGAGTCTCAAGAGAACGGTCCTCACTCCGTGGACGTCGTTGTATATCTTCATGATCTTTTCGGCAGCGAGGTTGGATATTTCGTATATGCCGCGCGGGTTCGTCGGCGCCTCCTCGTCGACGGGGAGCTTCACCGACGGTCCGTACTGCCCGCGGGTGCCGGTCTTGACTATCTTCACCGTCGGGTTGTAGTTCTTACAGGCCTGCATGAGGACCGCGGCCCCTTTGATGTTGTACTCGATATCCGGAAACGGGTTGCTCAGACTCATGATGTGGCACACCTGGCCGGCGCAGTGGAATATGTAATCCTTCTCACGCACCAGGTAGTTCATCGAGGTGGAGTCGGTGATGTTGGAGAAGTTGACGGTGACGTCCTTCTTGACCGGCTCGATGTTGAAGAGGTTTCCGCCGTAGTCGGGTATCATGGCGTCCAACACCGTCACATCTGCGCCCAACGGAACGAGCCTTATGGCCAGGGAACTTCCGATGAAACCGAGGCCGCCCGTGATCAAGACCTTCTTGCCTCTGAATCCGGTCCCGAAAGAACGATCATCGGAGTTTTTCTCACCGCGCGTCAGCATTGCGTTCGACTCCCAAGAGCTTCATACCGCCAAATACCGCCGACCCGTCCCGATCGGACCTCGGCCCCTCGACTTTAGTCCGAATCCGATTATTAAACAACACCCCCCGGGCGGCTTCAAGGGGAATTGCGTTCAAGGAGCCGCCCCTTAGCCTCCCGATGCGCGGCGAAAGCCAACGCGGGACCCTGGTACGGCAACACCCCTCTCGTGACGCCGGACTACTCGCCCGAGCGCTCCGCGACTCGAGAAAAACCGCCGTTACAAACCTCATCCCCTCTGCTAAAATGCTCCGACGAAAGCGCCGGACAGACCGCGAACAACGCACCGACAAAAAAAGATCAAAGCATGGCAAAACAACACGCCGCACCAGCGCTTCTCGCAGTGGGCACCGTGTTTGCCCTCTGCGCGTCCCTGCTTCAGTGGCCGATCGTTCCCTTCGGACTTTGCGGGTACATGCTTCTCAGCATCGCTCCGGGAGCGGCACTCTATCGATGGGTCTCGAGGCAGCCCGGTATCTTCGAGGGACTGCTCGCCGGCGTGGCCCTTAGCCCGGTTCTCACGACATCGGCGGCCGCCCTGGCGATGCTCG
>JAGUWJ010000045.1 GCA_020062425.1 Actinomycetota bacterium
CGCCGATACTGTGCGCAGGGTGCCCGCACCGCGGCGTCATGTACAGCCTCGCCCGCCTCAAGGCCATCATCGCCGGGGACATCGGCTGCTATACCCTGAGCGTACTGCCCCCCCTATCCGCTCACGACTGCCAGGTCTGCATGGGCGCCAGCATAACCATGGGACACGGGCTGGAGAAAGCGCTCGAGCTCGCCTCGGAGGACAGTGAGGGCGAGATCTCGAGCCACAGGGTCGTGTCGGTGCTGGGCGATTCGACGTTCTTCCACTCCGGGGTCACAGGCCTCATGGAGATGGCTTACAACAAGGGGCGCTACACCGTGGTCATCCTCGACAACCGGACTACAGCCATGACCGGGTTCCAGGACCACCCCGGCACGGGCTCGACCCTCCAAGGGGAGCCCACTTCAACGGTAGACATCGAGATGCTGGCGCGGGCGATAGGCATCGAGAGCGTGAGGGTGGTCGATCCGTACGACCTGGAGGAGTGCCGGGCCGTGCTCTCCGAGGAGATGGAAAGGGACGCCCCGTCGGTGGTCGTATCCAGGCGCGCCTGCATACTGCGCGACAGGACCGCGGTCAAGACCTGCTACGAGACAGTCGAGGAGGAGTGCAACGACTGCGGCCTCTGCCTCGGCGTGGCATGTCCCGCCCTGGTCAAGAGGGACGGGAAGGTGGTCGTGCTCGAGGAGTCGTGTACCGGCTGCGGCGTCTGTGCGCAGGTGTGCAGGCGGGACGCGATACGGGTGAAGAAGGCGGATGTATGATGAACGAGGCAAGGTCGAGACGCGACGAAGCGAAAGACACGCCCACAAGGTCGGTGGTGCTCGCCGGCACAGGCGGGCAGGGGACTATCACCGCCGCCAACCTGCTAGCGAACGCCCTTCTCGCACAGGGTTTCGACGTGAAGACCAGCGAGGTGCACGGGATGGCCCAGCGCGGGGGCAGCGTCATCAGCATGGTGCGCTTCGGCGCGTCCGTGGCGAGCCCGCTGGTCCCCAGGGGCGAGGCACTGGCCCTGGTCTCGACCGAACTCCTGGAGACGTTGAGGAACATCGAGTTCGCAGCTCCGGGCGGGAGGGTGATAGCGTCCCGCACCAGGATCGACCCCCTGCCCGTCCTGCAGGGAGCGGCAAGTTACCCCGAAGACGCCGAAGAGCGCATTCTGGAGCTGGTGCCGGGCAGCCTGGTGGTGGACGCCCCGCTGCTGGCTGAGGAAGCGGGCGACAGGAGGGCCGCGAACACGGTGCTGCTGGGGATTCTGAGCCCGCTGCTCCCAGTCGGCGAGGAGGAGTGGCTGCAGGTGATCGAGAGGCTGGTGCCCGCGAAAGCGCATGCCGCCAACAGGCAGGCGTTCCTGGCCGGCCGACGTATTGCCGCTGACGCCTGAGGCGCACTGCGCCTGCCGCACGGCGTTCCGCCGCCGGATCGAGATGAGCAAGGCTGGGCATTTGAGTATCTGGGACGAGAAGAACGAGACCCTTGCCGGATCCGAGTTGGAGGCGCTCCAGCTGGAAAGGCTCAGTGCCACGCTCGACCGCGTGTGGGCCGCCGGCACCCCTTACAGGGGTCTGATGGAGCAGGCGGGGGTCAGCCCGGAGAGCGTGAGGTCGCTCTCGGACGTCGAGAAGCTGCCGTTCACCAGCAAGAAGGAGTTCCGCGGGAACTACCCGTTCGGGATGCTGGCGGTGCCACTCTCCGACGTGGTGAGGCTCCATGCCTCCAGCGGGACCACCGGCAGCCGCACCATGGTCGCCTACACCGCCTCGGACCTGGCGATGTGGACCGAGTTGGTGGCCAGGTTCGCCACGGCGGCCGGGGTGAGGTCGACCGACGTGGCGCAGATATCGTTCACTTACGGTCTGTTCACCGGGGGCTTCGGGCTGCACTACGGTCTGGAGAAGATAGGCGCCACGGTCGTTCCGGCGTCGGGCGGGAACACTGAGCTGCAGTTCGAGCTCATGCGCGACCTGGGCACTACCGTGCTGGTGTCGACTCCGACCTACGCGCTGTACCTCTCGGAGTCCGCGCGGACAGCCGGTTTCGACATGGCGGGCACCGGCCTCAGGCTGGGGCTCTTCGGGGCGGAACCATGGAGTGAAGGCATCAGGGAGCGCATAGAGAAGGATATGAACATATCCGCCACAGACAACTACGGCCTCTCGGAGGTGCTGGGACCGGGCGTCTCGGGAGAGTGCGAGGTGAAGCGCGGCATGCACATCGCCGAGGACCATTTCTTTGCCGAAGTGATCGACCCGTCCACCGGCAGGCAGCGCGCCGAGGACGAGCAGGGCGAGCTGGTGCTCACCACGCTGACGCGCCAGGCCGTCCCGGTGGTGAGGTTCAGGACCGGCGACCTGACCGCGCTGACCCGGGAGCCGTGCGACTGCGGCAGGAGGAACGCGCGCATGAGCAAG
>JAGUWJ010000214.1 GCA_020062425.1 Actinomycetota bacterium
CAAGCTCTGGGTCAGGGTTCTGAAGGGAATCAGCCATCTATCGGAGGCGGTATGATGGATTCACGTCAGGATAGCCGCCTACTGGGTCTTTACACGAACCCACCGACGCCTCCATTTGACAAGCACGCATTACAATGTAATACTAGTAATACATTGCCATATGCGTTGAGAGGGGAGAATACATGGCTTCCAACATCTCCATGAGAATGCCTGATGAGCTACTGTCTGAAGTGGACGAGCTAGCGTCGCTCCTTGGCAGGACCAGGAGCTCGCTCATAAACGAGGCGGTCGATACCTATGTGACCGAGTACAACGACTATCTCGTGGCGCTGCACAGGTTACTGGACAAGGGCGATGATATCATCTCGAGTTCCGAACTGAGAGACTCCCTTGGCATATAGCTTCCACTACAAGAGGTCGGCTGCGGGCGATCTTAAGAAGCTCGACAGGAGCGAGGCCAGAAGAATCGTCGATAAGCTCGAGAAGGAGCTGAAGAGAAACCCCGATGCGGGTGAGCCGCTCAAGGGGAAGTTCGCAGGCCTCCTCAGGCTGAGGATCGGTGACTACCGGGTTATTTACACAAGAACCAAGGACGGGGTCCTCGTTCTGCTGGTCGCCCACCGGAAGGATGCCTATCGCAGGCTCGACCGCGACGGGTGAGCTGGTGGTAGTCATTATTTGGGAACCTCGGTTTTTCCTACTGCGCGCGAATACTGCCAAACATAAGGAAGGGTCCAGTCGCTACGTATCGTATCCCTGATATCAAAGGATCTGGCGATTCGAAAGGAGGTCTCGAGATGAGTCTCGGAGAGCAGTTCCAGACCGCTGACTGGAAGTCGGAGAAGCACGTGCCCGTGATCGAGTGCGCTGATGCGGTGAAGCCGGATGATCTGTTCGAGGTCGGCGTGAGTATCGGGAAGGAGATCGCTCACCCTAACACCACGGAGCACCATATCCGGTTCATCTCTCTTTTCTTCCATCCCGAAGGAGACAAGTACACATACCAGGTGGGTCACTTCGAGTTCGGAGCGCACGGGGAGTCTGTCGAAGGACCGAACGCGGGACCGGTGTACACTCACCACTCCGCTACCGCCACCCTAAAGATAAAAAAGCCGGGGACCCTGCACGCCATCTCTTTCTGTAACATCCACGGGCTGTGGGAGTCGGAGAAGGAGATAAAGCTCGCATGAAGGTGCTTTCGAGGGAGGGGCGCCATGCAGGAGGTGCTATTTCGCGACCGTGACGACGCGGGCCGAAGGCTTGCGGAGGCTTACGCCGGGCCTTCCGAGGATGCGGTGGTCCTGGGCATCCCGCGCGGGGGGATCCCCGTCGGTTATCACCTGTCGGTAGCTCTGGAAGCCCTTCTCGATGTCATAGTAGTACGGAAGCTTCCTATCCCGTCGAACCCGGAGGCGGGCTTCGGCGCCGTCGCCCCGGACGGCTCGATGGTGCTGAACGATGAGACCCTGAGGGTGATGCCCCTCTCCCGGGACGTAATCCGGCAGATAGCCTCCGAGGTTCTGCTGGAGGTGAACCGCAGGGAGCGGGAGTACAGGGGTGACCGCCCTTTCCCGGACCTAGAGGGCAAGAGTGTGATACTCACCGACGACGGCCTCGCGACAGGTTACACCATGATAGCGGCCATCGAGATGGTCAAGGCGCGCCGGCCCGCAGCCACCGCGGTCGCGGTTCCGGTGAGCCCCTTGGACACGGTGTCACGAATCGAGCCGCTCGTGGATCACTTCCACTGCCTGCACGTGTCCAGGAGGTACCCGTTCGCGGTCGCCAGCTTCTACCGTGATTTCCACGATATGTCGGACGGGGAGGTCATCGCGTACCTTCAGCACAGGGCCGCGCGCGAACCCGAGCCTTAGATGACGAGCATTTTCGGATGAGGGTCCGCCCCCGATGAGAATCTACTTGTGGAGGTGAATGTTGGATATGAAACCCATCGGGCCAATGATGAGGGAGCACAGGCTCATCGAGCGCATGATAGCGGCGATGCGACGTGAGCTCGAAAGGATCGATGATTCGGGGGAGACCGACCCCGTCTTTGTCGAGTCCGCCGTCGATTTCTTCAGGACCTACGGCGACAGGACCCACCACGGCAAGGAAGAGGAGATCTACTTCCGCGACCTCGCGAACAAAGACCTCGAGCCCGGGCTCAGAAAGACCATGGAAGAACTCATAGAAGAGCACGTCTACGCCAGGGGCAAGGTGCGCGCCCTGCGCGAGGCGAACGAGAGGTACGCATCAGGCGAGCGGGACGCCCTGGGCGAGATAACCTCGCTGCTCGCTGACCTTGTCGAGTTCTACCCGGTGCATATCGAGAAGGAGGACAAGCGCTTCTTCTTCCCCACGCAGGAGTATTTCAGCAGAGAAGAGCAGGCTCTCATGCTCGCGGAGTTCGAGCGCTTTGACGCGCAGATGATCCACTCGAAATACATGGAGGTCGTTTCCCGCTACGAGGAGCTTTAAGACTTAGTGCGACCGCTTGATTCCACCAGCTGAGTCGCTCTGCCGGCGCCGACGCTGATCTCATACGAGCCGTGGCGGTTGCTGCGGAACTTCCACTCGATGGTGGAGAGCTCCCCGGTGAGGGCCTCCAGCGCGGCGGCGAGCTTGGCAGCGTAGAGCACCTGGTTATAAGCGTTCCCGATCTCGACCTTCAAGGAACTGTCGGTCGCTTCGAAGACGAGCGGGTAGCCCAGCCCCCTGATTGCATAGCCCTCGAGCTGCTCTCTCCAGAAGCCATCTCTTTCGCCGATGTTCATTCCCGCGAAGTGTCGTGCCTCGATGGCTTTCTGGGCGTCGTAGATGAGCGTCAGAACGTCTTCTCCCAGCTCGCTTTCCAGCTCGCGCAGGATGGCGTTCACCGACTGGACGGACACGACCACCTCCCGCTCCCCGGTGAGCTTATTGGTGATAATGCCATTCTTCAAATCCCAGGAGAGAGAGCGCGCGGCCTCGAGCGGCGCTCCGCACGACAGGCAGCGTTCGTAGGTGATGGGGCCTCTGCCGGGGATGACTTCCTCCAGGTAGAGCCTCGCCTCATGGTTGCCCTCCGGGGCAGAGTCCGTGTGAGTCAAAGTGATGACCAGGTCGCCGTCTTCTTGGCCGTACTCAATATTGGAGCCGGGCATATCCTCGATGGATTCATATATCCCGGCCGAACTCCCGATCAGCAATGGGTTCACGCAGGGGTTCCTGAAACGCAGCGCCAGCACCTCGCCGGCCCGATAGCGTTCAAGATTTATCCTGCCGTCACCGAGCGCGGCGATATCCTGGGCGATGAGGAAGACCATTATCCGAGCGAGCAGTTGAGGCCGCAGGAACCGGTTGGCCGGAATGCGCTTGACATATTTGAGAGGGAGGTTGGCAAGCAGGATCTTGCCGATGTTCTTCTGAGCTTCGATGAGGAACGGGTCCGTGGACATCCCGATCTTGTTTGAGAGCGTGTCAAAGAGAGCCTCGAACTCGCGCGACTCGAGGAATGTTATCGGGATCTTGGTGCGGGTGCGGTCGGTGCTGATGATGGTGCCGTCCGAGTGCCATTCGAACACGCGTGTGAACTTGCGCGGGAACGTGCACTGAGAGCATAACCTCATAAGATTAGAAACCTCCTTATCGAGTGCCGTCATCAAGATTTTAGCACGGCATGATTGGGACTGCATGGGTGCCGGGGCCGTAACTCGTGCCGCAGATAGCGTCGCCGGTCTCCAATACGCTCTTCCACGAAGCTCCGCCGTCAATGGTTCTCAAAACGGATGATGATACAAGGTTGGGGCACTCTTCGAGTAAGGGCGTCACCTCAAAAAGCCACGCGGTGTTCTTGTCCACGCATGATATATCCAGGACTAATGTATTCGGTCCAACATTCCGTATGGTGCTCCAGGTGACGCCGCCGTCTGTCGACTTGACGACAGTCTTGTATTTAACAGCATAGATTGCGTTAGAGCCGGCGGAAGAAATACTGCTTGGATAGACGGCCGCGTCGGTCGGCTGGGGGCCTAAGAGCTTTTGATATTGAAGTGTCCAGGAGTCACCGTCGTTGACTGTCTTTCCGATCACTTCATAATCGTAGAAGACTCCGCCACTCTCAAATGTGCAGACTCCTATCCCGAGCGCAGTTGAATCGCTGAGCGCGGTAATCGCATGGCAGGACGTACCAGTAGAACCGGGCATCTGGGGAATCTGCTTTTTAGACCAACTGGTGCCACCATTTTTTGTTCTGCATATAGCCCCGGATTGACACAGCACCCACAGGGTCTGGGCACCGACCGCATCAATATCCTGGATGTAATCGAAAGGTTCCATCGGCAGGTTCATCTGCTTGACCCAGTTCTGTCCACCATCTGTAGTCTTCAGTAGGATCTTATATCCGCTTGCCCAGGCTGTAGTGGCGCTGCCGGCTGAGACATTTGTCACATGTTCTGTGGTTCCCGAGACCTGCTTGTCCCAACCGGGATACGCCTGGGACCGGCTTTCCCCGGGCGGGAGAAAGCCCAGAACGCAGGCTAGAATCAGGGATATCATACAGATGATAACTATCGGACGAACGCTGTGTAAGGACCTCATCGTCCTCATCCCCCCGCGCGTTCCTGTGACCCTGGCGAGCCACATAGATATGACCTTCTTCGACTGATCACTGACGCACTCTGCCGCTTGTATCTTGTCTACTCCTTTACTTACCGATAGTCAATAGCAGGACGCGCTTTGTGAAAGTAGAAGAAGCCGGTAGTCCTTGGTTTGAGATTAAGCCAGTCAGGAGTAAAACGATGTTGAAGAAGATCAAGCACTCATTGCTCAGACCGGTCGCATCGGTGGTCGACATATCGATGCTGAGCCTCATCTATCTGACAAGAGGCCTCGCTTACGTTTTACCGGTGAAACTCCTCTATGCCATCTTCACTTATATCGGATATGTCCTTTACTACATCGTGCCGGGAGCCCGCCAGCGGCTTTTCAGTACCATCTCGGAGTGCATGCCCCAGCTCACGGACGACGAGGTACGGCATATCGCCCGCAGCTCATACGGTGAGCTCATGAGACCCATGGTCGATTTTCCCGTTTTCCTGCGGCACGGAGAACGACTGCTGGACCAGTTGGTGGAAGAAGGTTACGACGTCATGGACGAGCTCGACGCGCGGGGCAAGGGGGTCATCGTACTCACCCCGCACGTGGGTGGATGGGACATGGCCACTGCTATCATGAACCACTACGGCTTCGAGGTCGCCCCCATACTGGTGAACCCGGACGCTACCCTCACGCCGCGCGCCGTGAGAGGGGTGGAGGCCCTTGGGGCGAAGCTGGGCAGCGACAGCGAGGTCAGCTACTTCATCCCCGGAGGGGATATGGTCACGAGAGCTACCGATTTCATAAGAAAAGGCAGACGTCTCGGGCTGACCCCCGACGTCGAGGGGAAGAGGATAGTCGAGTACTTCGGGCACCCGGCCGCGGTGGCCGACGGGACGGGGCATTTCGCTTGTGATACCGGGGCTGCGATTGCGCTCGGTATCGTCGTGCGGGACGAGTGGGGCGTGCCGTGCCGTGCCTACATCGGCTATCCGATCGAGTATGAGCTCACCGGCGACTGCGAAACCGACATCACGAACATCATGCAGGCTGTATTCAGCGCCATCGAGCGCGAGATACGCAAGATTCCTGACCAGTACACCCAGTGGGGCGCAGTCGGCAGGTGGTGGAAGAAGGCGGAGGAGCTCACAAAGAGCGCCCCATAGAAGGTCCGGTAATACTCGCTTATGAAAGAAGGGGAGCCTGATGACAAGCTCCCCTTCCATGCGTCAGCCGGTTGTTTCTAGAGCACCCACTGGGTCAGGACCGGTGAGACACTGCCGTTGAAGTTGCCGCTGCCGGCATACTCCGCGGTTATGCCGTTCTTGAGCAGGCACAGGTCCCTTATGGGAACGCTCAAGCTCGCCTTTCCGGACGCGTCCAGCGTGGCCGTGCCGAGCGCGGTCTTCTTGCCACATACCGTCTTGTAGAAGGTAACCGTGCCGTCGGGTATTCCAGCACCGGGCGCCACCGGTGAGACGGCGGCGGTGAAGGTCACCTTCTTGCAGAAGAGCCCCCAGACCCAGCAGACCGGGTTGCACGACGAGGTCACCGCGGTCGTTGTGTCCGCCATCCCTATGGTGAAGTCGGCGGTGTTGTAGGTGATGTCGTAGTTTGCCAGGACTGCCTCCGGCGAGAGGGCGGCGCTTATCACATAAGTGCCAGCCGCTTCACCCGCTTCACGGCTGTAGGACGCGGTCACACCGTCGGCTTCCAGGAACCCCTCGAGCATCCCGGTGAGCTCAGGGTCTGCCTCGCCGTAGATCTTGCTCTTGGGGTCGGGGGTCACCGAGGCCGCATTCTGAGTCACGTTGATAGTGACGTCCTTTGAGGCGCCGGTGTAGCTGGTGAGGTCATCAGGCTCGAAATCGACATGGAGGGTTTGGCTGCCCGCGCTGAGGACTTCACCCGCTGCCGGTGTGTAAGTGAAGGTGCCCGGCACCTCGCTTCCACCCGCGGATGCGGTAGCGTTGAGCTGAGCATCGCTGAGGGGCGTCCCGTAGACGATGTCTGCCGGGTTTTCCCATGCGATCTGTGGGACCAGCACGCCGGTCGCGGTTATGTTCTCAAAGGTGACGCCGTGGTCAGCTCCGTAACCGAAGAGGCCATAGAAAACCTGCATCTGCCTCATGTCCCCGGTAAAGGTCATGCCGGCGGGGGTGAGCTCCATGGTTTTCCAGTTGCCGTCAACCTCGAATCCCTGGTCGAGTCCGTTGATGGTCATGTAAGCCGTTCCGGAGGTAGCACTATCGGCATGCATTGTGATTACTACGTCATATCTGCCGTTGGTGTTATATGTGCCACCGTCGACGCTGAGCGGCCAGATCGCAGGATTTGCCTGCCACTTGTCGACGCCGTCGCGGTCGAACCACACGCGGTGGTTGTTTCCTTTAGCCGGCGGAACACCCGGAAGGTTGTACGAACCCTCATCCAAACCGCCACCCTTTTGCAGGATCATCTTGTCATCCATTTCCAGGGTAGGAGCACTTACGGGATCCGGCGCGAAGGTATTCATGGGCCAAGGCTGCCAGACTCCCGGAGAAGTCTATTTCCAGTATTCGTCATGATCAGTAGCCAACCATACCCCGGCTCCCTCTGCCATCCAGGTGGGATTCCAGTTACTATTTCCAACCGCGCGTACTCCCAATACTGACCAAGCGTGGTCTCCGCAATCCCACGGATACGGCGGTCCCGCTGCCGGATCTGTATCCTGAATACCGTTAAGATCGACCGTGGCGGACAGAACCAGGTCGCCTGCGGAGATGTCCCACACGTCCGTGAAATTCCCTGAGTCGGTAGCACCGTTTGAGTTTAACGTTTTGTTCCCGTAGTTGACTGTGACACTCGCCGCCTGGCCGAAGGCCGGCATGAGCATGGCGGCAAGAAGCGCCACCAGGCTGCAGGCGATAAATACTGCTATACGTTTCTTCAATTCATCTCACCCTTTAATGTTCACTGGTATTCCGAAATCGAAACTTCCTGCTCAGAAGGTCTCCGGTGCCGTAGCGCCGCTCACCTCCCATGCTGATTGCAAGCGCACCGGACTGGCTCTCTTTGCAGGGTGTAACAGAGCGAGGGAAATAAGTCGGCTATCGCCGTAGAGCTTGCGCCATCGCATGTCAGTGGACCCCTGTTGTCTGAGTTTTGCCTACCGCATGCCTGAACCTATCAACAGGGGATTGTTGTCAATCACCGAAACGACCGAAAAGGAATGATTGCAGCGGAATGTCGGTAGTGGGCCGGCATGGTTCAGACCTGAAACCTGTCTGTTTCGAGCCAACCTCTTCCCGCGCCCGTGCCAGTTCCTGTCAGGAAGTGGTCACCGTTTGTTTCGTGAGATAATAGTCCGGCGTAGGATACGCTCGTAAGAATCATGTGCCGGATTGGCTGCACCCGGACAGGGGGTCTATTAGATGAGTAAAGTATCCGCGTTCCGGTTCTTCAAGGACGATCTCTGCGACCGCTGCGGGCTATGCTTCGAGCGCTGCCCGGTGCTGGAGCTTCCGGCAGAGGAGGCAAAGCGGCAGATGGAGATACTCATCCGCGGTGATATTGACTCCTCGTTCGTTCTTCAGCGGTGCCAGTCATGCAATCTCTGCGATTATGTCTGCCCTCAGAGCGCGAACCCGTTCGGGCTCATCCTGGAGCGCTATAACGAGATGGGCAAGGTGCGCGGCCTGCCCTTTATCTCCAAGTTCATCTTTCCCAATGAGCCCGAGAACATGTGGACCACCACCAGGGTGCTGATGCGGGAAGACGAGCGCTCGCTTCTGCGTTTCTGGGAGGAGAACCTCAAGACCCCGAGAAAGGTGGCTCTGCTCACCGGCTTCTACAACCACCTGGTGCCGTTCATCGCCCAGACTTCGCTACTCGACGAGCTGAAGGATTCCATCATCGGAAGCGACAGCATGTTCGGGATGGGGGAGGATACCTACAGGATAGGGTTCCTGGAGGAGGCGGAGCGGCTGGGCGGCCTCGCCAGGCAGAAGTTCTCGGACTTGGGCATAGAGAAACTGTACTGCTTCATGGTGGCCGAAGCCGGCATGTTCACCGACGTCCTGCCCAAGAAGTACGGCATTGAGTTCGACTTCGAGGTGGAGCTGCTGGACACATGGATACTGGACAGGCTCAAGAGCGGCAAGATCGAGATAAAGAAGAAGCTGGGCAAAAAGGTCACCGTCCACGACAACTGCTGCGGCAGGTACATGGACGGGATACTCGAGGACACCACCCGCGAGATCGTGGAGCTCGTCGGCTGTGATGTCGTCGAGATGAAGCACTGCAAAGACAACGTGCTCTGCTGCGGCTGGGCCGGAACCATCCCCACGCTGTTCGGTCCGACCTCTTCGAACCCCGTGCACACCCTGATGAACCTCCTGCAGAGCCTGTATCTCAGGCAGCAGGAGGCGGAGGCGACGGGCGCCGAGGCGCTGGTGGTCCCGTGCCCCGGCTGTTACGCGTTCATGTCGCTCATCAAGGTGCTGACCAACGGCAGGATGGATATCTACCTGCCCATGGAGCTTGTGCAGATGGCCGCCGGCGAGACGCCCGTCCACAGGAACGAGGAGCGAGCGTGGGACATCTTCGCCATCACAACGAACCTCGTGTTGAAGTGGATCGTCTCACCCAAGCGGTTCGTCCCCAGACCGATCGATATAGAAAAGTCGGTCCCGGAGGCCAGCCCGGGCGACGCCGCTCGGATAAGGTTCTTCGGCAGGCTCTACCACAGCGCGCTGGTGCAGAACCACGTCTCGCGGGTTGTCATCGCGTCCTCGGTCAAGGCGCTGATAGCAGGTTACAGAGTGTACCTCGAGCGAAGGAAGCGCAAAGTGCTCGGGGAGCCGGGATGATCGCATGGAGCACGGGGTGGTGAAGGTCGTTCAGGCCGCCGAGGGTGTCTTCAAGATAGAACTGCCCATGCCTTACAGCATGAATCACGTCAACGTCTATCTCGTCGAAGGTTCTCCGCTGACGCTCATCGATACCGGACCGATAATGGAAGGGGTCGAGGACGCCCTGCACGGGTCCCTGGAATCGCGGGGGTACAGCGCGGACCGGTTGGAGCGGATCGTCGTCACGCACAGCCACCCCGACCACATGGGTCTCGCGGCGCGCCTCAAAGCGGCGAGCGGGGCTGAGCTGGTCTGCCACAGGCTTGCTTCGGACTCTATGAGCGACTACCAGGGTTCCGCTATCCGGGAAAGAGAGTACCTCATCGGCATGGCGGAGATGCTGGGCCTGCCCTCAGAGCTGATGGAGATGAACCGCGCCCTGATGGACGGCTGGCTGGACGTGGCCGAATCGGCTGAGGCGGACAGAATGGTAGAGGACGGAGACACTCTCGAGAGCGACAGGCTTCAGTTGCAGGTTATCTACACGCCGGGACATTCCATCGACCATATCGTCCTCTACGACGCGGAATCCGGGCTCATCTTCACCGGCGACCATCTGCTGGCGGGCATAACGCCCAACCCGGACGTCTACCTCCCCTGGATGAGCGAGAAGCTTAGCGGCCTGCCCGATTACCTGGAATCCCTGGCCCGCCTTAAACAGTTGCAGGTTCGGCTCGCCCTGCCCGGACACGGGGACTGGGTCACGGATGTCAGCGGCCGCATAGAGGAGATATTCCTCCATCACGAGGAGCGAAAGAGCTATATCGTGGATACCCTGCGAGGGCGTGAGATGACCGTGCTCGAGCTCGCGCTGGACATGATAAGCTTCGTCGCCGCGGAACTATCACCCACCAACGTCTTCCTCGCCATGCGCGAGATACTGGGTCACATGGTCATCCTGGAAGATGAGCAGAGGGTGACCAGGGAAGTCCGGAAAGGCACCTGGTACTACGGGGCAAACTGACCTGGCTACTGTTCCTCAGGCCGCGACCCACAGCTATCCGGGTTGGAGCTGTTACTCTCCCACGCGTCCGGTGACGTCCGTGAAGTCGAAAGGGCAGCGGTAGGTGGAGAAGAGGCAGCGGTCGGGCAGGCGCTCCATCTCGGTGCCCAGGTAGATGTTGAACACCTCCCGGAAGCTGTTCACGGGCGTGACGCCGTCATACAGTTCGTGCGTGCCGCCGCCCGGCGCGGGGAGGTAGTAGGCGTTGAAGATGCCGGAGCGCTCGCGTACGTACTCATCGACCGGCTCCCGCTCACCGGAGGGCAGCTCCCTGCTGGCGGGGTTGCCGGCGTAGCTCGGCCCGTGGTCCCCCTGGATGATTATCACCGGCTTCTCTCCCTCCCTGGCAAGAAGGGAGTCGATCAGCTCCTCGAGCTTGCTGTTGACGAACCTGACCTGGCCGATGTAGGCATCCTTCTTTCCCTCGATGCCGCCGCGCAGGACCGGCACACCGCCGTCCGCCGCGAAGCGGAACGGAGAGTGAGGAGGCACGATGTGGGCGAACACGAAGCACGGCTCCTCGATACGCTCCGTCACCCGGGGCAGCTCCTCGAAGGTGGAGAGCACCGCATCCCTGGTGAACAGCCAGTTCCTGACCAGCGGCCTGAACATGGTGGTCCGCAGGAGAGTGTTGTAGAACTCGTTGTCGAACAGGTGGTGCCCGGCTATCGTTACGTCCACCGAGTGGTTGTGAGAGGCGCCCGACCAGCCCGAGGCGAAGAACACGGTCTTGTAACCGCTGGAGCTTAGAAAGCGGCAGACCGCGTTGTCCTGTATCATCCGGTACGGCGTGGAGCGGTCGTTGGAGCCCGGGCCGGGATCTTCGGCCAGGAAATCAAGGTACTCCATGTTGAGAGAGGCTGAAAGCGACAGAAACGTCTCGAAGTAGTTGCCGTGCGTGTCGGCCGGCACGAATAAACCCCGGTCGCGCAGAAAACCCAGGAACTCGCTGTTGTCGAAGCCGTAGAACTCGTCGAGAGCGCCTTGTGAGCCGTAGGCGTCGACGATTATGTAGTAGATGTCAGGCGGCTTTTCCGCCCCGGGCGCCTCGGCGCTCTTCGTAATGGTGGGGCTCGGTATCTCAGGGTCAGTGCCGACGGCGTGGCGGCCTATGTTGAAGAGCGACATGGCCACCAACACCGCGGCGACGACGTTCAGCACTGAGGTGGCCGCCGAGAGCCTGTTGCGGTACTTCACCACCAGGAACGCGAGCAGGGCGAAGATGACCGCGAAGACGGGCAGCCACACCGCGGGCCTGTCTGTGACGCCCGCGTCTCTCACGCCGCTCATCAGGTGACCGTACGTGTAGAAGAGCACCGCCGCGAGCGAGACGAGCATGCCGGCCTCGAGGGAGTTGCCGAGCGCCAGGCGCAGGACCGCGAAGAGTAGCGCGGCGCCGCCCAGGCTCACCGCCAGGGGAAGAACGACATCGCCCGGCACCACCTGGCCGATGTTGAACGCGTAGAGGAACAGCACCGGCGCGGCGGCGAACAGGAACGGGTGCAGCACCCACTGCGGTTTGTCTTCTTGCTCTACTTCATCCATGGTTTTGAATGTTACCACAGGGCCCGAGACATCCTCCTCCGGCGTGATATAGACTACCTTCAGAACTCTGAGGTAGCTTCCGATTTCGGGTCACTCAGGCAAGGGGGAAGAGATGCGGTTCTTACTAAGGCGCCGGGTCATGACCGTCGCGATTGCGGTCCTTCTCGCGGTCTCATCACTGGCCCTCGCCGTTGCACCTGCGCTGGGAGCGCCCGCTCAGACCTACGGGATAAAGACCATCGAGGAGCGCTGGGCGATGTCGGACGGCGTCAGGCTGCCCGTCCAGGTCTCCTATCCCGTGAACACCGACCAAGGCACGGATTTCCCACTCGTCGTCTTCATACATCCCTGGGGCTTCAGCTCCACGCTGTACGAACAGATGGCGAAAGACTACGCGAAGCGCGGCTACGTGGGCCTCATCTACACCGTGAGAGGGTTCTACGGGGCCGAAGGGGCCATCGACATGATAAGCTCCAGGACCATGGCGGACCTGAGCGAGATGATCACGCTCGCCTCCGAGGACGCGCGCATCCCCGTGATGGAAGACGCGAAGGGTCCGGTGGTCGGGGTAACCGGCTATTCGATGGGTGCACTTCACTCCATCCTCGTAACCGAGAGGAAGAACCCCCGCCCGGGGGACCCGTGCGACCCCCGCATAAGGGCTTCGGTCCCGTGGCACGGCGGCGGCGACCTCCTCTTCGATTTTTATCCGAACAACGCCCTTAAGTTTTTCACCTCCGCCCAGATATACGCGACCGGATACCTTTCCAACTTCATCAGCTTCGCCGTCAAGGCGCTTTACGTCCTGGTGGACGGGAGCTTGAGCCCCCGGGGCAAGCTCTCGGCATTCGTGAAGGCTTTCCAGCAGCTCACTCCTCCCATCAACAACATGACTCCAGAACTGGGTTGGTGCTTGAGCGTCGCCATGCAGAGGAGGATGAGCGACAGAGACGCGGTCATGCAGTACTTCAAGCTCCGCTCTGCGAGGTACTGGTGTGACGAGGAGATGAACGGGACCGCGGAGCACCCCATAGTGACCCCGACGCTCTTCGTCAACGGCTGGAACGACGAGATATTCTACGCGAACGACAACCTGACCATGCTGTCTTACTGCATGGACGCGCCCAGCAGGGTCATCCTGAACAGGCATACCCACCTGGGCGGCGCGAACGGCCTGTTCCTGAACGGCATGGTGGGAACAGGCGAGCTGGCCTGGATCTGGGAGGAGACTGAGGAGTGGTTCGACCATTTCCTCAAAGGTGAGGAGAACGGCGCCGAGGACGAGCCCGCGGTGACTTACTGGCGCGGCAGCGACGATCCTGCGGCATACGGGAACGCGGATGAGTTCCCGCTCGCCGGCACCAGCGACCGATCGCTCTACCTCGGAACGGGCAAGCTGAACGCCCGGCCCTCCGCAACAGGCGGTTCGGAGACGCTGGTAAACCTAGGTTTCACCGGCTCGATATCCATGCCCCCAACGAACGACATAACGGAGTTCCTGGGGATGCCACCTCTGAACATGCCCATGAGGATGAAGCTCCTGCAGATACCCTTCACCGAGCGGAGCTTCGTCTCCGCCCCGCTTGCGGAAGACTTTACAATCATGGGCGCGCCAAGGCTCGAGCTTTATTACAGGTCGGCACAGCCGTTCGCCCAGATAATACCGTGGATATATGAGGTGGAGGCGAGCGGGAAACAGACCCTGGTGTCGCGCGGCTGGTACGAGGGCCAGGGGCTCACCAAGGGCGCACCGGTGAACACTAAGAACAACCCCATCGAGATGGTCATGGCGCATCACAAGTTCAAGAAGGGGAGCCGCATCAGGCTTGAACTTTCGACCGCCGACCTGCTTATGACCTGGCCTTACACCACCTACAACACCATACAGTTGAGCCACAACACGGCGGCGCCCTCGAGGCTGATATTGCCTGTGGTGCCTGACGGGAGTTGAGCGGAGTAGTTGGTGCGTTAGTCACCGAACACCCCGCAAACCCGTTTCCACGGGCAGCGGGTCTGGCAGAACTCCAGCGGCGCCTTTTCCTCGATCAGTTCGAGCAGCGCTCTTACCGTAATCTCCTGCCCGTATGAGATACCGAGCCCTTTGATTATCTTCGAGTCCCATTTCCTGACTTCTTCTTCATCGCCGAATTTGCTCTCGCAGCGGTCGTTCTTGTAGTCTGGGCAGGCTATGCAGAGCCGGTCCGGCCCCTCCGTGACGGTGATGGTCAAATCGCTTTCAGATTCCGTGAGTTCTTTGACCTTGTTCACGGCGTCTGCGAACTCTTCCCCGCGAATCAGGGCATCCAGGGGTAGAAACCTGTCACAGAAGATGTGATGCGGCCGTAATCTCAATGTTTCCTGGTCTCCATCAGAAGTCATACGAAAACCCCTCTTGTATTTTAGAGCCTTTCATCGAATGGTGCTTACGAGCGGGAACGAATACCTGCCAGATCAGTAGATTACAGGAGTAACTCGTGGTGGGCCGTGCAGGAATCGAACCTGCGACCTTGGGATTAAGAGTCCCCTGCTCTGCCTGCTGAGCTAACGGCCCGTTCTTTGAGAAAAGCAAACCGCAGTTTAGCACGCAATCCAACCCAAGACAATTGCATCAGGCATGCACGGCTCCCTGAGAATGGGGGAGCGCCGGCCGCCACGCCAGTTGCATCGACATTCGATTTGACCCGGGTGAATACTTTGACTGGCTGATATAATCTCTACGCTGGCAATATATGCGCAGGTTGCAGAAAAGAAGTGTTAGTTAAGGAGGGGGCGGCTATGACCAAAGACGTAAGGGGAAAAGTGTTCCTGGTGACCGGCGGAGCCATGGGCATGGGGAAGCTCGTGGCGGAGCGGTTCGGGCGCGACGGGGCGAAGGTGGTCATCTGGGACGTCAATAAGGAAGCGCTCGAGAAGACGGCCGATGAGTTCCGCGGCAAGGGCTACGACGTGACCACCGACGTGGTGGACGTATCCGACCGCGAGGCGGTCTACGCCGCTGCGGAGAAGGTGAAGTCCGGGGTCGGCTCGGTGGACATCCTCATGAACAACGCGGGGATTGTCAGGGGCGGTCACTTCCTCGACACCGACGACGACGACAACTTCAACACGCTTAACATCAACTTCATCTCGCAGATGTGGACCTGCAGGGCGTTCCTGCCCGACATGGCGGCCCGGAACGACGGGCACGTGATAGCGCTGGCCTCGGCGGCGGCCATCACCCCAACCCCCGGTGCGTCGGCATACGCCGCGAGCAAGGCCGCGGTGCGCCACTGGATGGACACCCTCCGCTGGGAGTTCAAGGAGAGGGGGAAGAGCGGGGTCAAGTTCACCTCCATCTGCCCCTCGATCGTGAGCACCGGCATGTTCGACGGCTGCAAGCCGCCCATCCTTTCCCCGTTCATGATGCCGGAGAAGATGGCGGACAAGATCTACCAGGGCTACCACAAGAACACAACCACGGTCATGGAACCTTTCATAGTCAAGTTCACGCCGCTGATGGCCGCCACCGTCCCCGAGCCCATACGCTACGTCATGGGGAAGATGCTGAAGCTCAATACGATGTTCGAGACCTGGGTGGGCCACTAGAAGGCACCCCGGCGCGCGCGGAAAACACTGTCCGGCGACAAGGTCCGGCGAGGGAGGCCTGTGGTAGAATTGTGAGCGGGCCGATAGGTCCCGAAAATAGCGGGTCAGTAAGAGCCGGGCGAGAGTGGCGGAATTGGTAGACGCGCGGGGCTTAGGACCCCGTGGTTTGAAAGAACCGTGGGGGTTCGAGTCCCCCCTCTCGCACCAGTGCTGAAAGGGTACGGCGGAAAATAAAGCTGTTATGAGGGGAGCCGCGAGGTTCCCCTTTGCACACGGCGAAAGGGAAGAAAAACCGATTGTTGAGGAGGAGAGTCCCCTGAAGACAGAGGTCACAAAAGGAGACGGGCACCAGGTCACGCTCAAGGTGGAGGCCGGGCCCGAGGACATGGAGGAGATCCTCGAGCGCACCTACAAAGACCTTTCCTCCAAGGTGAAGGTAGCGGGTTTCCGCAAGGGAAAGGTGCCGCGCGCGGTCATCGACAGCCACCTGGGGGCAGATTACGTGCGTGCAGAGGCCATCAAGGGTGGCATGCCCACCCTCTACGTGATGGGCATCATCGACTCCGGCATCAGCCCGGTCAGTGACCCCGAGATAAACATCCTTGACCTCACCGACGACGGTGGGGTCGTCTTCGAGGCCAAGGTGGACGTGCGCCCCGAGATAGAGGTGAAAGACTACTTCGGGCTGGAGGTGGACCGGCCTGACACCGAGGTCACCGAGGAGGACATGAAGGAGGCGCTCACTGAAGCCCGTGACCGATTCGCCACCCTGGAGGTGGTGGAGGGCCGCCCGGTGGAGAAGGGCGACTTCGTGCTCTTCGACTACAAGGTCTTTACCGACGGGGTGCCGCTCGAGGGCTCTTCCGGTTCGGACCGCATGACCGAGGTGGGCTCGGGCGATTTCCTCCAAGGGTTTGACGAGCAGCTCGTCGGCACGCGCAAGGGCGACATAGTGGACGTTGTCATAGACTTCCCGCCCGATTACGGCGAGCCGACGCTGGCGGGCAAGCCCGCCACCTTCCGCACCATGGTGAAAGAGATAAAGAGGAAGGTCCTGCCCGAACTCGACGACGACCTCGCCAAAGAGGTCAGCAGCTACGACACTCTTGACGAGTTCAAGGAGCACTTGAAGAGCCGCATCGCCAACGTGAAGCTCGCCATGGGCGAGCGCAGCATCAAGGACCAGGTGGTGAAGGCGCTCATCGACAAGACCTACATCGACCTCCCCGACTCGATGATAGAGCACCAGGTGGAGCTTGAGATCGAGGACCTGGCGGGTGAGCTCGCCGAGCGGGGCATCACCCTCGAGCAGTACCTGGACGCCATGAAGGGAAGCCGTCACCAGCTAGAGAAGGCTGTCAGGGAGCGGGTGACCGAGGGCCTGAAGGCCGAGCTGGTGGTGGACGCGGTTGCCAGGGCGGAGGACGTGGATGTCTCCGACGAGGAGGTCGAGCTCTACATCAGGGCCAATGCGGCGCAAGCGGGAGGCGACCCCGACGCCATCCTGGAAGACGTGCAGGCCAGGGGCAGGATACACGCTATCAAGGCCAACTTGAGGCTGAACAAGGCGGTGGAGCTGCTGGCTGAGAACGCCGTTTTCAAGGGGGGCGGGAGCGCCGGCGAGTTCCTCAAAGAGGCGGCGGAAGAAGGGGCGGAAGAAGCTGACACTGAAGTTGAGGTCGAGGCTTCCAAGGAATCTGAACCCCTGGAGGGCGAAATAGTTGAAGTAACCGCCGAGGATGCTGAGGAGGAATCGGCGGAGGCCGTCAACGGCGAGACCGTGACGGAGGAAGACGCGACCGAAGACGGTCCGGAGGTAACATGAGTGAGATAAGAAACCAGACGCTGGTACCGATAGTCATCGAGCAGACGCCGCGGGGCGAGCGCTCTTTCGATATCTACTCGCGGCTGCTGAAAGACCGGGTGGTCTTCATCGGCACCGAGATCGAGGACCACATCGCGAACCTGGTGATGGCCCAGCTCCTGCACCTCGAGAGCGAGAACCCCGACAAGGACATCAACGTTTACATCAACTCGCCGGGCGGCGTGGTGACCAGCACGCTCGCGATTTACGACACAATGCAGTACGTGCGCTGCGACATCTCGACGGTGTGCATCGGGCAGGCCGCGAGCGGCGCGGCGGTGCTGCTGGCGGCGGGTACCAAGGGCAAGCGGTTCGCCACCCCACACTCGCGCATCCTGATTCACCAGCCTGCGGGCGGGGCGCAGGGGCAGGCGACCGACATCGAGATAAGCGCGAAGGAGATACTGCGGACCCGGGCGCTCCTGGACGAGATACTCGCCAAGCACACCGGGCAGACCGTGGAGAAGATACACGACGACTCCGAGCGGGACTTCATCATGGTCCCGGGCGAGGCGAAGGATTACGGCATCCTCGACGAGGTGATAGAAAAGCGCAGGGCCCTGGCGGAGTGACGCCGGGCGGGCTCCAGCGCGGACAGGCGACCTGACGGAGGTTACGTATATTGGCTAAGTTCACTGACGGCAGCGACCTCTTGAAGTGCTCGTTCTGCGGAAAGACGCAGAGGCACGTGAAAAAGCTCATAGCGGGCCCCGGGGTTTACATCTGCGACGAGTGCATCGAGCTCTGCAACGAGATAATCGCCGAAGAGCTGGTGGAAAGCCCCGAGGTGCAGATCGGCACCCTGCCGAGGCCGAAAGAGATATACGAGTTCCTGGACGAGTACGTGATAGGGCAGGAGCGGGCCAAGACCGTGCTGTCCGTTGCGGTGTACAACCACTACAAGCGCATCCAGGTCGGGGCGATGACCTCCGACGACGTGGAGCTGCAGAAGAGCAATATCATGCTCATCGGGCCCACCGGGTGCGGCAAGACCCTGCTCGCCCAGACGCTGGCGAGGCTGCTCAACGTGCCGTTCGCTATCGCGGACGCGACCAGCCTCACCGAGGCGGGGTACGTGGGCGAGGACGTCGAGAACATCCTCTTGAAGCTCATCCAGGCCGCGGACCTCGACGTGAAGAAGGCCGAGACCGGCATCATCTACATAGACGAGATAGACAAGATAGCGCGCAAGGCCGAGAGCCCCAGCATCACCCGGGACGTGTCGGGTGAGGGCGTGCAGCAGGCTCTTCTGAAGATACTGGAGGGGACCGTGGCGAGCGTGCCGCCCCAGGGCGGGCGCAAGCACCCCCACCAGGAGTTCCTGCAGATAGACACCACCAACATACTGTTCATCTGCGGGGGCGCGTTCTCCGGCATCGAGGACATCATCGAGGACCGGGTGGGGAAGAAGGGCATCGGGTTCGGGGCCGACGTCAAGTGCAAGGACGAGATAGACCTGGGGAGCATCCTCGCGAACGTCATGCCCGAGGACATGCTCAAGTTCGGGCTCATCCCCGAGTTCGTGGGCAGGCTGCCGGTGATATCCACCCTGCACACGCTGACCGAACAGCACCTGATGGACATACTGGTCAAGCCCAAGAACGCGCTGGTGAAGCAGTACAAGAAGTTCTTCGAGTTCGACGGGGTCGAGCTGATATTCACCGGGGGGGCCCTCGAGGAGATATCCAAGAAGGCGCTGGAGCGCTCGACCGGGGCCAGGGGCCTGAGGGCGATAATGGAGGAGGCCCTGCTGGGCACCATGTTCGACCTGCCGAGCCGCTCCGATATCGTGAAGTGCGTGGTCACCCGCGAGGTGGTGGCGGAGAACTTCAAGCCTACGCTTCTCACGTCGCGCTCCGAGCCGAAGGTTCCGAAGGAAGAGACCGAGGAGGAGACCGCTTAGCCGGTCTTGCCTTTGCCTTTATTACCGCCGAAGTGCTTGCCCGCCATGTTGGCTGCCTTCACTACGGGTGAATGCTGGGTGTCGTAGATCACGCCCGATATGAAGGCCCATCTCCCGCTCAGCTCATCCAGCGATTTTGAGAGCCTGTCGCCGCGCGCCGCGAAGCTCGAGCTGAGCTGCTGGGCGCGCCTGCTCTTGGCGGAGATGTCCGCGACGTACGGCTTCAGCTCGGTGTAACTGCCCTTCGCGTTGCGGTATATCTGCGCGGCGGCCTTGGCGATGGCGAAGATGACCATGCCGATGAGCAGCAGCGGGAATATTATGATGACCAGGTACGCTATCCACATGCCGTGCATTCTAGCAGATTTCCGTTGACTCTTCCGTTGGTGTCAGGCACCAAAGGAAGTCCATATGGGACCGACTCCACCTGAAGAAAACTACCGTTGGTGCCTGACACCAACGGAAATTGTGTACAATCCTATAGACATTCCCGAGTGAGCAGGTGGTGAGTTCTTGGACAAAGCGTACGACCCCCACGCGGTGGAGGAGCGTTGGTACGCCCTGTGGGAGGAGCGAGGCTACTTCCACGCCGACCCGGCAAGCGACCGCCCGCGGTTCAGCCAGGTCATCCCCCCGCCCAACGTCACCGGCGTGCTCCACATGGGCCACGCGCTCAACAACGGCCTCCAGGACATCATCGCCCGCCGGCGCAAGATGCAAGGGCATGAGGTGCTCTGGATGCCGGGCACCGACCACGCCGGCATCGCCACCCAGAACGTGGTTGAGCGACAGCTCGAGGCCGAGGGCACCGACCGGCACGCGCTGGGCCGCGAGAATTTCGTGGAGCGCGTGTGGCGCTGGAAAGAGGAGTACGGCGGCACCATCATCGCCCAGCTCAAGAGGCTCGGCTGCATGTGCGACTGGGAGCGCACCCGCTTCACCATGGACGAGGGGTGTTCGCTCGCGGTGCGCACCGTCTTCAAGGCTCTCTACGACGAGGGTTTGATCTACCGCGGCAAGTACATCATCAACTGGTGCATCCGCTGCCATACGGCCCTCTCCGACATCGAGGTCGAACACGAAGAGAAGAGCGGCCACCTCTGGTACGTCCGCTACCCTTACGTCGACGGCTCGGGTCACATGGTGGTGGCCACCACCAGGCCCGAGACCATGCTGGGCGACACCGCCGTTGCGGTGAACCCGTCCGACACCCGATACACGGACGCGGTGGGCAAGACCGTATTGCTGCCGCTGGTAGAGCGGCGCATCCCCGTCATCAGCGACAAGTTCGTGGACCCCGAGTTCGGTACCGGGGCGGTGAAGGTGACCCCGGCCCACGACCCCAACGACTTCGACATAGGCCTGCGACACTCGCTCGAGCAGGTGAACATACTGAACCCGGACGGCACCATCAACGAAAACGGCGGGCGCTACGCCGGGCTGGACCGCTACCGGGCGCGCGAAGCGGTGATCGCCGACCTGGAGAAGCAGGGCCTGCTCGAAAGAATAGAGGACCACCTGCACGCCGTGGGTCACTGCTACCGCTGCGGCACGGAGGTAGAGCCGTACCTCTCCACGCAGTGGTTCGTGAAGATGGAGCCGCTCGCGCGTCCCGCTATTCAAGCCGCGAGGGAGGGCCGCACCACCTTTACGCCCGAACGCTGGGCCAAGATCTACTTCGACTGGATGGAGAACATCCGCGACTGGTGCATCTCCCGCCAGCTCTGGTGGGGCCACCAGATACCGGTCTGGTACTGCGACGACTGCGGCGAGCTGGTGGTGGAGGTAGAGCCCCCCGAGCGATGCCCCTGCGGGTCAGCGAACCTCCGCCAGGACCCCGACGTGCTGGACACCTGGTTCTCTTCCGGCCTGTGGCCGTTCTCGACCATGGGCTGGCCTCAAGAGTCGCCGGTGCTGGAGGAGTTCTATCCCACCACGGTGCTCACCACCGCGCACGACATCATCTTCTTCTGGGTGGCGCGCATGATGATGCTGGGCCTGCGCTTCATGGACGACGTACCTTTCCGCGACGTCTTCGTGACCGCGCTGGTGCGTGACTACGAGGGGAAGAAGATGTCCAAGTCGAGCGGGAACGTCATCGACCCCATCGACGTGATAGAGGTCTACGGGACGGACGCGCTGCGCTTCACTTTAGCGTCCATCGCGGTGCCGGGTCGTGACATCAACCTCTCCGAGGAGCGCATCGAGGGCAACCGCAACTTCGTGAACAAGATATGGAACGCCTCCCGGCTGGTCATTATGAACCTGGAGGGGTTCGAGCCGCCCGAGCGGGCCGAGGAGCCGCCGGATGAACTCGAGCTTGCCGACCGCTGGATAATGAGCCGGCTGGCTGACGTCATCCGCCGGGCAGACGAGGGGATGGACGCCTATAACTTCAGCGCCGCTGGAAAGGCCCTGCACCAGTTCTTCTGGGGGGACTTCTGCGACTGGTACCTCGAGCTCGCCAAGCTGCGGCTCTACAGCGACGCGCAGGCCGAGCGGACGGCGGCTCAGTGGGTGGCCTGGAGGGCGCTGGAGTGCTCGCTCCGGCTCATGCACCCGTTCATGCCGTTCATAACGGAGGAGCTCTGGCAGAGGCTCCCCGGCGCGGGCGAATCGATAATGGTGGCCCCGTGGCCGGGCGCTGACGAGTTCGCCGGTGACCCTGGCGCCGAGCGTGAGATGGGGATGG
>JAGUWJ010000094.1 GCA_020062425.1 Actinomycetota bacterium
GAAGCCCGGGGCGCCGGCCGGGGAGGCGCAGCCGCCCGCTAAGGCGAAGAAGAAAGCGAAGAAGAAGTCGGGAAGGGTCAAGAAACTGTTACTGCTGGCCGGGCTTGCGGCGGCCGCGGCGGCGGTTTTCGACAAGATAAAGAAGGGTGACTGGCCCGGAGCGGTCTGAGCCTTCGGTGCACCGGGTGACAACAGAAAGACAGGGTCTGACTTGGAGATAGAGGTAGAGGAAAAAGAGGGGTACCAGGTCGTATCCCCGGTCGGCGAGCTGGACATATACACCGTTCCCCTCTTCAGGAAGGTGGTCCTCAGGCTGGAGGGCGACCGCAGGCACGACCTGATACTGGATCTCTCCCGGGTGACCTTCATCGATTCCAGCGGGATGGGAAGCCTTATAGAGATCTTCCAGAAGGTGCAGTCGGCGGGCGGCGATATCGCCTACGTGGTGGCCAACCCCAGGATACTGAAGGTTTTCAAGCTGGTGGACCTCGACGAGGTCTTCAGGATATACCCCAACCTGGGTCGCGCGCTGCAATCCGTCGGTGTTACCGGGGGATACGTAGACGAGGAGTTCTTCTCTGACAACACCTGAACTCAATCACCACATGGTCGCGGACCTCTCATGCGCGAAGAAGTCGCTCATAAGAGCCCGGTCGAAGGTCATCAAGTTCGCGGAGGAGCACGGGTTCCTGAAAGAGGCCGAGGACGTAGCCCTCGCCGCGCAGGAGGCGCTCAAGAACATAATCCAGCACGCCTGTCCGGCCGACTACAACATGCACCTCGAGTGCATAGCCGACGGCGATCGCATTATCGTTGAGATCTCAGACACAGGAGTCGGCTTCGACGTATCAGGAGTCACCAACACGCCGACGCCGCCAATGGCCAGTCACGGGCGGGGCATCCAGATCATAGAGGGTCTGATGGACGAGGTGCGGATAACCAGCGACCAGGAGGGCACGCTGGTTCACATGGAGAAGATGCACAAACCCGTATCCTGAGGCAGCCCCGTCACCGAGCCTGCACTTCAGCCGCCAGGAGATTGTTTCGATGGCGATATTCATCGGGACCGCCGGGTTCAGCTACAAGGACTGGAAAGGGGAGTTCTACCCGGCGGACATCCGGCCCGCCCGGATGCTCGAGGAGTACGCGCGGCACTTCCCCGTTGTCGAGATAAACTCCACCTACTACGCAATACCCCCGCCGGAGCGCATGAACGACATGGCCCGCAGGACCCCCCCGGAGTTCCAGTTCAACGTCAAGGCGAACAGGGAGATGACCCACGAGCTGGGTGAATGCGCTCCTGCTACGAGTGAGTTCCGCGCCGCCCTGCGCCCGCTCGAGGACCACGGCAAGCTGGGCTGCGTGCTGGCGCAGTTCCCGTGGGGCTTCAAGAACACCGCTCGGAACCGGGAGTACCTGGAGGCGCTGGCGGAGAGGCTTGGCGATCTCGACACGGTGGTGGAGTTCCGTAACAGCGAGTGGGAGAACGACGCTACCTTCGAGCTTCTCTCCGGCCTGGGGCTGGGTTACTGCTGCGTGGACGAGCCCCACCTCAAAGGTTTGCTGTCCCGGAGGGTCGAGGTGACCGGGCGCGTCGCCTACCTTCGCTTTCACGGGCGGAACAGCGAGACCTGGTGGGACAGGGGCAGGGAGTCATGGGAGCGCTACGACTACCTGTACAGCGAAGAGGAGCTCTCGGAGTGGCTCCCCAAGGTGGAGCTGATTTCGGAGAGCGCGGACCGCACTTACATCATCTTCAACAACCATTACAAGGGGCAGGCTCCCACCAACGCCCGCATGTTCGAGAGGATGCTGCAGGGCGTCGTCGGCGGGTCGCTGGTGATCGTAGACGAGGGTTCGGATGAGGGCGGCACCCTTTTCTGAAGCGCACGTCGCAGCCGGCTGACCGATATGCCGCGTGTCGTGCCGCACTTCCTTGCCTGTGACATATGCTCCTGCTATAGTTCATTCGCTGCGGAGGGGGAGTGCCCGAGTGGTTAAAGGGGGCGGACTGTAAATCCGTTGGCGCAGCCTACGCTGGTTCGAATCCAGCCTCCCCCACCAACGTACATACAGCATTATTCCGCCGCCCCGGTTTGAGAGGGGCGCCGGAATCTGGTAGCCTATGCAATGAGCCGTGGCGCACCGAAAGGGGCCGCGGCTAAAAAAACGGGCGGGCCCGGTTAGCTCAGTCGGTAGAGCACGTCCATGGTAAGGACGGGGTCGTCAGTTCGAATCTGACACCGGGCTCCATGAGTTGCGCTCCCGTGTATAGGAGTCTATTTTTATATGGGGACAGTGACGGCGGTGTAGCTCAGTTGGTAAGAGCGCACGGTTCATACCCGTGAGGTCACAGGTTCGAATCCTGTCACCGCTACCAGACCATCAACCGGGGAAGCCGGCGGTAGTTGAAGTAAATGGCATCGCTTTACAAGGAGGCGCCATGGCCAAGCAGAAGTTTGAGAGGACCAAGCCCCACGTCAACGTGGGTACCATAGGTCACGTTGACCACGGCAAGACCATGCTCACCGCC
>JAGUWJ010000062.1 GCA_020062425.1 Actinomycetota bacterium
ACGTGCTTGCTGTGCCCGGGGCGGGCGCCGCCGGCGGTCTGGGCGCTGGGCTGATCGCTTTCTGCGGAGCAACCATTACCAGCGGGGTCGACCTGATCGCGGCCCTGGCAGCCCTGGCGGACAAAGTGAGGGATGCGGATCTGGTGCTGACCGGCGAGGGCAGCTTCGACGGTCAGACGGCGCGGGGGAAGGCGCCGTCGGGCGTCGCCAGGATCGCGACCGAGATCGGTGTACCTGTCGTAGTGGTAGCGGGGAGGCTGTCGGGGAGCGAGGCAATGGAGGGCCGGGGCGTGGCTTCGTTCTGCGTATCCCCGGGCCCCATGGAGCTCTCGGAGGCGGTCCGTGACGCTGACTACCTGTTGAAGACCGGCACTGCGCGCCTCATCAGGCTTCTCGGCCTGTGCCCCGTGCGGGATCTCGCGGGCGCGGACTGATAGCTTCGGACCACCCGACCGCGGCATACCCCAAAGGTGAGCAAGGCTGTCTGTTTAATCGTTACATGAGACCGGATTCGTGGGGATGCCTTAGGAGTATAATCTAGGTCGGATCACCACCACCACGCTGTCGTCCGGAAAGCCTGCCTTTGCGGCTGCGGCGATTCAGGGCGGCCGGGAGCCTGGAGTTGAATTGAACGGCGAAACAACGGGAAGCGGTCTACCATCGGGTCTTTCCGAGGAGTACATCGAGCACGCGGTCTTCTTCGTGGTCAACTGGCACGCGGCAACCGTCAATGTCCGGCTTTACCCGCCGTCGAGCTCGATGGTCACCGATACCATAGAGAACGCCCGCGCTTACCTGGAGGATCTCCTGTCGGAAGGTAAGAGCTTCAGCGTCAGCGTCCTTGAGAACAGCCTCCTGGTCAACGACGTCAGGCTCTCCGACGTGGATCAGCAGAAGGCGCCGGTAAAGTCCTTCGTCAACTGGATGAACGAACGCGGCCTCTCCACAATAGAGTTCCACCCCGGCATCTCGCAGGAAGAACTCACGGACGTCTTCGAGGTCCTGGCCGCCGCGCCCGAGATGGACCAGAGGGCCGACCTCTCCGTGGAGCTTCTGGGCCGCGGCATCACCCACGCCTCGATAAACCAGAGGGTCTACGTCGCTGTGTCGGCCGGAGAGGACCTCTCCGAGGGCATCAGGAAAGCCTCTCCACTGGACACCATGAAAGATGAGATCCTGATGAGGTACCTGATGGGCAGGGTCAACCTGGGTGAGGTGCAGGACAGAGAGCTGGTCGATATACTGTCCAATCCGGGCAAGGTGGGAGGCCTGCTGTCCACGTTCATAGCGGAGGAAGGCACCGAAGGCGGTGTGCTCATCAGGAGCCAGAAGGCGGAAGAAGCACTCTCCAGCCTTTCGGAGATGATATCCCACGTGGAAGACGAGGATCTGCGCGAGCTGCTCTCCACCCAGATGAGCAGCGTTATCGCCGAGATGCGGCCCCGGGAGATGAGCGCGGTGCTGACGGGCGATGGGCCGCAGGGGCTCGATATCGCGCGGATACGGGAGAGGGTCCTCACCATCCTCTCCGATGACAAGCTCTACGAGGTCGTGGACTCCCTCATCGACGAGTACAACGACATGAAGGAAACGTCTGACACGCTGGACCTGGCCTGGCAGAAAGAGAAACTGGCCAGCCTGAACGCACTCCTGCTCGGTGTCCATGAGGAGAGGGGCGAAGCGGTCAGCGAGGTCGTCGACGACAAGCTCGAGCAAGCCGGCGTGATAGAGGAGCGCGAGCCCTCCACCGGCAGGCGGGTACTGTCGGCTTTCCAGTTGCTCGGCGGGCCGTTAGAAGAGGAGTATGTTGAGCTTGCTGACGGCATCGACCAGACCGTCTCAGAGCAGATACGGCGCCTCTACGAGATGGAAGAAAGAGAGCTGGCTTCGGGCATGCTGGAAAAGCTGGCTGTAAACCTGGACCAGGAGTCGGCTGCCGTGAGGAGGTTCGCGGCCACCCTGGTCAAGGAGACGCTGGAGACTCTGAAGCCGGAGTACAGGCTGATGGCCGCGGACGTGCTGGAAGACAGGCTCGCGGGCGACCTCGATGTCGAGCTCGACTACGCGGCATTCGTGCCCCAGGTCGACTCCATGGCCATAATCGCCAGGGCTTACATGCAGGAAGGGATGCCCGACAGGGCTAACGGCATCCTCGACCTCCTGGAGACCCACACCGCCCTGGAGGGAAAGAAGGGCCCCGAGTTGGTGAAGCACGCCGCTTCCCTGCTGGAGAGGTTAACCGGCCCGGAGGGAATGGTCGATATCCCCGCGCTGCTCATGGAGAAGGATGAGCTCAAGCGACTGAGGACTGTCCGCGCGCTGGCGGAGATGGGCCCCCAGGCCCTGGCGCCGCTGGTGGACATAGTGAAGGACCGCGGGCAGATAGAGCTCCGGGAGAAAGCGCTGGAGGCCATCGTCGCGGCGGGCGAGGCGGGGACCCAGGCCCTTCTGGCGGAGATGCACAGAGAAAACGAGTGGTACGTCCACAGGAATATATTGAACGTGATAGCTGACCTCAAGCTGACGGTGGCAGCGGGCGACATCAGCGAGATGATGTCAAACCCTGACGAGCGGTTGAGGCGCGAAGCGGTGAGGTGCCTGGCCCGCGTAGGCGCCACGGAGTCGGTTCAGGTGGTCAAGGGCGCGGTTACTGACAGCAGCCCGGCGGTGAGGAAGACCGCCGTGCGCGTGCTGGGCATGTTCAAAGATCCCACCGTCGCGGAGTACCTCGTCGAGATAATCAACGGGCAGGGGCCCAGGGGAAAGGACGAGGACCAGTCCGTCGTAGAGGCTGCGTGCCTTGCCCTGGGGGACCTTCACGATGTCTCTTACGCGCCGAGGCTGGTGGAGCTTCTGGGGAAGGGGGGGCTGTTCAAGAAATCCCGCCCGGACGAGATCAGAGCGGCTGCATGCATCGCGCTGGGAGCTATCGGTGACGAGAGCCTCGTGCCGGTGCTCCAGAAAGCCGCCGGCGATCCCAGCATGATGGTGCGCAGCAGCGCGGAGAAAGCGCTGAGGAAGCTTTCCGGGGGTATCACGTCACCGCAGCCCGTGCCGCCGGAAGAGCTTCCCGAGGCGGTGGTCGAGGCACCCCCCGAGGAACCCGAGGAGGAGCTCGAAGAGTACAGACCTCCCCCTCATCCCGAAGCCCAGATGGGAAGCCCGTTTGAGGAGCCCGTGTTAGAGAAGCCCACGGTTCGACCGGCGGCTCCCGGTATCGCGGCCACTGGAGGCTTGGACGAGGGGACTCCGGTCGAAGGTGAGCTTCCACCCTGGGAGGCCCCGTCCGGGCTTGAGGAGCTACCCTCTCCTGTTGAGTGGGTCGACGAACCCACACAGCCGGAGGCGGCAGCTCCGTACGAGTCACCGGAGGAGACCGGGCCCGCGTTGGAACCGGTGACGCCCGAAGAGGAATACGTCTACCCCGAGGCTGTTGAGCTGAACGAGATCGAACCGGTGGCTCCGGAGCTTGCGCCCCTGTCAGAGATAAACACCGCGGCCGCGGACATCGAACCGGGCATCCAGGAGGTGGCGGGGACCACGGCGCCCGAGGTCGAGGAACTCTGGCTGGGGGAGGAAGAAGCTGCAGGGCGCGCTACGCAGGCGCCGGGGCTGGTCGTCCCGGGGCATCCGGTTCCGGAAGCTCCCGGACCTGGTCTGGAGGCACCCCGCGAGGGATACGTCTACCCCGAAGCCGTGGAGGTTAACGAGGCCGGACCCGTCACCGGACCGGGGCCTCTCTCTCCGGGTTCGGTTCTCGATGGCGGCCTGATGGAATCCCCTGCCGAGCCGGCGCACCCGGCAAGGGAGCAATACGAACCTGCTTTGCCTCCTCAGGAGGATTACGTGCAGCCGCAGGCTCCGGGAGAGGAGATATATATAGTAGACCTCGAGGAGCAGGGTGAGCCGGACCGGGTTCAGCCGCCCGGCGACCTGGAGTGGGAAGCTCCTTCCGGATCAGAGGCTCCTTATCCCCCCGGGGAGGAACCAGACTGGCCGACGCTGGACTACACACCGGCCGTGGATGAACCTCCCTCAGGCGGTCTGACGGACCAGGGTCGCATTTCCCGCGGTCCGTACGAGCCCGCGCCCTGGGAGGCAGATAAGTTGGAGAGCCCAGCGCCCGCCCAGCCCGCGCCGGAGGCTCCCCCGAAGGACAAATCATACTTCGCGGGAACCGTGCCCCCGGCGGAAGCGCCGGGCACGGAGGCCGCACAGCCGCCCTGGGAGCTGGACCAGCCGGAGATATCTCAGGCGCCGCCACCGGCCGCGCCGCAGGAGCGGGAGGCCGAGGAGCACTGGAAGGTCGAACGTGAATCCTCGGGGTCGGCACCGTGGGAACAACCTCCCTGGGAGGTCGAACAACCCGGGGCCGCGCCTCAGGAACCACCCACTCGAGCGCCTGCTGATACGGGTGGGGCTCCAGGAGCGCAGGGGTTCCCCGAGCCCCCGCCCCCGCCTGGTGCAGGAGGCAGACAGGATCCGGCGGGGCAGCCTGTGTTGCCCGCGACGCCGCCCTGGGAGCTCGAGCAGACTACTTTGACGCCCCCCGCACCCGAGGACGGCTTTTCCTCGGAAGCACCCGGGGCCCAGGGTGATGCGCCCCAGCCGCCGCAGGAAAGGAAGCCTCCACCGACTCCCCAGGCTCCGCCGGGGCCTTCAGGGTGGAAGTGAGGGCGGACCCGGTTGAAGGTCAGCCGGGAGACCGCTCGAGAGAGGTGCTCCTGCCGCCAGCGCTTTTCCTGCGCTGCCGCATGAGGTCGATAAAAGCCTCCAGCCTGGTAGAGACCCCCGTAGGTGAAGCGTGCTCGTCCAGGCAGATGTTCAACACCGGGATACCGTACTCTTCCTCGATGCGGGGCAGTACGGTCCTGCAGATGTTCTCGGGCATGCAGGTGAACGGGTAGAGGTGTATCACGCCGTCGTGACCTTTTCGGGCGGCGTTGATCGTCCCTGATATGGTCTGGTGCTCCTCTCCACCGAGAACGTATGCGATGTAAGGCCTCGTCGCGCGCCTGGCGCGCAGCTCGTCCAGCGTTATACCCAGGTCCATTTTCAAGGGCCGCATGAGCCATCTGTATACGCTCAGGACGGGGTGCGTGGCCACACCGGACTCTCCCAGAGTCCTCTCGATGTCGAAGTTCAGTGAGGGTTCGAGGACGGCGAAGATTTCGCCGAGGACGGTCACCTGCAAAGGCGGCTCGTCCCTTTCATCGGTCTCCACCGATCGCAGGGCTTCCAGGCCTTCGGCGAGCGAGGTGTCCACCTCTCTCGTATCTCGCGCGCGGTGAACCTGGGACAAGCCGGCTTCGAGAGCGTTTGAGGTCGCCCCGCGGTCACGCTCCAGCGGCCTCTTCGCGCGTGCCTCGCGCTCGATGGCGTCAACGGCCGCGGCCTTGCGCCTGAACACCCTGAAAGCGCGAAGCCAGGCGGCGGCGAGGTTGCCGTCCGCGGTGTTCCTGAACTTCCTGAAGACGCTTCCCAGGTCATCACGGCCGAGCAGGATACTGTCGAAGGTGAACCCGGCGTCCCTCAGTATCTGGTGCTGGACCCTGCCGTAGTAGCCGAACCGGCAGGCCCACATGCCGCTGACCATGGCCAGCGTGTCCGCGCCCATCTCCAGCGCTCTCAGGTTGTCTCCCAGGTTCACCTTGAAGGGAAGGCAGACGAACTCGGGAGCATGCAGGGCGCCCAAGTCGATGGTCCTGCTGGTGGGTCGGGGAGGCAGCACCACTTCAGCCCCGAGGTTGGAAAGCAGCGCGGAGAGCGGGATATACGAGTTGCCCATGTGCGGGAATGAGACTCTCATCGCTTGTTGCGGCTGCGGCGTATGAGCTCGACGAAAGCCTCCACCCTCGTCGCCACGCCGGCCTGCCCGGTGTGCTCGTCAAGGACCAGCGTGGTCAGAGGAGGACTCTCCGGGCGGCGCACCTCCCTCGCGATTATCTCCGCGATGATGGAGTCAGGGCCGCAGGCGAAACCGATGACCATCATGACGCCGTCGATGTCAGGCCGCCCGAGGAAGTGCGAAGCCGCGCCGAGAAGCTCTTTCTCGTAGCTCCAGGAGATCTCCGGGTAGCGCGCGGTCTCCTTCTCGATCACGCTGTCGGGCACCTCGGACATCAGGACCGCCTTCGCCCCCAGCTTGTTAAGCCGAGAGGGCAGATCGTGGCTGATGAACGAATCGTGTACGAGGTAGTCGTGCCCCACCAGCGCGATGGAGAGCGGATCCCTGTGGAAGCTCGTGTCCCGCGCTTCCTCCGACCCGCGTGAGCCGTTCCCGTCCGGCAGCACCTTGGACATCGCTGCCCCCGGTGCCAGCCCGCGAAGAAGCTCGCTCTCGTAGCGGGCCTGGACTTCCAGTGAGGACTCGAACGCATTCTTGGCTGACGAAGGAGGAACGCCCAGCGTCGCCGCGAGGCTCTTCACGCTCGCCTTGAGAGAGCGGTTCTGAACATCCATCACGAACTCGAGCATGGGGGGCAACCCATCGAGGGAACCCTTGACCATGTCGGGGAGCCCTATCAGCTTGGGACAGGTGTACGTGTCACTGTCTCCCTTCTCAACCGAGACCACCCTCGACACAAAGATGGCGTCGGCCTTGTCCTTTAGGGAGAGCGCGTGGCCGAAGAACAGCTTCACCGGGACGCAGATGTCGTCCAGGCAGTGCCTGACGCCCTCCTCAAGGAGGACTCTGCCGGTCGGCTCAGAGACGACGACTTGAGCGCCCATGCCCTCGAGCATGGTCTTCCACATTGGGAAGTACCGGTAGTATGACAGAGCCCTGGGAACGCCTACCTTGACCATGCGGTCTATTATAGGGATGAATAATGTAAGATGTAAGCAAGGCGATACCGTACCTGACAACGCCTAGGCCCGGAGCAACCGGGGAGGCTGTGGAGGTTCCCATGGACATGGCAGGAAAGGCGGCCGCGGTCGTACTGCTGGTTGCCGTCCTGATACTCGCTGTTCTGGCGGGCGGATGCGGGGAGAGCGGGCGGAACAACGGTTCCCCCACCGTTACCAGCTCGCCTGTCAAGACCCCGGGGGACGACTCGGCACCGGGCGGAGAGGCGGTGGTCGATGTCTTCTTCATCAAGGGAGAGTCGGCATTCCCCGTATCACGGACCGTCGACAGAGCCGGGCCGGAGGCGGCACTGAGGAAACTCCTGGAGGGTCCCGACGAGGAAGAAGTCCGCGAGGGCATCGGCACCGCCATCCCTGAGGGTACGCGGCTGATCAGCTACTCGGCAAGCGGCGGCAAGGCGCTCGCCGACTTCTCAGGGGAGTTGCGCTCCTACGGCGGCGGTGCGGCCATGGTCGAAGCGATCACCAGGCAGATAGATGAGACCATAACCTCAAACGACCAATCCATCAGCTCGGTGGAGATCACCGTGGAGGGCGTCAGCGCCGAAGAAGCTCTCCAGCCCTAGTCAGGAAGGGGACGGGGTGAAGCGTTTCATCATCCGCACGCTTGTCCCCGCTTTGCCGGACCTGGTCTCGACCTCATCCATCAGCGAGTAGATGATGAACATCCCCCTGCCGGCCAGCGCCTCGGGCTCCGGCCGGGATGGGGGAAGCGAGCGGGCGTCGAAGCCGCTGCCGCGGTCGTTTACCTCCACGACCACCGAATCGGGCATCACGCGGCAGACGACCTCTACCGAGAGGTCGGAATCGGGATTATGTACGACGGCGTTCTTCGCGGCCTCGTGGGTCGCGGAGATGATGTCGTACAGATAAGGGCCTATCGGATCGAACGGCCTCAGTGTCACGCGAAGGAACTCCCTCAGTGAAGGGAAGGCCGAGACCCTGGGATCGAGGCTGTATCTGCTCACCTTTCGCGGCCCGGCCGCCGCGTCATCCTCAACGGGCATCTTCGCTCACGCCTCGGTTTTCCATCATATGTCCTATCTTATAGACTTAAACGTCCGGAATCACTTTCGGGTATGTGGACGATCAAGATTATCAGCTCAGCTGGAGGCGCAATGCAGATCGAGATGAACGGGAATGTCCCCAGGGTAGCCCCCGACGCCTTTGTCGCTCCGACCGCCGTTCTCATTGGAGACGTCGTAGTCGAGAGCCGCGCCAGCGTGTGGTGGGGCGCCGTCATCAGGGCGGACTGGAACTCAATAACCGTTGGTGAGCGTTCCAGCGTTCAGGACAACTGCGTACTGCACTGCACGGCCGCCTCGCCGACCGTGGTCGGGGCGGACGTCACGGTGGGACACGCCGCGGTCCTGCACGGCTGTACGGTGAAGGACGGGGCCCTGATCGGGATAAACTCGGTGGTGCTGGATGACTCCGTCATCGGTGAGCAGGCGGTCGTCTCGGCCGGCTCCGTTGTCACCCCGAGGACGGAGGTCGAGGCGGGCTGGCTCGTCGGCGGGGTCCCCTCCCAGCCAATAAAGGAGCTGTCGGAGAAGGCGAAGGAAGCCTTCAGGGCCGGCAAGAACCTTTACGAGGAGCTGGCTCAGGCTTACCTCGAGCAGGACCTCGAGGGCTAGAGCTGCAGGTCGCCTCGCCTTCCTCGAATGGTGTCGCGCTGGTATCATCATAGCTGAACGCAACACCGAACCCGGAGGTGCGAGATGGGCTTCTTCGACAAGATCCAGGAGACGATCACCAGCGCAACCGAACAGACCAAGGCCAAGGCCGACGAGGTGCAGCTCAAGAGAGAGCGCGCGAAGAAGCTGGAGGCTCTCGGGGAGCAGGTCTACGAGCTGTACTTGGCTGGAAAGCTGACTCACGCCGAGCTGGAACCGGCCTGTAGTGAAGTCGCCGAGGTGGACCGGCGTATCGCTGACGCGCAGGCAGCCGCCCAGGCGGCAGCCGCTCCGAA
>JAGUWJ010000196.1 GCA_020062425.1 Actinomycetota bacterium
CCGCGGGGCGAAGGTGGTCGTCAACGACCTTGGCGGCGCCATGGACGGGACCGGCGGTGACGCGACCCCCGCGCAGAAGGTCTGCGACGAGATCAAGGCGGCGGGCGGCGAGGCGGTGCCCAACTACGACAGCGTTTCCGAGTGGGACAGCGCCCAGAAGATCATCCAGACGGCGATCGACACGTGGGGCAGGGTCGACATCCTTATCAACAACGCGGGCATCCTGCGCGACAAGAGCATGATGAAGATGGAAGTGGTCGACTGGGATCTCATCATCGCGGTCCATTTGTCGGGAACGTTCTTCTGCACCAAGGCGGCTATGCCGCACATGAGGGAAGCGGGTTACGGCAGGATTCTGTCCACCTCTTCCGCCGCTGGCGCATACGGGAACTTCGGCCAGACCAACTACGGCGCGGCCAAGCTGGGTATCGCCGGCATGATGCTCTCGGTCAAGCTCGAGGGTGCCAAGTACAACATCAAGGCTAACACCCTCATCCCGGTGGCGGGGACCCGCCTGACCGCTACGGTCATGCCCCCGCAGGTCGTTGAGATGCTGAAGCCGGAGTTCGTATCGCCGATAGCGGTTTACGCGGTGAGCGAGGCCTGCGAGGCGTCCGGTCAGATATTCGTGGCCGGCGCGGGCTACTTCAGCCGAGCGGCGGTCGTTGAGGGACCCGGTTTCTTCTTCGACGATCCTGCAAAGGTAACGCCGGATGACATCGCCGCCAACTGGAGTGAGATAACCAACCTGGAAGGCGCGGTCGAGTACGATTCGGCTACCGCTCAGACGGGTCATTCTCTGAGCCACCTCAAGTTCTAACAATAGTCCGGTGCGGTCGTTGACCCGGGAAGACCCCCGCGTCACTGCCGGCCGGTGAGGCTGATTTTGGGGACCGACAACGGTTAGGAGGTATTGGCATGCCTATAGACCTCGAGAAGGCCGTCGGCGCGGAGATGCCCGCGCTGACTTACGAGTACGACCAGAACAAAGTGATCCTGTACGCCCTCGGCGTCGGTTCGGGCTACGACCCGGACGGTCTGAAGTTCACCTACGAGAACCCGCCTGGGCTCACAGTCCTGCCGAGCTTCGGCGTGGTGCCCCCGTTTCCGGCCTTGATGAGCATCTTCGGAGTGCCGGGGCTGGAGATCAACCCGGTGATGATACTGCACGGTGAGCAGTACCTCGAGATAAGGAAGCAGCCCGGCACGTCCGGCAAACTTACAACGAAGCCGCTGGTGGCACGCATCTTTGACAAGGGCAAGGGAGCGCTCATCGAGCTCGAGTGCGAGACAGTGGACGAGTCCGGAGATGTGGTGTACTTCAACGTCTTCGGTACTTTCGTGAGGGGCGAGGGCGGCTTCGGCGGAGAGAAGGGCCCCGCACCGGGAAACGAAGCGCCAGACCGGCCTCCGGACAAGACGGTTGAGATGCCAACGGTACCATGGCAGGCGCTGCTGTACAGGCTCTCAGGTGACATAAACCCGCTCCACGCGGACCCCAACTTCGCGGCTATGGCCGGATACGACAGGCCTATCCTGCACGGGCTATGTACTTTCGGGCACGCCTGCAGGGCTGTGCTCCAGGAGTACTGCGAAAACGACCCGGCGAAGTTCAAGTCGGTCAAGGTGAGGTTCTCCAGGCCGGTCTTCCCGGGCGAGACCATCGTCACAGAGATGTGGGACGAGGGCGGAGGCAAGGTGCTCTTCCAGGTGCGGACAAAGGAGCGCCCTGAGGAGATATCGATAACCAACGCAATGGTCCAGGTGGAGGCCTGAAGCCGGATCGAAGCGTAACATATTGATTGGAAAAGGGGTGGGCCCGGCTGGAGGAAAAACCAGCCGGGCCCGTTCGTGCTCGGGGGGCTCGTCCGTTTTTTAAATATCTATGGTCGCCCTTGAACCCTGCTCGACGCCGTGCTCCTCGAACCAGCCCTGGTTGGCCTCGACCGCATAGCGGTAAGGCCCCGGTGGCGCGACGGGCGCGATGTCGAACGGCCTCATGTTCTCTATCGCGAGTATCTTCCCGCTCGAGTCTATGAAAGCGATGGAGAGCGGGATGCTGGTGTCCTTCATGTAGAAGCTCGACGTGCTGTCGGTTCCGAAGTCGAACAGCATAGCGCTGTCCGCGGCGAGCTCCTCCCTGTCTGAGAGGCCCCTGGCCCGCTCGCTGGCGGTGTTGGCCACCTCGATGTTGAGCGTAGCCACCCTGGACCCGTTATTGAACGCCACTGTCGACCCCTGGCAGCTGATGGCGAAGAACGCCGCGCCCACTGCGATAGACGCGATGAGCAGGAAAGGCAGACAACGACGCAAATGCTCGATGAACGGCGTTACAGCCGCACCGTAATCTATCTGGACCCAGTTGCTGTCATGTACTCCGGCTCTGACTGTCATCTCAAGTAAATATTCATTTATGGCCGGTGACTTTCCTTTTTTTACCTTTTTCTTTGGCCCCCGGAGCAGGCAAAGAAATCCGATATTTGGCTTAATAAGTGGGATTATTGAGAATTTGCAGGGAAATATTTTAGTGCTTGAACGCTGTAGTTAAACTTCAGGGAAAGGCGTATTTTTGGTGTTCGATAGGAAAAGAGGCTGACAGGAACATATCCGTAGGCAAAAAAGAGCCGGGCAGGTGAGCCCGGCTCCAGGTTTCGTTGCTACGTGCGCTCAGAGGTCAAGCGTCCTCGTGATGATCAATTTCTGTATCTCCGTGGTCCCGGCCACTATGGTCTGTATCCTGGCATCCCGCCATGCCCTCTCCAGTGGATACTCCTTCATGTAGCCGTAGCCGCCCATCAACTGCATGGCATCGTAAGCGACCTCGTTACAGACCTCGGTGGAGTACCACTTCGCCATGGACACTTCCTTCAGGCAGTCGATTCCGCGGTTGTACATGTCGCAGCAGCGGTATGTCAATTCCTTCGAGGCCTCTATCTTGGTAGCCAGCTCGGCTATCTTGAAGGCGTTGTGCTGGTGCCGGGAGATGGCTTTGCCGAACTGCTTGCGTTCTTTCGCGTAGTCGATGGCCATCTGAAGGATGCGCTGTGCCGCCGCGTAAGCGCCGATGGCCACCAGCAGGCGCTCGGGCTGGAAGTTAGACATAATCTGGAAAAAGCCCTGGTTCACCTCGCCCAGGACGCTGGACTTAGGCACTTTCATGTCGGTGAAGAACAACTCCGCCGTGTCGCTGCTCCTCAAGCCCACCTTGTCCAGCTTGCGGCTCACCTCGAAACCCGGCGTGTCGGTGTCGACGATGAACTCGGTGATGCCCGCGTAGCCGGCACTCTTGTCCGTCTTGGCGGCGACGATGACCCAGTCGGCTCTCGCGCCGTTGGTGATGAAGATCTTGTTGCCGTTGATGATGTAGGAATCGCCGTCTTCCACTGCCGTGGTCAGAATCGAGGCCACGTCGCTGCCAGCCTCGGGCTCAGTGACGGCGAGCGCTCCCAGCGACTCCCCCTTGATGGCAGGAACGAGGTATTTCTGCTTCTGCTCCTCGTTGGTGTGAGAGAAGAGCGCAGGCATAGCCACCTCGATGTGTACGCCCATGGCGGTCATGAAGCCGCTTGCCCCGCTGTTGATGAGCTCCTCGAACAGGGTGACGATGGTCCAGTAATCACCACCCCCCCCGCCGTACTCCTCAGGGGCCCTCAAGCCCAGGAAACCCAGCTCTCCCATCTTGTGGAAGGCGTTGATATCGTAAGCCTCTTTCTCGTCCCACTCCTCGGCGAACGGGGCAAGCTCCTTGTCCGCGAAATCCCTTATGGATTGGCGGAGCATATCGTGCTCCTCGGTGAAGTACGGGTATTTCTTCTCCACTTTCGACCTCCTAAGACGGGCTTCATATCCGGGTGGATTATATTACACCCTGGGATGAGCACGAGAGGCGGGGCGCATTCTTTGACCCCCGTTCAATCAAACTCATGTGAGAAACCAGAATTCACCTTCTGGGGTCACCTGTAAGAAGCCCAAGTCAAGACGCAGCTTCTCCCGATCCCGGCTCGCCGGGTAGGTAAGGCTATGTCTACTTGGGAGGA